>PMTT01000897.1:0-4026 GCA_003167275.1 Bryobacterales bacterium | reverse complement strand
CTGAGAAGATGCCCCAGATAGTCATAGACCATCAGACCAGTCACAACATGCGCCGGCTCGTCGGAATGTCCGGCCAGGTCCGAGGAGTAAGCCCCAGAGTGCCGTTGTAAGATCGCACAAATAAGCAGTAACGCGGCAGTAGCCGACAGAGCGATCCAGCGATTTTGTGTCCTGGAGGGTTGCTTGGATTCGATCATTCTGGGCGGGTTTTCAGGGCGCTATCCAGACTATCTTAACCCAACCTGCTGAGGGCCTTTCTCTAGGCCAGCCGGGGGCGGCGGGCCCGGAGTGCCGCGGGTAATGCCTCCGCCAGGCGCGCATAACTGGCCGCCAGTATGCTCTCGGGGTCGAGAGCCACGACGGCGGTCTGCGCCTGATAGGCCCGGAGGCAAAGATCGGGGTCCGGCGGCACGGAACCCAAAACCGGTACGTTCAGTTCCTGCTCCATTTCCGGTAGACCTACGGGGGCAGCCAATGGAACACGGCTGACTCCGACCGCGGCGGTCGAGTGCGGAAGCAGGTTCTCCGACTCCAGGGCTCCGAGCATCAGCTTACCGGCCTGCAGGCATAAAGGATCCCGCTCCAGGACCAGAAGGAAGTAGTCCGTTGCGCGCAGCGCGGCCCGGTTCACACCCGAAAAGTAGTGGGGCAGATCGGCCACCACGTAATCTACAGTTCCCGCGGCGGTGCGCAGGATTTGGCTTATGCTCGCCGCCCAATCCAAGTCACGCTCCAGCGAGCAGGGGCCAAATAGAATGCGCAACCCGGGAATCTCGTGACAGGGCCACAGGCAGTCCTCCAGATCGGCGGCTTGGATTCGGTCCGCGCCGGTGGCCGCCAGATCCTCGATGGTTCGAATCTTGCGCCGTAGCCGAAAATAGGATGCCAGCGTCCCAAGCCCCGGCCGTAGTTCGGCTAATATCGTTTGGCCTTGACGAGCCAGCAGTGCGGCCAGGTTCAGCGCCACGGTGCTGGCGCCAACCCCTCCCTTTGCTCCTTGCAAGGAGATGATGCTGGCGGAGCCATTCCGCTCGGGTTGGTTCAGGAGGGGGCGCCGCTCGATGAGTGCTCGTGCGGTGGGTATGAGGTCGGCTTCCTGCACGACTCGCAGCCTCCCCGAATTGGAAGCCCCGTGGGTGATGGCAAGGCCCGGCGGCTCGCCGTTCGACTCGCGGTCGCATAAAACCACGATGGGCAATTCAGCATGGCGCTTTTCGAGGGACGCGATCGATTCCAAGACGGGTCTTTTCTGGGGACCCGGGGAGAGGCGCATGACCACCAGGTCCACGCCGCCTCCGGCGATCCGCGCCTCGGCCGTCTCGAAGTCTGAGACCAGCAGAACCCGATAACGCGCAGCGGTTAGAATACCGCGCAACCGCTCCCTGTGGGATGAATTGTCCGTCACTACCACAATCAGAGCCGATGTGAGGTCCGTCATGAGGTTCATTTCTCGGCAAGTTGTGCCGGGGACTTGAGATTACGGCGAAACCGCTCCGCCAGCGTGGGTTTTCGCAATTCAACCTCGTGCGGGCCGCCGATGGCCTGAACCAGCTTCCCCATTTCCTTGCTGAAGGCGCTGTTTCTTCCCGGTACTTTTTTCTGGACGCACGCCTCGTGCAGTTCCCGGCTGCTGCTGGGTAAAACCGTGGAGACCTCTATGCCGAAAATGCTGCGCAGCTCTTTTGGAGAGCACGCTTCCAACGGTTCCATTCGATTGACCGTTAAGCGGATCCGATCACCCACCCCGGCAGTGCGGAGAGTTTCAATGGCCCGCTTGGTTTCATACAGGGCCGGAATGCCGGTGGTGGTGATCACCACGAGCTCGTCGGCGGCTTCCAGAATTCTGGGCGCACCACTGTTCAGACGCCCCAGGTCGAGCACAATCCAGCGATAGAACGGTTTGATGGCGGCGAGGACCTGGCACAACTTCTCCGGAAGCGGGTCTATAGGGCTGGCCATCGATGGTGAGCAGACCACATCGACGCCATCCTCAGACTGGACGACGATCCGTTGCCACAAGCTCCGGTCCAACCGGGCGGAATTCGAGACTGCGTCCATGATGCTGTACTCCGAATCGACCGCCATCAGGAAAGCCACCAGACCGGTGTGCATGTCGAAATCCGCCAGCAGCACAGCTTCTCCGGTGCGCCGGCGCAGTTCCGACGCCAGTGCGCATGCGACTGTGGTCGCGCCCACACCGCCCTTGCCCCCAATCACGGCGACGACCGTGGCCTGGTCGAGCGGCTCTTCCGTCGGTTGCCGGCGCGTGTTCGAACCATGCTTGACCACCGCGTATCGGATTGCCCGGGTCAGCGCTTCCGCGCTGCAATTGCTTTTGACCAGATAGTTGTCGGCTCCTTCTTGAATCAACCGGAGCGCCATAGCCACGTCATCGCCGGCGCTCAGAATGATCACCGGTATTTCCGGGGCCAGCGAGCGGACTGCGGTGAACGTGGAGTCGCCCTCGCTATCCGGAAGGTTCAGATCGAGAAGGATCACCGAGACGTTTCCACTAGCCAGGCGGCGGCGGCTCTCGGCCAGAGAATCCGTCCAGTTCAGAACATACTCGACCTCAGCCGAGGATTGCGACAACCATTGCTGTACGATCCTGGCGAAATCGGGGTTGTCTTCAATGAGCAGAACTGTCAATGTCTGCGGGGCCAACTCTATCTCCTTCTTTCCAGCCTCGCGTGAGGGCAGCCTGCCCACTGGCGGCGACTCCGCGATGCTATATGGATATCGGCCGATTCGCGGAAAGTCTTTAGGGGGAAATGCGGGGACAGAGACGTTTTCCTGTGGACGGCATGTGGGGCAGGCGGTCGGCGGCGGTTCGGTCTGTGACGCATGTTTGCAGATCCGGGCAAATTTTTGTGCGAATAATAACATGTTGTGTTTTCTATATGTTGCGGATAAAAATTGAAATTTTGTGACGCATCTTGCGAGGTTGTGGGAGAGATGCGTCACAGTCGGATTGCGGACCTGCGCTCCCCTGGTCTACGGGTCCGTGCGGCGCAGTTTGGGCGCTTGGGTGGCGTTCGACGGCGTAGTGCGAAACAAAGCCAAATCCCATTTTCGGACACTCCCGGGAGGGGTTGGTTTCCGAGGATTCGAGTTTCGCGGCGGATGCGGTTTCCTCCGTTTCGCGGTCCGCGGGACGGGAGATCCAGTCGGTGAAAAAATAGTACATTACACGCCCTCCCTGTGGAGAATGGCGTGGGGGATCCGCGGGTCTGGCAGCCGGCGATCGATTGGGATCAGGGATGGCGATTTGGGCATTCAGTCTTGCTCCTGATTCCGGTATAGCAGGCGAGCTTTCGGGTATGGGGGTTTGACATCCGGAAGTAGTTTAGAATCAGCGTGAAACTATTCTGAAAGTTCGGTGACTGAGATTGGAGACCGGTGCAGACCGGGCTTGAAGGGTGTTGTGGGAGGTGGAGCAGCGGAGTCGCGCCTTGACCCAGCAACCCCCACCCGGAGTAGGGTGGGGGCAGGGCCAGGTTTGGAGGTGAGCCATGATCCATAAGCCAGTGACTTGTCATCCGAACAGAGGATGGCGCTAGAAAGCTTGCTCGGCCGGGCGCTATCGGACCGGGAGGCCGTCAGCGTCCGCGCTTTTGAGCCCCCGCCGCTCTCCGGCGAACAGCGCCAGGAGATCCTCGCCGGGCTGGACGCCTACTTCGCCCGGATCGACGCCCAGCGTATGAGCGTGTCGCCGGGTTCGAGTTTCTTGAGGCAACGTTGCAGGGCAGGGCGCTTGGTCGTGGCTCCTGATAAACCGTCGTCTTTGAAAATGGTTTTGCATCCGGCCTTCTTCAGGCCGCGAGTTGCAGGGCAGGGGTCTGGTCGTCCGTCGAGACGCGGGCATGGCCGTATTTCATGCTCTCAATTTTGCACAGACATTTGCAACGTGCCAAGCCCTTTGTTTACGGTCCTTCCGGCAATGATGCAAAACTTACCCTTTGTGAAACATGGTGGGTGAGGGACGGACTTGGAGACAAAGGCGAGCTACTTTCCGGCGCAAAATTC
>PMTT01000787.1 GCA_003167275.1 Bryobacterales bacterium | reverse complement strand
GGATTGCAGGTGAATCGGGACTGCTGTTCAGCCCCTACGTGCCCTTCGGCGATGTGGAGCGCGAGGGCCACAAACGCATCTCGCTGAATGGCTATACGGAAGCCCCGCTGACCATCGGCCGGTATGCCACCCTGCTCCAGGCCGGGGCGTTCGATGGCTACATCAACATCGGCGCCTTCAACTGCGCCCCCGCCAATTCGGCGTCGGCCGTGATTCACACACTTTCACTTGAGACCGATACGCCGTACGCCCTGATCGAATCTGACGGCGATTCGATTACCGCAGGTCAACTGCGGCAGCTCGAGACGGTCGCCGTACAGTGCCGGCGCAGGCGAGAGGGTTGCCCCACCGGGCCCGAGATGAACTGCCCCCACACCCACCCATGAAACACCTTGCCTGTGTTGCTTTTTCTCCCTGAAAACCAAACACAGGCAAGAATGCCTGTGCCACGGGTGGGGCGGACCCCCTGGTCCGCGGCCGACGCCCTCGTCGGCCTGTTCGCACCGCGCCGGATTTTGATTCTAGGGCGACAGCGGGTCCGGGGAGACCCGCGGGGACTAGGGGGTTCGCCCCACCACACTTGAACCACCTCCGTGAGATTGATAACAAAGCGCGGCGCAACGATCGTGACGACTTCGAGCGTTCGCTTGACAAGCGCGCCACTAATGACTAAGTTATTAGTCAATGAGGCCAAAACAGCTCCGACCGTTCCTGAAAGTGGGATTCTCGACCGGGTTCGTCCGTAAGATCGTCCTGGCCAGCGCCCTTACCTCCGCCGCTCTTCTGGCACAACCTCCGAGACTCGCCCACGGGATCGACGACACTCGCACCGCGATCCTGCCGGGAAGCCTTCACCCCAAGGCGCAGGCCCGCTACGATCAGGGCCCCGAAGATCCGTCCCGAAAGCTCCCCTTCATCACACTGATGTTGAAGCCGTCGGCAGCCCAGCAGGCCGCGCTCGAAACCTTACTCGACCGACAGCAGGACCGTTCCTCGCCCCAGTTCCACAAGTGGCTCACGCCCGAGCAGTTCGGCGACCGCTTCGGTCTGGCGCCGGCCGACTATTCCGCGGTATCCGCCTGGCTCGAATCCCAGGGCCTCGACATCCAACAGCGCGCGCACGCACGCAACTTCATCACCTTCAGCGGCCCCGTCAAGCAAGTCGAGCAGGCATTCCACACCAGCATTCACCGCTACCGCATCGATGGACAAACCTACTTTGCCAGCGCCACGGAACTCGCTCTCCCCGCGGCTCTTCAGGACCTCTACGGCGGCATTCGCGGGTTGGATGACTTCGCCCGGCCGCAGCCCGCTCCCACCCCCCAATACGATACCGCCTCGGGCGCGAACCAACTGGCCCCCGAGGATTGGGCCACCATCTATGACGTCACGCCGCTCTACGCCATGGGGATCGATGGCACCGGACAGCGGATCGGCATCGTGGGCGCGTACGACATGAACCAGGGGTACATCGACAGCTTTCGCAAGCTGGTGGGATTGCCCCCGACCCAGGTGGAGCAGCACCTGGTGGGGCCCGACCCCGGTCTCCAGGGCACCCCCAACGAGGCGGCGCTCGACCTCGAATGGTCGGGCGCCATCGCGCCCAAAGCAACCCTCGTCTATATCTACGCCGCCAACTTCAATACCGCGGCGCAGGCGGCCATCGACCAGAACCTGGTCACCATTCTGAGCTATAGCCTGTCCACGTGCGAGCCGAATGCGGGCGTGGGGATCCGGATGATGGCCCAGCAGGCCAACGCGCAGGGCATCACCTGGGTGGCTTCGTCTGGCGATTCGGGCGGCGCCGGCTGCGATGCGCACGGCTTCTTCGGAACCACCGGCAACGCGACCACAGTCTCGGACGGGTTGGCGGTCGGCATCCCCGCCAGTTTTCCCGAAGTCACCGCCATGGGCGGCACGATGTTCAACGAGGCTGGCGGGCAATATTGGCGCGCCTCCAACGACGCAAGCCAGGGATCGGCCCTGTCCTACATTCCCGAAGTGGCTTGGAACGAGACCGCCGCCGGAGGAGGACTCCTGGCGTCGGGCGGCGGACACTCCATCTTCTTCACGAAGCCGGCGTGGCAGGCTGGTCCCGGAGTGCCTGACGACAATGCCCGCGACGTCCCCGACATCTCCTTCAACGCCGCGGGCAATCACGACCAGTATCTGGTGGTCAACAGCAACGGGCAGACGCGCACGGGCGGGTCGTCGGCCAGCGCGCCATCCTTTGCCGGGGTGCTGGCGCTGCTCAATCAGTACGTGATGTCGAGCGGCGCGCAGTCGCAGCCGGGTTTGGGGAACATCAATCCCGAACTGTATCGCATGGCCCGCGTCGTCCCCAACGCCTTCCACGACATCACGCAGGGGAACAACATGGTCCCCTGCACCGCCGGAAGCCCCGGTTGTAACAACGGGATGCTCGGTTTCTCCGCCGGACCAGGCTACGATCTCGCGACCGGGCTGGGCTCGCTCGATGTGGCCAATTTCGTGACCCAGTGGGGCAGCACCGCGGCGCCTACCTCCACTGCGCTCAACGCCGGTCCTTCCAATATCAACTTCGGCGACACGGTGCAGCTTACGGCGACGGTGACCCCGGCAGGGACGTTTTCCGTCTTGAGCCTCCCCGCGGGAGGAACCGTCACGTTCACGATCGGCCGCACGATTCTGGGCATTGCCCCGTTGATCGGCACCGGCGGCGTGCCGCGCGCCACTCTCACCGTGACCGGTCCACGTTTGCCCGTGGGGAACGCAGTGGTGAGCGCCACTTACAGCGGCGACGCCGATTACGGCGGGTCGACCGGGACTGCCGTGGTGACGGTCGCCGCCACGTCCGCTGGCTCGCAAGTCCTGTTGACCATCACGCCCAACCCGGCGCATGAAGGGCAGTTCGTGAGGGTGACCCTGACCGAGGAAGCCGGGGTGGGCACTACCGTCACCGGCTGGACGATAAACGGCAACGACGATTTCTCGCTGTTTGCTGGGGATTTCGGGAGCACTACGCTGCCGCCGCACGGAAGCCTCTCCAGTTCCATCAGCACGACTGTTCCGTCGGTCCTGCCGGCTAATCGGGTGTACGCGTTCACCGGCATGGATGCCGATGGCCGCCAGTGGACCGCGCAATCTACGCTGGTGTTGGAAGGCGCGCTGGGCGGGCCCGGTATCACGCTCGTAAGCGCACCGACGGCGGTTCAACAGAATCCGGCGGCCGATCCGTCGTGCCAATGGTCGCAGCAGTTGATCGTGCAGGAGCAACTTGGCTTCGCGGTGACGCTCACTCGCTTGAAGGCGGGCAGCGCGGACTGGACCAGCCAGATCCAGCAGCTTTTCGGCACGAATCTGCTGGCCCCGTTGGGCATGCTGCAGGCGCACGTCTGCTGGCCCGGCCCGACCCCGCCGCCGGCGACCACATTCGAAATCGATGGTACGGACCAGATCGGCGGGCCAGTCAGCGCTACGGTCTCCACCATGTTCGCGGGTCCGCCGGCGAGCCCCGCAACGCTTTCGGCCTCGCAGAATGTCGTGACGCTGGCGGTACCGAATGCGCCGGCGACAGCGTCTGGAAGCCTGAACGTGAATCTCGCGGGTGGCGGAACGTTGGGCGTCACGGTGCTGCCGGCCAATCGGTCCACGGCTTGGCTTACCGCAACTTCCCCAGCCAACAGAGTAACGGCATCATTCCAAGTCACTCTGACTGCCTCCGCAGCCGGACTGTCGCCCGGAGTCTACAATGCCACGCTGCTGATTCAGGCGGCGGACGCCGTGCCCCAATTCCTGGAAGTGCCCGTGGTGTTCACGGTAGGTGCATCCGGTGCGACCATCGGCGGCGTGAGCAATGGCGCATCGTTCCGGCCGGCGTTCGCCCCCGGAATGATCCTCAGCATATTCGGCCAGCAACTCGCGCCATCCACGCAGTTGGCCGCCGGTCTTCCGTTGCCGCTGTCGTTGGCCGGAGTCTCGGCCTCGGTCAACGGTGTCCCCACGCCGCTGTATTTCGTCTCGTCCGGCCAAATCAATCTCCAAGTCCCCTACGAAACGGGCGCAGGAACCGCCGTCCTCGGAGTCAACAACAACGGAACGGTAGCGTCCCTGACATTCCCAGTCTCGGCCGCAGCTCCCGGCCTGTTCACCGACCCGGCCCATCCCGGCGCGCTGCTTCCCTTTTCGACCGGCAATCGCGGCGACACGCTCCTGGCATTCATCACCGGGGAAGGCTTGGTCTTACCGTTCCTGGCGACCGGCGCGTCGCCATTCACCGCCACGCCGCTCAGCCTGCTGCCGGCGCCGGTGCTCCCTGTGACTGTGACGGTGGGAGGAATGCCCGCGCAGATCGCCTTTGCCGGCATTCCGCCCGGCTTGGCCGGCGCGACGCAGATCAATTTCGTGATTCCCGCCAACGCCCCCCTGGGAGTACAGCCCGTAGTCGTAACGGTGGGAGGAGTCGCCAGCCCCCCGGCCAGTGTGACGATCATGCAATAGTGGGGCCGCGAATCCTGGCTGCCGCGGTTCGAGCAGGCAACCGCTCCCTCACGGTCGCGGCTCGGTTGCGATTGTTGCAGATTCAGCGTGAGTTACCGAGCCGCGANNGACTGGTGAGGAATTCCCCAAAATGGTAAGCACCGGCCGGCCCCACCACCACCCAATTCCTCCCCAAAACCGGTATCATGTCTTCAACGGATCCTGGAGGGACACATGCTTACTCGTAGAAGCCTTGCGCAGTTTGGAATCGCCGCCGCCGCGGCCCGCCTGCTCCCCGAAATGGCCTACGCCCAGCGCGCAGCCGTCAATGTCGCCGACCTTCCCAAAGACATGGTGTGGCTGAACGCCAATGAGAATCCGGCCGGGCCGCCACCCGTCTCACTGGCCGCCATGCAACAGGTGCTGCCTACATCGGGCCGCTACCACTACCAGGAGTTCCGCGACATCTACGCCACCATTGCCAGGAGCGAAGAGCTTGCGCCCGAACAGATCGTCACGGGCTGCGGATCGAGCGAAGTCCTGCATACCTCGGTGGAAACGTTCACCTCGGCCACCCGCCCGCTGATCAGCGTTGCCCCGGCCTATGAAGGTCCCATCGAACTGGCACGCATTCTCGGCCGACCCGTGATCCTCACCAAGTTGCGCGAAGACTACACCGCCGATGTCCACAAACTGGCGGAGGAAGCCGACAAGGCCCACGGCGGACTGATTTACGTCTGCAACCCCAACAACCCGACGGCCGCCATCACCACCGCCAAGGAGATCGATTGGCTGGTCGCCAACCTGCCCGCCAATACCACCCTGCTGGTGGACGAAGCCTATATCCACTTCGGCGAGAGTCCCGACCTGAAGACCGCGCTGCCCTACGTGCGGCAAGGCAAGGACGTAATCGTGACGCGCACCTATTCGAAGATCTACGGCATGGCCGGACTGCGCGTGGGCTTTGCGGCTGCCCGGCCCGATATCATCGAGCGCCTGACGCCTCTGCGCATGAACGTCATCTCGATTGTGAGCGCGCGCGCCGTGACCGCCGCGCTGGGCGACCAGCAGAACATCCTCCGGGAACGGCGCACGGCGCTGGCCCGGACGCGGCGCGAGTTGTGCGCCTGGCTGCGCGAGCGCAACGTCAAATTCATCGAGCCACACGCCAACTTCATGATGATCGACGTGGGCCGCAACTCGCGCGAGTTCGGCACCGCCATGCCGCGCCTGGGGGTAGCGGTCGGCCGCGCCTTCCCGCCCCTCGACAACCTGCTGCGTGTGACCATCGGCACCGACCAGGAGATGGCCAAGTTCCGCGAAGTCTTCTGGAAAGTCTACAAGACGTAAGCTGTCCGCATTTGTTGGGGCAGGCGGTTGCGCCTGCCTCGCCACTTGCATCGAGGCTTTTCCACTCAACCGCACACCGGCGCCAATCGGCTGGAGTTTCCGGTAATTCAGGTATGATTCTATTGTATCCATGCGCCATTTCGGATCAATATAGTACAAATGGGTATCAATATCGGTTTGGATATCGGGGCTATCAGTCTCAAATTGGCCGCCTTGGGCAAGCCTGGAGACCGGGCCATCCTCGAAACCCTGTGCGCGGCGCATCCCGAACTTCGCCTCAAGGCGCTGGATGACCGGCCGCTGGTGCTCTCCGATTACCGGCGCATCTCCGGCAGCCCGATCCAATCCACCTACGACCTGTTGCAGGAGTTTTACGAGATCGTTCCCGAGGACCGCGTGGAGGGCATCCGCGTAACGGGATCGGGCAGCCGCACCATCGCCAAGGTGTTGGGGCTGTTCTTTGAGAACGAGTTCAAGGCCATCGCCCGGATGATCGGAACCCTCTACCCGCAGGCCCGCACGGTGTTCGAAATCGGCGGGGAGAGTTCCAAGTACATCCGCCTCGACGGCGCCCGCATCCTGGACTACGATCGGTCCGGGGAATGCGCGGCAGGCACCGGGTCGTTCCTCGACCAGCAGGCGCTGCGCATGCAGTACTCGGTGGAGGAGGTCGGGCAACTGGTGTGCGAGGCCCACTGCGCGGCGCGGATCGCGGGGCGCTGCTCGGTGTTCGCCAAGAGCGACATGATTCACGCACAGCAGAAGGGGTACTCGCCGGCCGAGATTCTGCGCGGCCTGTGCGATGCGGTGGCGCGCAATTTCAAGAGCTCCATCGTGAAGGGCAGGCCGGTGGAGGCGCCGGTGGCTTTGATCGGCGCGGTCTCGCAGAACGCCGGCGTCACGGAGGCTCTGCGCGAGGCCTTCTCGTTGTCCAAAACGGACCTGTTCGTGCCCGAGGAGTACGCCTGGTCGGGCGCCATCGGCACGGCCATCCTGGAGTCCGAAGAGCCGCGCAAACGGTCCATCCTGGAAATTCACCGTTTGCGCCAGCACGACGCCGAGGAGAGAGTACAGGACACCCACCCGCTCTCGACGGAAAACGTGGTGCAGTTGCGCGACCGTGTGGGTGTGTACGTCCCGCCGCCCAACGGCGAACTCATCCCCGCATACCTCGGCCTGGATATCGGTTCGGTCTCCACCAACGTGGTGGCGATCGACGAATTCGGAACCGTGATTCACGATATCTACCTGCGCACCGCAGGGCGTCCCATAGAGGCCGTACAGCAGGGCCTTTCCGAAGTGGAGCGCGTCTGGGGAAGCCGCCTGCAGGTGTTGGGGGTCGGCACCACCGGCTCCGGGCGCGAGTTGATCGCCGAGTTCGTCGGGGCGGACGTGGTGAACGACGAAATCACGGCGCATAAGACCGGCGCCATCCACATCAGCGACACCCTCGGCGGGGAGCCGGTCGACACGATCTTCGAAATCGGCGGGCAGGACTCCAAGTTCATCTCCATCGAGAACGGGGTGGTAGTGGACTTCGCCATGAACGAAGCCTGCGCGGCGGGCACGGGCTCGTTCCTGGAGGAGCAGGCGGAGAAGCTGGGGATCAGCATCAAGGGCGAGTTCTCCAAACTGGCGCTGGCGGCGCCCAGCCCGACCCGTCTGGGTGAGCGCTGCACGGTGTTCATGGAGCGGGATGTCACCGGCTGGCTTCACAAGGGTGAGACCGTGCCCAGCCTGGTGGCCGGCCTGGCATATTCCATCGCTCTGAATTACCTGAACCGGGTGGTGCGCGGCCGGAAGATCGGCAACGTGATCTACTTCCAGGGCGGCACGGCGTACAACGATGCGGTCACCGCGGCCTTCGCCAGCCTGCTTGGGAAGAAGATCACCGTGCCGCCCTACAACGGTGTGATGGGCGCGATCGGGATGGCCCTGATCGCACGGCAGTGGCGCCAGGCCACCGGCGGTCCCAGCCGTTTCCGTGGCTACGGTGTGGACAAACTGCAGCTTTCCTCGCGGGATTTCGTCTGCAAAGCCTGCTCGAACCTCTGCGACATGAAGGAATTCGTCATTGAAGGCCAGAAGAGCTACTGGGGCGACAAGTGCTCCGACAAGTTCCGCAAACCTTCCGCCACTGGCCGCAAGCCTGTGATCGAGGATCTGTTCGCATACCGCGAAGAGCTGCTATCCGAGTTGCTAACCGAGCCGCGACTTGTCGCTCGACCGTCAGGGAGTGGTCAGTTCCGCGTCGGCTTGCCGCGCGCCATGTCCATGCTCGACCAGTTGCCCTTCTGGCGCCGCTATTTCGCGGAACTGGGGATCGAGACCGTGCTGTCGCCCGTCACCGACCCTCGCATCTCCGCCTCCGGTATCGAGTTGGCCGTGGCCGAGCCGTGCTATCCGGTGCAAGTCGCGCACGGGCACGTCCAAGCCTTGTTGGATGCAGGGGTAGACTACATCCTGCTCCCCAACATCGCGGATGCCGAAAGCGACGGCGGGGCCTGTCCGTCGCACTTCTGTCCGTGGAACCAGACCTTGCCGTGGGTCCTTCGGTCCGTGCCCTCGCTGGAAAAGCACCAGCACAAGTTCCTCATCCCGACCCTGCATTTCCACCTCGGTCCGGGACAGGTGAAGAAGGGCCTGGCCGAGACCATGCGGCGAGTCGGAGTAGCGCGGCGGGCCAGCGATGCCGCGGTGGATGCCGCCTACGCGGAGCAGCGCGAGTTCCAGAACAAACTGCTGGAGGCTGGCCGGCGCGCCCTGGCGGTTCTGGACCAGACCGGCGAGCCAGGCCTGGTGCTGGCGGGGCGCGGCTACAACATCTACGACCGCGGCGTAAATTGCGACATCCCACGGAAACTCCGCCACCGCTACGGCGCGAATGTGATCCCGCTGGATTTCCTGGTGACGGGGCGGGAGCCCGTCGAAGACCTGCACGCCAACATGTTCTGGATCTCGGGGCGCAAGATCCTGGAGGCGGCGCGCGTGGCCGCCAGCCGCCGGAATCTGCACTTGGTCTACATCACGAACTTCAAGTGCGGGCCGGACTCCTACATCAAGCACTTCGCCCGTGAAGCCGCCGGCGCCCCGCTGCTGATCCTGCAGTTCGACGGGCACGGCAACGACGCAGGTTATATGACGCGGTGTGAAGCGTACCTCGACAGCAAAGGAATTTTGCGATGTTACCAATCGTCAACGGCNNCCCGATCTTACAGTAAAGGGCAAGTGCATCTACATTCCGCCGATGGCCTATGGCAGCGCACGGGCGTTCGCCTCGGCGTTTCGCGCAATCGGACTGGATGCCGAGCCCACCCCGCCCTCCGACAGCCGCACGCGCGAACTGGGCGCTCGCCATACCTCGGGCGACGAATGCTATCCCGCCAAAGTGACGGTGGGCGACTTCATGAAAGTACTGGAGAAGCCCGGGACCGATCCCACGCGCGTGGCATTCTTCATGCCAACCGCCCAGGGGCCTTGCCGCTTCGGCCAATACGCGCCGTACCTGCGCCAGATCCTGGACACCAACGGCTACAACTCGGTGGAAATCCTTTCCCCGACCAGCCAGAACGCTTATGCCGGCTTGGGCAGTCTGGCGGGTCCGTTCGTACGCACCGGTTGGCGCGCGCTGTTGTGCGCCGACCTGCTCGAGAAACTGCTGCTCATGAATCGTCCTTACGAAGAGCGGCGCGGCGACACCGAGGCCATCTACGAGGAATCGCTGGCGGACCTCTGCCGCACCCTGGAAGAGACTCCCGCCGAACCTGGCCCGCAATTGCGGGCGCTGACCGGCTCAATGGTGCGCAGCCGCGACCGGTTTCGGAAGCTGCGGGACGGCCGAGGCGCCGGACGGCGTGAGTTGCCGCTGATCGGGATTGTTGGCGAGATTTTCTGCCGGCTGAACACGTTTTCGAACGAGAACCTCGTGCAATGTCTGGAAGGCTATGGAGCCGAGGCGTGGCTTTCCGACCTGGTGGAGTGGATCTGGTACACAAACTCCGAGCACTTCCGAAAACTGAAGCTGGAGGGCCGGATCTGGACAGCCGAAGCCCTGGGAGCGTGGATCCGGAAGCGCGTTCAAAAACACGACGAGCACGTTCTGGTGGAACCCTTCCGCGAAGACTTCGCCGGCCGCGAAGAGCCCGATATCTACGAGATTCTGGAATGCGCCCGCCCGTACCTGCCGCGCGAGGGCGCGTTCGGCGAGATGGTGTTGAACGTCGGGAAGGTGGTGTACCTGGCGAAGAAGGGCGCGGCTGGGATCATCGATATCAGTCCATTTACCTGCATGAACGGCATCGTGTGCGAGGCAATCTACCCGCGGATCAGCCGGGACTTAGGCGGGATTCCCATCCGTAACTTCTATTTCGATGGGACTCAGTCCGACCTGGATCGCGACTTAGGCGTGTATATGGAACTGGCGCGGAGCTACAAAACCGAGCCGAGATCGTAAGAAGGTGTGAAAGAATCGCCCGCAAGCGGGCGAGACAGGCGGAACCGCCTGTCCCACCAGGAACCAAACCGTCGCTCCCTATTTCTTAAACAGTCTATCGAAGGCGCTGCGGGCGGCGTCGGCATTGCGCGGGCCGGGAGGACCATTTTGGGCCGCGGAATGCGAGGACGTCGGTGAAGGTGCGGGGGGCGCGCTGGCCGTGCCGTCCCGCGCCACGGTGACCCGCGGCGTGAACGAAGTGCAGTCGTTGTTCTTGTCCTTCGCGGGGATGCGAACCAGAATCGGCTTGAGGCACTGGAAACGGGTGGACGGCTCAAAGTGCGAGCACTGCTTGCAACAGTGCAGCGCTACGTTGCACTTCGGGCAGTTGCCCGTAAAATCGACTCCTTCGGGCAGGGCCGTGGAGCAGTTGTAACAGCGCGACGCAGCCACGTGTTGGACGAGACGCGGCAACCGGGGGCCGGTCACATCAATAGGAGGGCGTGGCCCCTGGGGCTTGGAACGGTCATCGCCGCGAAAGCCTTTGGAATCGCGGTCTGTATCCATGTAACCGTGTTGTCGGTACTTGCGATCGCTGTCCATGGGGAGATTGCTCCGTAAAATCAGCAGGACGAAAAGAACGTTTTTGCGAAAAAACCCTAAGAAATCAAAGCGCCCGGGTGCCCAAGCCAACGATTCTCTCCCCACGCCAACCGCAAGCGAGACAGGGCGACGGCTGTTTTCGTGGGATTACGAGTCTGAGTATGGGCAGGCCGCCCGGCCTGTCCGGACAGGCCAGGAGGCCTGCCCCACTTCTGCAAATACCTATTTACCACGGATCGGGTGTCAATTGCATCACACTTTTGGTCTTTTACACGCAAATGATTCTCTTACCTGCAAATTTGCCACTCAACTTTACGCAAACTCAACGATCGTCATACTACTGGCTCCATTTGAGCAGACTTGTGCACGGCCGCGTCAGGGGGTCATCGAAATGGTTGGGGCTCACACGGAGTGCATAGCCCAGCCGGCCAGTCCGATCGAACACCACGTCCTTGCCGAACACCGTAACCGAGCCCTGGTGTTCCACTGCGGGAAGCACCATCACCTCGGTCTGTTCCAGGTGGCCGTTGTTGTCCACACTGCCCATTACCACTTCGACCCGCACATCCTCCGGCGTCAGGCCCGCCAGGTCAATTGCCGCGCGCACTGTCACTGTTTTGCCGCTGATCACCGTTCCGGCGACCGGTCCGGGGCCAGCTTCCACGAATTTCACGCGGTCCCAAAGCTCGCGAACCCGCGCGTTCCAGCGTGCTTTTTCGCGCACCTGGCCGAAGTTTCCCTCCACCGCCCGCAGGTACTGCGAATGTGCCGGCTCATAGAGTTCGGTCATGTACTGCCGCATCATGTGGCGGCAATCGAAATTCGGGCTGATGTACATGAGGGACTGCTTCATCCGGCGGACCCATTCGCGAGGCGTCTGTTCTTTGCGTTCATAGAACATCGGCACAATTTCGTCTTCGAGTTGGTAATAGATGGCGCTGGCATGCAGCCCGTCCTGGTCTTCGGAGTAGGGTTCTCGCTCGCCGATCGCCCAGCCGCCGAGATGCTCATAAGCCTCATCGAACCAGCCATCCAGGATGCTCAGGTTGAGTACGCCATTGATGGCAGCTTTCATGCCGCTGGTGCCGCAGGCCTCTTCACCGCGCCGCGGGTTATTGAGCCAAAGGTCGACACCCTGCACCATCTCGCGCCCTACCTTCATGTCGTAGTCCTCCACGAAGACCACGTGCTTCCAAAGGTCGGGATCCCGCGAGAACTGCACCACGTCGCGGATGAAGTTTTTCCCCGGTTGGTCCTTGGGATGCGCCTTGCCCGCAATTACCAGTTGCACGGGCATCTCTTTGTTCAGCAGGATGCGCTTCAGCCGCTCGAAATCGCGGAACAGCAGGGTGGCCCGCTTATAAGTGGCGAAACGGCGGGCAAACCCGATAGTGAAGGCGTTGGGGTCGAGGACTTCGCTGGCGCGCCGCACTTCGGAGGCCGAAGCCTGGCGGCGTAGCGCCGAGGCGTGCTGGTGGGAGCGGACGAAGTTGACCAGACGCCGTTTCCGGCGGCGGTGGACCTCCAGCAGTTCCTCATCCGGAATCTCTTTCACCTGTTCCCAAATACCCGGCTCGTTGAAGCGGTGGCGCCAGTCGGGCTCCAGGTACTGGTCGTAGAGTGCGGCGAGCTCGTCGTTTAGCCAGCTTGGCAGGTGCACGCCATTGGTGATGGAAGTGATCGGCACTTCCCACAGCGGCAACTGCGGCCAGAGGTCATGGAACATTTCCTGGGAGACCTGACGGTGCAGCCGGCTCACGGCATTCCGGAACGACGAGGTATTCAGCGCCAGCACGGCCATGGAGAAGCGTTCATCGCGGTTGTAGATATTGCGGCGCCCCAACGCCATCAACTGCTGGAAATCGATTCCCACCTCGGAGCAGTAGTCCGAGAAGTAGTGATACATCAGGCCGGGGTCGAACAGGTCGATCCCCGCGGGAACGGGCGTGTGGGTGGTGAAGACATTGCTGGTGCGGGCGGCTTCCTGAGCCTCTTCGAACGTCAAGCGGTCGTCCCGCATGTAGAGACGGATCTGCTCCAGGGCGAGAAACGCGGAATGGCCTTCGTTCATATGGAAGACCGTCGGTTTCAAACCCATCGCTCTGAGGGCGCGCATGCCGCCGATTCCGAGTACGATCTCCTGGCGAATGCGCGTATCGATATCGCCGCCATAAAGGGAATCGGTGATGTCGCGGTCCTGCGGAAGGACGTTTTCCGGGATATTGGTGTCGAGCAGATACAAATTGATGCGTCCGACATCCAGTTTCCACACCTGAATGAAAACGTTGCCGGTGGGTAGCTTGACCGTCACCTTTAAATCCCCGTCATCGGCGTCCTTAACGGGTAAAAGCGGTAAGGTGTAGAAGTCGTTCATTGGGTAGCGCTCCTGCTGCCACCCATCGGGGTTCAGAAACTGGCGGAAATAACCCTGTTGATACAGCAAGCCCAGGCCGATCAGGGGATAGTCTTGGTCGCTCGAGGACTTCAGGACATCCCCGGAAAGGATTCCGAGGCCACCTGAATACACCGGCAAGCACTCTGTAAGTCCGTATTCGGCCGAAAAATACGAGATCAGCTTCCCATCGGGGGGCGGAGGAGCCTTTCGTACACGAGCGTCATAGACCTCGCACGCCATCCGGTACAGCGACAGATAGCGTGGATCAACGGCAAATCTCTGTAGCGTGGGTTGGGGCACATGGCCCAGCATCAAAACGGGGTTGTACCCACAGTCCCTCCAAAGTACAGGATCCAGTCGGCGGAACAGCGAACGCACGATCGGTTCCCAACTCCAGAGCACGTTATAGGCCAGTTCAGCCAGTCTGGATAGAGCTGGGGGTAGGGCAGGCCGAACTAAGAACTCGCGAATCGGTTGAATGTGAAAGGGCATACCGCTGGGGCTTCCTTCAAGATAGCAGATCGGCAGAAATCATCCGAATCTGCACGGCCGAAGCCGGAATTTGTGCGTCGGAGCCGCCGACCACCGAGAAGCGGCTCCGCCCGCGCCGAGCGCCGCCGCTCCCGATTTTCCATCTAGCTTCACCAAGAGAATAGCGTGTGCCGCCATACTGGCCGAAAGCTTCACAGTCGAAAATTCAGGACTTCGAGGGCCTGCAAACTCGCAATATCCAGCCAGAGTGTTCCGAGGCGATCCCGACTTGTACTGAGCCGTCCGGCATACAATGTAGCCGCCTCTCAGGATTCACAACAGCCGCTTCGAAAAATAGACCTCCCGAAGTACTTGGAGAGCACGCGCAGTAAATGGGTCTGCCGCGCATTCGACTCCAGTCTCTACCTCCTCAAGTTTATACATCTTTATGATCTTAGTGAAATCGATCCCCACAATCTCGCCAGAGGCGCTTCGGTACAGGACCAGCAGCGGCTGGCGGCGGTGCCAATCCTGAGACTCCCTCTTCAAGAGGCGGAACCTGCATCGTCCGGCCACATACGCATCAATGGAGTAGGCTGATCTAGAGCGGAATCTAAGATAGACCCGCTGCCCACTCAATCCGCCATCGTCCGCTCGAAACTCAATCTCCCCATCAATGTCTGAATACGGATCAGCCCGGAATACATGGGAGCTTTCGGCCGCAATCGAGAACGCGTGACCCGACAGGATCAATTCTTCACTATCGTTGTCGATGCTCCTTCGAGATTGTTGCTCAAGTTTGCGAACCTGGTACTGAAACTCCTCCGAACCCAGCATCTCTTCGATAGAATCTCCCAGGGAAATCCGAAGCTCGCAGTACGCGCAAACTATGTCTCGTAGGCCCCGCCCGATGCGGGCTTGTATAGCTTTCTGGTTCTCTACGGCCTCACCGCAGAATGGGCAAACGAAGTGCCGAATACGATGAAGCGCAGGATCCTTAGCTTTTAGGTGGTCGTGCACACATTGAAGAAATACACCTTTGTCCCCTTCCGGCATCTTCGGATCCAGAGAAACCGTAATCTCTCCTGCTCCGCCCATTCCCTTAACCATAACGATGCCAGCGCGCTCGCCGCTCGCCGCTCGGAAATCAGCAGCATACCTCCAAAGTTGGTCTTTGCTAAACCCAGGAGTGTGGTGCAAACGGACTATGAGAGTTGTATAGATCTCGTCAAGGGCACCTGTAATCTCATATGTGACTGTCGGCACCAAATAGATCGCTTGGGGCGGCCGCTCCCGCCGAAAATAGGAAGGGAACACTAACAAAGAAACTCCGGATCCGGTCGACTCGCGAAGGCACAAACCGTGACGAACTAAAAGATGATGCATGGCGCGGAGCACAACGCTCTCGTCGTCGCCCGGCAGTCGGCGCATATCCTGGTATTCCAGATGACCACTCAAGAGTCGATCTTCCTCAATACTACTGACTCCGTCTGCACTCGCACGAACAGACCGAACCACAGCCGCGGCGTAGGCATTGATCAGCTCCGGCTGAAATAGGATAAAGTCACCGAATTCCAGTTGCCAAACGATGCCTGGCCCTGCGAGCAAGGCCACGACGGCCCGTATGGTCTCGATTGGAAACCTGTCATTAGGCATTCGCATCTCGAGCTGTTGCTTCAGTTCCCCGATCCGCATCAGGATTGAGCCCTCATCGCGGAGTTTGAGGATTGCCTCCTTTAGTATACGAAAGGCTCGCGGCGTTGAAGTCCATTCGATTGACTCCCAGTCGATATTGTGGAGAATTGCGTGGCGAAGTTCGGCACATCCCTCACCAGTGAGCGCGCTAGTCTCTAGGTATGCTGCGAAACTATGATCAATCCTAAAGCGCTCGACGGCAATCTCAGAGACCATTAGGCGGCCACGGTCGCATCTACCAGCGACCAATATCTTGCTGAACGGCCTCCTTGCTGCCTTACTCAAGGCGCGATCCCATTGCATTAATCCCTCGAATGGGTCTTCGTTTTGTGGGTTGAAGACGTAAATCGCCAGCGCAGCTTCGTCCATGAAGAGTTGGTGGATCAGTCTATAATCCGCTTGACCTGCAAAGTCCCAAAGCCAGATTTCCCTATCGATCTCCAATGAGCGCAACTCCGTTGGCAACTTCACCTGAGTGGCCCATGCGGCATCGGTTGAGATCGTATACTCAAAATGATGTTGGGTGAGCCGAACTGCCAAGCCCGTTTTGCCTACCCCGCTGTCGCCGACGAGAAGGGCTTTTGCGTTTGTGTAGCGCGGCGGAATAACGCTAGTGTGCCATTCGTCAGCAGGCGGTAGTTTCCAGGTTCTTAAGAGCTGGCCGTCAGCAGTTAGCGCATCGTGTCCATCGGCACCAATGACCAGGGAGGATATTGAGTCGGCGCTACCCTTGAGCACGACAACACATTTGCCAGACTCTAAGTGCCATAGGCGTGCCGTTCTGTCAGAAGAACCCGAAAGAGCCAGGCGCCCACCGTCCGCTGTTGAAAGGCATAGCACAGCGCCGGCATGCCCCTCAAGCACAGCAATACATCGGTTCGAACGTAGTTCCCATACTCTTACCGTGTTGTCTAAAGATCCTGAGACGGCAAAGCCGTCCGGTGTGAGTTGTGCCGTCGTGACGCTTCCCTTGTGCCCTTCCAGAACGTTTGTGCATTGACCTGACTCCCGATCCCAAACACGAACAGTCTTATCAGCGGACGCGGAAATAATCTGTTTGTCATCGTGTGAGATTGACACTTCAGTAACCTGACCAGTGTGCCCATCCAAGGAGCGTGCCCGACGTAGAAACTGCAAGTCCCAGAGAGCTATGCGCGTGTCATCCGAGAATGAGACGGCCGCCCAGAGGCCGCCCTGGCTGAGCGCAACGTCCCGTGGGACCATATGTGGCGTCTCTAGACGAACAGATTGACCAGTCAGTAGATCCCACAGTCTCATTGAATTATCATGCGAGGTACTGACGGCGCGTTTGCCATCTCTGCTTAGAGCAATGCCATTTATGGCTCCTGAGTGATCAGTTAGAGTTCGAAGGCACTTCTCACCTCGGAGATCCCAGACCAGGATTCTCGCATCGAAGGAGACCGAAACGGCAAATGACGCGTCGGGGGTCATTGCGAGATCTTGGATGATGGCACTGTGTGATCTGAATGTCCGGTTTGGCTGAACAACGTTTACCTGCTCGCGTTGGGGAGCGAAGGGCACTGGTTCGCGGCAGGCCGCTAAGAGTTTCATGTATTCGTGAGGGGCTTTCGAGCGCCAGTCGATGTAAGCATACTGTCGAAGGCTGTCCCCGACTTGAGCGTCATCAAGCCGAACTGGAATGAATCGCCGTTCCGAGTTTGCGGGATCACGAAAGATCACCGTAGCACGTTCAAGGCGAACCCAATCGGAAGCCAGCGCGCGTTCTGACATGCAAAGGACAAGCGCCCTCGAGTTTTCGAGTCCATTTTCGATGGCAAGGGGAATGATGTCTCCAGCACGAATATTCCATTCGTCAAACCAAACTCTGAGACTGTCAGCCTTGAGTCGCTCCGCTAAATCGAGGGCGATCCTTCTATCCTCTGAGCAGTGGCTTAAGAAGACATCAAAAGCATAGGTCATCACGTGTCATGTTACCAGATCGCCGCCGTCATTGAACGTGGGCGCTACCCAGCTACTTTCGCTAGTATCCCGCCCAGTCGGCCGCGGGGCTGAATGGGAAAGAATATCCCGCCGTTAATTCGGCGTCCGGCGTCCCCGAAGTGCCTGTCAGGACAGATAGGCGCAATTTTATTCGGCAAAAACGTTCAGGAACTGCACGCTTGAGCCACAAAATGCGTCAGAATAGTTGTATAGCCCTGATGCGACTTCCTGGACTCCTGCTCCTCCTGACCGCCGGCGCCGCTTTTGCGGGCGAATCGGTTGTTCTAACGACCGGCGCGCGGTTGCACGTCGAACGTCACGAAATCGACGGCGACCGGATCCGCCTCTACGACAGCAGCGGTTATATAGAGATGGATGCCGTGAAGGTTCGGAGCTTTGAGGTGGACGAGCCTGCTCCCGTCGCACCGGCAACGGCAGTCCCAGCCGCGACCGCCCAGGCAACTCCGGCTCCCGCGCCGGCCGCTCCTGCGGTGATTACGCCGGAACAATTGGCCGATGCCGCGGCGGACAAGTACGGGCTGCCGCGCAAGTTGGTGCATAGCGTCATCAAGGCCGAGTCGGCCTTTCAGCCGAAAGCGGTCTCACCGAAGGGGGCGGTCGGGCTGATGCAGTTGATGCCCGGCACCTCCGCCATGCTGGGGGTGGACGCCAACGATCCGGTGCAGAACGTGGACGCTGGAGCGCGCTACCTGCGCGATCTGCTGCTGAAGTACGACGGCAAGCTGTGGCATGCGCTGGCCGCCTACAATGCCGGTCCAGGGGCGGTTGAGAAGTACAACGGCGTGCCCCCTTACTCCGAAACCATCAATTACATCAGACGGATCGACGCCGACTTCAAGAAGTAGCGCGTAACTTTTGCCCGCCGGCAAGCGAATCTAGCCAGTGGAGTCCTAGAATGTTTTCAACACTCGCATCACATGGGGTGCCCCGGCGGGCGTTTCTGTTTATGCCGTTTGCGTTTGCCGGCCTGGTCGCATTTTCGCAACGCAAAGAGCGCACTCTGCCGGACGCCCGGAAGAACGGCAACGGGCCCACGGTCAGAATCGTTGTCCTTTCGGATAATGGAGAGAGGGAGACTGTCGAAGTGAACAAAATCGTGAAATCCGACGCCGAATGGCAGCAGGAGTTGTCCCCGGAGGAATTCGCCGTAACCCGCAAGAAGGGCACGGAGCGAGCTTTTTCCGGCCGATACTGGAATAACCATGCAGCGGGAACCTACAAATGCGTCTGCTGCGGCACCGTCCTGTTCCGCTCGGACGAGAAGTTCGACTCCGGGACAGGTTGGCCGAGCTTCTGGGCGCCCGCCGCCGAGGAGAACGTCAAGAACGAAAGCGATACCAGCCTGTTCATGCGCCGCGTCGAAGTGATGTGCAACAAGTGCGACGCCCACCTGGGACACGTCTTCGAGGACGGTCCCGAACCGAGCGGCCTCCGCTATTGCATGAACTCCGCCAGCCTGCGCTTCGTTCCCAAGTCCTGAGCCGGGCGTCCGGCCAGGTATCCCGCAGGCCCGCTCAAGGGAATGACGGCGATGTGCCATACCATCAGGTGCATCGCCGTCAGAATCGGACAGTGCAATTCCAACATTCCGAGCTCAGCCAACCCGCTGATGGAAGCTGGCATTCCAAATCGCGTGTGGTCATTCGAAGAGATGGTGGGACTAACGGAGGTGCGTCAAATGGAAACCGCGGCCGATGCGTGCCGTAGGCCTAATCCTCTTCGGGCACACCGGTTGCTTCTTGATCGGGGTCCACTTCGATCACTCCCCGATCTTTCATGCGCTGTATCCAGTTCTCATAGGACAGCGTGCATTGCGCCAGCGAGAGGGCATCGCGCAAGTTCAGATAAATATCACTGGGGATATGTCCATGCCCCTGATCGCGTCGCGACCCCCGGCGTATACCAAAGTCGGCAATATGTTTCCC
>PMTT01000270.1:29541-36785 GCA_003167275.1 Bryobacterales bacterium | reverse complement strand
GTCCCCCTGGGGACGCTGCCCGCGGTGCCTTTCGAGATCATACGGTTGTAGCTTTTCCCATCTTCGCAGCCTGCTGGTGGGGCGGCCTCCAGGCCTTGCCGACCTGGCCTGCGGCCGACCTGGCCTGCGGCCGAACGGCTGGCCGGCGCGAGTGCGGGAGAGCTTGGAAGCGGCGGCGAGCGACGTGGAGGCATGAGCGATCGAGGTGGCGCGGACACCCTGCTCTGTGACATGGAGGCCAAGTCCTTTATTTTCAACAGGGGCTTCCAGCGGCGAAAGGCCGCTGGGAGCGCCGACCGGCGGGCTGTCACAGCCTATTCAATCCGGCGCCGCCGGAGGCCGGGGCTCGTGTCTGCCGAGTCGGCGCTCATGTCGACGCTGGTGGCTTTCAGAGCGCAGACTTGAGATGGCACCGACTGCGCCGAGACGAGTCTCGGCGCAGCAGACACGAGTGTCCGCGCCACGTCGGCGGGCGTCCCCATGGTCGGCTTGTCGGGACAAACGAACAGCCGGACCAGGGGTCCAGCGCGGACGAGGGCGTCCGCCCCACCTTTGGGTTATATCCCACGCAACTCGACCGTACTGGCACTTTTCGAGTTTTTCAGTACCTCTGCGCACGTTACGTTCACAGTACGTGCATGACTCGATTCGGCAAGGGGATTCCGCCATAGTGGGAATCACTGGATGGTTACGATGCTTACTCCAAATACGACTTTGATTGTTTTGGGCTTGGGCGCTCTTGCCGCCGCGGCCGCCGCACTATACGGCCCGCACCGCCACTACCTGGAGAGCCGCCGCGATCAGCGGCTTTGTCACTTGCTGCGAACAGGCGTACTCTCTATAGAGGGAGTCGAAGTTCGAGATCAAGGGCGCGACCTGGCGTGGCAGGAATGCGAGACAACCACTGGGAGGCGGGGCTGAGCGGCTCGACGCTCAACACGCCCCGAGTCCACGAAAATGGCAGCTTTCATCATGGAAACCGTTGATATCGGCGCCGGTTACAACGAGTCTCTAGCCGAGAGGCTGGCAAGCGGGGTTCTCCCTGTGCCGTACGCGTTGATCTGCGCCACGGATGTTGCTTCGACGCTTCGCGACCTCCATCAAAAAGGGCTGGCGCATGGCGAAGTCAATCTGGGGTCTATCCGGTTATCGGAGTCCGGGGCCCGGCTGCAGCCGCGCGGTAGCCGCACCCGTTTGGCCGATACCCGCTCCGATGTCGCCGCGTTTGGGGCGGTCCTGTATGAGATGATGACCGGGCTAAAACCTCCGAGCGACGTCAAGTCCGCGGTTTTCACGCCGGTTACGACGGCCATGGATATGGGTGACGTCCGCACCGATGCGATCCGGCTTGCCGAGAAGTGTCTCGATGGCTCCCCGGACATGAAGCAGGTGCTCATTGAGCTGCGCATTCTCGGTATCCTGACGCGGCGTCTGGCTGTCCTGCCGTATCGATTGCAGGCCGTGGAGACTCCGGTCATGGTTGCGCCGGAACCGCACCGCCTGCGGGTCGTGGAAAGGCCTGTGCCGGTGGAACCGGAACCACCATTCCCCGAGTTCGATGACTTGGCTACGGAACCAGAACGCCCCAAGGTTGCGGTCATGCCCGCGAGGGTGGCGCCAGAGCCGCAACGCCCGCAGGTTGCGGTTATGCCTGCCAAGGTGGCATCGGAACCACTTTTCCCGCAGGTTGCGGAGTTGCCTTCCAAGGTAGCATCGGAGCCGCAATGCCCGCAGGTTGCGGTTATGCCTGCTACGCTGTCACCGGAACCGCAACAGTCACAGGTGGCGGAGTTGCCTGCCACAGTCGAATCGGAAGTGCTGCCGGATGCCGCCCCAGATCAACCTGTGGCTGGCATGGTGATATGCCCGAGGTGCAGCGGCGATGCTCCGTTCACTTCGCCGACCTCGATATTCGACAAGCTGCTCAACAGAATCAGCCACATACGCCAGTGCGATCTTTGCGGCTACCGGTTCATCATCCTTCGCTTCGTGTGGCATAAGAGTTGACGTGCGGTTCGAGGTCACGCATCGCGCGCCGGCGTGGTCGATTGACAATCGGGCCGCAGGTTGACAACCATGGTTGACAACCTGCCCCATTGAACTCCAAAGAGCCGCACCAAACTTGGGGCGGACGTACACTCCGGGCAGGGCCCGGCCCACTGAGTTGCCGTATAGTGCGAAGACTTGAGGGTGTTGAGATATGTGGTCGCAGAGCTGGCGCCTAGGCTTGCCGCACCCGCTGCGCGGAACGCGGGCGAGGACAGGCGAATCGCCTGTCCCACCAGAGCTGCAGAGCCGTTACTGAACTTGGGGCAGACGCGCACTCCGAGCAGGCCGAACGGGGGGGCGGCCGCGGGCCAGGGGTCGGGCCAGGGGGGCCCGCCCCACAATTGTCGTCGCAGGGCTGCCTGAGAGTTGAGCGGGTTGGAATTGCCGAACTCAGCGCAGCCAGGCGCTGAGGTCCCGGTCCAGGAGCTTGGCGAGGTTCCGGACATCCTCGGAGTAATAATCCACCAGGTACTGGCGATCCTCCGGATCGAGCTTCAGAGAACGGCCCTGCCGGAAGGCTACCTGGCGAACTCCGGAACGCAGTCCCTTGGGTACCAGCGCCCGCAGTGGATACCAAAGCCGCCACTCCTTCAAGAAGTAGTTTAGGGCCGCCCACCGCGGTGCTCGCCGCTCCAGATGCTTGCGCGAATTGTCGGGCCGGAACCCGGGATCCACTTCCAGGAATTCGAACAGGTCCGCTAGCAGTCGGGCGGGGTCTCGCCAAGCCTCCTCAAACCAGTAGATGCGAATCCGCTCCCTCGGGAATAGCTCCAGATACCGCTGGACCTGGCGGTGGTACAGCCCGATCTCCAGGAACGGAAAGTAGATGCCCATCTCCCTCGGGCCGCCGCGCGCGCACTCTTCGATATGCTGGCGAAACGTGGACTTGGTCAGTCCTACCGCCAACTGGTGAAGGTACTGCGAGAAGGCCCTCTCGGCGGGGTCGCGGAGGATCATCACGATCCGGGCATCCGGCATGCGGGCATGGATGTTGGCGGCCGCGGTCTCCGACCACAAGTATGCGGCAGAGGCCTCGCCGATGGCCTTCTCCCTGTCCGCCTGCTGGAACAGCCGCAGGTAGTCGTCCCAATCGGACACCAGCCATCCCAGCGGCTTCACCGGCAGGCCGTCCTTCAGGTGCTTGGGAAGCTCCAGGGACTGCCTGCGAATGTTCCGTTGGAAAGCCTTGCCGAGCCTGTCGCCACGGATTTCCGAGGCGAAGTAACTGGGCTCCTTGACGGGGCTCATGTAGATCTGGGGATGTTGCTGGAGGTAGCGATGGAGCGAGGTGGTCCCGGCCTTGCCCGTGCCCACGATGAAGAAGTTCGGAATCCTCGGCTGGCTCACTTCCTTCATCCTCGGACATTCTCGGGCGGAAAAGCTGTAAATTTGCGATCGTTCCGCCCGGTCTCGGCACTTCGCGTGATTCCTGCTGGTGTGCGGGCGGTAGAATCGGTAGCAAGGGAGTCGGGGCAGTCGCGGGCGTCGGCATGAGGGACAATTTTGGAACCTGATTTTGTGCAAAATGCGGCCTTTCACAACGATCTGGCCGCGCACTACGATGTGCACCTCCGTAGCAGCCCGTACAACGACCTGGCTCGCGAGGCGTTCCGAGACCTGGTCGCGCGCCTGGTCCCCGCGGGAAGCACACTGCTCGACTTCGGTTGCGGCACCGGCCTCGATGCGTTCGACTACGCACAACGCGGGTATCGCGTTCTGGCTTACGACAACTCACCCGGCATGGTGGCCCAGTTGGAAGCACGCTGCGGGGCGCAGATCGCCTCGGGCACCGTCGCTACGTGCGCGGCCGACTATCCGTCATTTCTCGATCGCTTTCCGGCGTGGACCGCACCCGACGCGGTTGTGTCCAACTTCGCGGTCTTGAATTCGATACGCGATCTCTCTCCTTTGTTTGAGATCTTCGCGCGACAGCTTCGACCGCCGGGCTGGATCATCGTCAGCATCTTGAATCCTCTCCACTGGGCGAAGGTCAAGGCGCCGGGATGGTGGCGCGAGGCGTGGCGCAGCCCAACCGGGCCTCGCCTTTTCTCCGCCCGGCCCTACCGTACGTACCTGCACTTCCTGCCGGCGGTGCTAAAGGCGGCTCGTCGCTTTCACCTGGTGGGCCGCGCAAATGCCGGCATGTTCGTGCGATACGACGCCGTAGCAGCGGCGGGCAAAGAGCGTTTGTGGTGGGGAGATGCCGGCTCCCCGACAGCCCATGTCCTATGGCGGACGCCGGCATTCAGACTGCTGGGTCATTTCACCTTCCTGGCTCTCCGGAGAGATCCATGAGCGAGTTCGTGGCGTCGGTGAGAGAGCGCCTGCGGAGCTTGGCGAACCTCCCGCGATATGGGCCGCTCGGTTTGTACGATCCGCAACGGAATGTCGATGTCTGGTTGCGTGGACTTGGCCCACCGCGGAACGTAACATACAACAACGTGGTTGGCGCGCTTCGGCCTTTCACAATCGGCATAATGCTGGGTCGCGACGAATCACCGATCCCCGAGGTTCTCCCTGTGAGCCTCTGCATGCGGGAACGCGAGTCGAATCGGCCGTTAGGATCCATCGAGCTTCGACTGACTCGCACCATCCCGCTTCCTGAACATCAGTTCTGCCTGTTCGAGGCCGGCGCCTGCCAGAATCGCTGTGTGACCGCTTCCAATCTTCTCCTATATTACTTCCGTCAGTGGTGGCGGAACAGGTCCAACCAACGCAAGAATCCGTACAATTTTCAAATGACCTCCGGCGGTCTCGGAGCCAGCTACGTCTTCTACATTTGCCCACGGCCGGTGGTGCTGGTAACGGTGGTGCATGGGAACGCCGGCAACATGTTTCCGATGGACCTGATCGGGCCAACGGATTCGCCGTGGTATTCGATGGCGTTGCGCAAGACCAGCCCGGCCGTCCGGCTGATGGTGGAGTCGCGGCGAATGGCGCTGTCAAGTGCTCCGTTCACCTATAAAGACATCGCTTACGAATTGGGTAAGCATCACAAGCTGGCGAGCATTGATTGGGCTCAGTTGCCATTCCCCACGGAATCTTCACCTCTGTTCCGCCTGCCGGTGCCGTCGGCGGCTCTCAAGATACGGGAGGTGGAGGTCAGAGAGGTCCACGACGTGGGATCGCATATGCTCTTCATCACTTCGATCGTGCGAGAGACAGTTCCGCGGGGTGCTTCCAATGGAACCGGCGGCCCGCAGTTGTTTCACGCGTTCAGTTCTTACAGGCAATACCTCGCCATGAGTCTCGCCATGAATCAGGTATGAAACCGTTCGGTGTAGTAGTCGCTGCGGTGCGGTATGAAATCGCCAATGCGGTCGCGGGAACCAGGCTATGAATAATTGGAGGCAGCCATGAGCGGCGAAAGTTCGTTAGAGGCCGGTCCGTTCCCGAAGACTTCGGTGGACGCGGACCTCATGGCGCCGCCGCCTCGGGTGCCGTACTTCGACCCGGAGCGTGGCGGGTGGATCTTTAGCCGATACGCCGACGTCGTCAGTGCGCTTCGAGATCCGCGGCTGTGGCCAGTCGTCGCGCACGGCGAAGACCAGGCCAAAACGCGCGACGAGATCGGCAGGTTGCGGCTCCGTCCGGATGTTCAGGAGGCTCTCTCGGCATCGAAGCTGGCCGAATGGCAGGCGCAAATGGAACAACCCACCCGTTGCGCACTTGAGGCCGTGACGGCCGATCGCCCCATTGACCTCCTCGGCGAATTCGCCAAGCCCTGGTGCCTGACCCTGGCGATGCTCGTGACGGGGGCCGACCCAGGGGAGCGCGGGCGGCTCTCGGAGCTGGGCACCTCGGTGTTTGCCGGCACGGGCGAACCCGACGGTTCCGCTTTGAAGGCCAATGCCGCGGCGGCTATCGTGGAACTGGAGCGGGTCTTTGAGCGGCTCGGTGTTCCTATGGGCGAGCCGACTTTCATCGCGATTTCTCAGACGTCCGCACGGCTGCTGTCCAACGCGTGGCTGGCCTTGCTCAGGCATCCTTCGGAATATGCACGGCTGCGCGCTGAAGCGCATCTGATGCCGGGGGCGATCGAGGAATTGCTGCGCTACGCGGGGATTGTTCGCCGCGTGTTCCGATGGGCCACGGAGGATCTGGAGCTGGGTGGCGTGAAGATCGTGAAGGGCGACCGCGTCCTGCTGATGCTGGCCTCGGCGAACCGCGACCCGGAGCAGTTTCCGGAACCGAACTGCCTGGATGTCGCGCGCAGCCTTGCGACTCACGTGTCGCTTGGGATGGGGCGGAATTCCTGCGTCGGCGCCCCGTTGATTCGCATGGCGGCGGCGGTGGCTACGCGTGCGTTGGTCGAGAGGTTTGGGGAGGCGGAGGTTGCGGGTCCGGTAGAATGGCATGTGGGGTCGGGGTTTTGTTTTCCGAAGGCTGTGTGGGCGCGGCTGCGGAGGTGACGGGGGAATGGGCAAGCTAAAGCATGCCCCACGGCGACGGCGGCCGCGAGCCACGGAATCGGCAAGCTAAAGCATACCCTACGGCGACGGCGTGTGGGCATTGCTGCTTGCGTGACGGCTAGCACCGAATCGGCAAGCTAAAGCATACCCTACAGGGGTTTTGACGTAGTTTTTACAATCTGGCCACACACGGTGGCGGCTCGGTGGTTGATTCTGGTAACAGCATGGCCATAAAAGACGGACGGAGACATCACCGGGGGGGCTTTCCACAGTGCCGAAGAAGAAAGTAGTCTTCTTTTTCCCTGCCTTTTCCAGTCAGGAGGCGACTGCGCCGTTGGGCATCCTGGCCGTGTCCACGCCGTTGCTGCAGGCCGGATATCAGGTCAAGCTGGTGGATTCCACCATCACGCCCAATTTTCAACGGCGGGTGATCGAAGAACTGAAGGACGCACTCTGCCTGGCGGTTTCGCTGGTCACCGGTCCCATGATTCGCGAGACGGTGCAGGTGGCGCGCGAGGTGAAGCGCCTCTATCCCAAGCTGCCGATCATCCTGGGGGGCTGGCATCCCTCGCTGCTCCCCGATCAGACGCTCGCGGCCGATTGCGTCGATGCGGTGGTGATCGGCCAAGGCGAAGAGGCCCTGCTCGAAGTGGTGCAGCATATCGAAGCCGGCGAGTCGCTGCGCGGTATCCCAGGGGTGGGCTTTAAGGTGGATGGGCAGATCCGGTTCAACCCGGCGCGTCCGCTGCGCCCGTTGAAGGAAATGCCGCCGAAGGCCTATCA
>PMTT01000270.1:0-29522 GCA_003167275.1 Bryobacterales bacterium | reverse complement strand
TACGGCAGGAAGTGGAATGCGCTCGACCCCGACCAGGTAGTGGAAGAGACCACCGACCTGGTGAGCCGTTACAACCTTGAACTGCTGTGGATTGTGGACGACAACTTCCTGATCGACCGCGAGCGTGCGGTGGGGATTGCCGAGGGGCTGGTGAGGCGCGGCGTGAAGTTCGACTGGAGCATACAGGCTTCCACCAACCTCGTGATCCGGCTGACGGTCGAGGAACTGAAACTGCTGAAGCGGTCGGGGCTGTCGCAGATTTCGCAAGGGGCCGACACCGGGTCGCCCAAGATGATGACCTTGATGAACAAGGATTTTCAGGATCTGGACTGCATTTATGGAGCTGCCGAGAAGCTCACGGCGGCGGGCATCCGTCCTAGTTTCAACCTGATCTTCGGTTATCCGGGCGAAGGCGAGAAAGAACGGCGGGAATCGGTTGCCCTGATGATGAACATCTGCCGGCGCTACCCGGGGGCGGAGTTCTGGACTAATATTTTCACTCCCTACCCGGGATCGCCGATCATGAAGCGGGCTTTCGAGTTGGGCATTGAGGTGCCCAAGACGCTGGAGGGCTGGGCGGATTTCTTCCCGCGTTACACGGTGCTGCCGTGGCTCAAGGGCGAGCAGCACGTACGCCTGCAGAACATGCGCGAGTATATGCGGGTGGCGTTCCACCGGGTGCCGATCGGCAAGTACCGGGTGCCGGCGCTCAACAAGCTGCTGTACCAGTTGATCAGCATCCCGGCGCGGTGGCGGTTGGACCACCACGTCTACTCCTTCCCGGTGGACCTTTGGGCGCGGAATGCTGCCCAGAAGATCTTGACTCCGCCCAAGCCCAAGGTGGATGCCCACCAGCTTTCCGCGGAGCCGGTGACGTGCTGANNCTCCATAACGACCGGAAACAGGTCCGCAAGATGCAGCCTTATCCGCCGCTTCAGACCCTGATCGCGGCGGCGTGCCTGCGTCAGGCGGGGTATTCGGTGGCGCTGTTCGACCCTACGCTGGAAGCGCCGGAAGCGGGGTTCGAGAGGGCGCTGGACTGCTATCGGCCGCGGATGGTGGCGGTGTGTGAGGACAACTTCAACTATCTGACCAAAATGTGCCTGCTGCGCAATCGGGAGTTGGCGTGGTGGATGGCGGGACAGGCCAACCGGGCGGGCATCCCCGCGATCGTGAACGGTTCCGACGCGAGCGATCGGGTGGCGGACTACTTGCAGGCGGGCTTCGAGTACGTACTGGTGGGCGAGGTGGAGGAAGCGATCGTGGAGGTCGCCCGGAAGGTGCTGGATGGGGCGAGTGATGGGGGCTTCATACGGGGGGCGGCGTTTCTGGACGTGTGCGGGACAGGCATGCCAGCCTGTCCCGACAGGCCTCCTGGCCTGTCCCACAGGGTTTGTTATCCGCCGCGACGCGCGCCGATCGCCGATCTGGACGCACTGCCGGCGCCGGCGTGGGATCTGGTGGATCCCGAGCCATACCGCGAGGCCTGGACTTCGGCACATGGCTATTTCTCGGTCAATATGGTCTCCAGCCGCGGGTGTCCGTATCGCTGCAACTGGTGCGCCAAGCCGATCTGGGGCGATACGTACCACTGCCGGTCGGCGCACCTCGTGGCCGCCGAGATGTCCGAAATCAAGACGTGCTTTCGGCCGGATCACCTCTGGTTTGCGGACGATATTTTTGCCCTTTCGCAGCAGTGGACCCACGAGTTTGCGGCCGCCGTGGAGTCGGCGGGGGCGCAGATCCCGTTCAAGATGCAATCGCGATGCGACCTGATGACGCGGCCCACCGTCGATGCGCTGCGACGATCCGGCTGCACGGAGGTCTGGATGGGGGTGGAGTCGGGGTCGCAGGACGTGCTCGACGCCATGGACAAGGGCACGCGGCTTTGGCAGGTCTACGACGCCCGCGAGAATCTGCGGCAGCACGGGATCCGGGCCTGCTATTTTCTGCAGTTCGGGTACCCCGGCGAGACTTGGGCGGAGATCGAAAAGACTATCGCCCTGGTTCGCTATACACAGCCTGATGATATCGGCGTATCGGTCTCCTATCCGCTTCCGGGCACCGCGTTCCACAAGACAGTTTCGAGCCAACTCGGTCCCAAGGAGAACTGGGCGGATAGCGACGACCTGGATATGATGTTTCAAGGCGCTTTCACGACCGACTTCTACCGGGCACTGGCCGATGCTCTGCACGTGGAAGTTCGAACGGGACCAGAGGCTGCCGCGGAGGCGTGGCAGCACGTGCTGGAGCTGAGGGCGACCTGCGAACGGAAGCTGCCGCTATGGATCTCCTGCTGACGCACGGGTATTTCCTGCACGAGGATCCGAAAGAGCTTCAGATCATGAAGCCCTATGCGCCGCTGGGGCTCATGTACCTTTCGTCGTACCTGCGCGCCAAGGGGTTCGGCGTTGAGATCTACGACTCCACGTTCGGTTCGCGCGAGGCGCTGTTTCGCATCCTGGAGACCGAGAAGCCTGGCACTCTGGGGATCTACGTGAACCTGATGACGCGCGGGAATGGGCTCGCGATTCTGAAGCGGGCCCTGGCGTGTGGATGGAAGGTGATCGTGGGCGGTCCGGAGCCGGCAAACTATCCCGAACAGTACCTGGCTGCGGGCGCGGGAGTGGTGGTTTCGGGTGAGGGCGAACGGGCGCTCGAAGCGCTGCTTGGAGGGACGCCGCCTGAACAGGTGACTGGGCTCTATTTGCGAGGCTCGGATGGAGGGGCTGCAAATACCGGCCCTGCCGAACTGCTGGCCGACCTCGACGCGCAGCCATGGCCTGACCGGGAACGCGTGGATATCGACCAGTATCTGCGGGTATGGCGGCAGCACCACGGCGCCGGGTCGGTGGCGCTGATCAGCGCACGCGGTTGTCCGTACCACTGCCGGTGGTGTAGCCATTCGACGTTTGGCAAGACTCATCGGCGGCGGTCGGCTCTGGGCTTTGTGGATGAGGTGGAGTGGGTGCTCAATCGCTATCGTCCCGATCAGCTTTGGCTGGCCGACGATGTTTTCACGATCCATCACGGATGGCTGGATCAATACGCGGAGGAGATGGGGCGGCGCGGGTTGCGCATTCCGTTCGAGTGCATCACGCGGGCGGACCGGATGAATGCGCGGGTGGCCCGTCAATTGGCTGAACTGGGTTGCTACCGGGTGTGGATCGGGTCGGAAAGCGGCTCGCAGCGGCTGCTGGACGCGATGGAGCGAGGGGTGAGCGTGGCGCAGGTCCGCGATGCGGTTCGGCAATTGCGGGAGAACGGTATACAGACTGGGATGTTCCTGATGTGGGGCTATGAAGGCGAGGAGTTGGGCGATATCGATGCGACCTATGAGCATGTGAAGGCTTGCCGGCCGGACGTTTTTTTTACTACGGTTTCGTACCCGATCAAGGGGACGCCTTACTACGATGAGGTGCGGCCCAAGCTGGTGCAGTTGGGGGATTGGGAGACGACGACGGATCGGGAGGTCAAGATTCGCGGGAGGCATTCGAGGCGGTTCTATCAACTGGCGGATCAGCTCTTGAGGAGTGAGACGGCGGATGAGGCGGCGCAGGTGCGGGAGAGATTGGAAGCGGCGGCGAGTGAGGTTGAAGCATGAGTGCTGGTGGGGCATGCTTTAGCTTGCCCAGCCTTCAAGTCCAAGCTCATGCACCGCGCCATTGGGTTCTTGGCTCTGGGGTGGGTGCCTTGGTCCCCCGGTGGGACAGGCGATTCGCCTGTCCGCGGCCGAGCGAAGCTCGCCCGGTTCCGCTGCGCGGAACGCAGGCGAGGACAGGCGAATCGCCTGTCCCAGCAGGGGCACCGACATCAGCATCTGAGGGGCACGCGAGGGAACGCGAAGTGCCACCGGTAAGCCTGAACGGGAGGGCTCGGTGACCACGAACACGGTTAGCAACTTTGATCAAGTGGCCGCACAGTATGACCAGTTGTGGACTTCTACTCCTATCGGGCGGGCGCAACGCTTGCTTGTCTGGCGGCACGTGGATACGCTCTTCCATTCGGGGGAGAGGATTTTGGATGTCGGGTGCGGGACGGGGGAGGATGCGGCTCACTTTACTGAGAGAGGGCTCGCGGTGCATGCTATCGATCCGTCGCCGAGGATGATCGAGGTAGCTCGGCGGCGGGGCGGGTTCACTGCCGAGGTGCTCGGCGCGGAAGAGATCGCGGAGATCGGGGGTGGGTTTGACGGGGCGATCTCTGATTTCGGCGCGCTGAACTGTGTGGAAGATCTGGCACCGGTGGCGCGCGGACTGGCCGGGATCGTGAGGCCTGGCGGGTATGTGGCCATCTGCACGATCGGACGATGCTGTGCCTGGGAGACGCTTTACTATGCTGTCCGCGGGCAGTTCGGCAAGGCTTTCCGAAGGTTCCGCGGAAAGGCTGCGTCGTCGTTGGGTGTCACGGTGTATTACCCCTCGGTGGCGGAACTGCGCAGGGTGTTTGCGGGGTGCGAGTTGGAACGGTGGATGGGGATCGGACTGTTCGTCCCACCGTCTTATGTGCGGATGCCGGGGTGGATGGTGAGGTGGATGGGTCGGTTGGATCGCGCGTTGGCCGGGGTTCCGCTGCTGCGGGGGATGGCGGATCATCGGCTGCTGATCTTTAGGGTGGGCAAGCTAAAGCATACCCTACGGGGGCCCCATGCAGGCTAATGTCCGGCAGCGCTTTCTCGACGATTACGTCAAGATCCGGCACGCCGAGGGGCGCGGGTCGCGGGAGTCGGACTACTATTTCGCGCTGCCGTACCGCGATGTCACGGGGCGGCTCCAGGACCAGTGGACGATTCGCGGGAAGAGCTACCGCTACCTCGAGAAGCGCGTCCTGGCGGCGATCGAAAAACAGTTCGGACGGCCGTTGCGCATCGCCGATCTCGGGGCGGGGAACTGCTGGATGTCGTATCGGCTGGCGCTTCGCGGGCACCAGCCGGTGGCCATCGATATCCTCGGCGACCCGCTCGACGGGCTTGCGGCGGGCCGCCATTTCCAGCAGGTAACGCCCTTCCTGCGGGTGAACGCCGAATTCGACGACCTGCCGCTGGCGGGCAACAGTCTCGATCTGGCGATCTACAACGCCTCCATCCACTACTCCACCGACTACCGGCGGACGCTCGCGGAGGTGCGGCGGTGTCTGCGGCCGGAGGGTTCTTTCCTGATCGTAGATTCGCCTGTTTACCGCCGCCGGGAGCACGGCGAGATGATGCGCCGCGAACGCCACCAGCAGTTCCAGGCGACCTACGGCTTCGCGTCGGACACGCTCCAGAGCCTGGAGTTCTTCGACGAGGAGATGCTCGCGGAACTGGGGCGCGACCTGGGCATCCACTGGCGGATCTATCGTCCCTGGTATGGCTGGCAATGGGCGATGCGGCCGTGGAAGGCGCGGTGGAAAGGCAAGCGCCCGCCTTCGCGATTTTGGATTCTGGCCGGCAGGTTCGCATCATGATCATCCTGTTCCATCCGCGCAGCACCAAGCCGAAGAACCGGCGGCTGCCGCTCTCCGTGCTGTACCTTGGCGCGGTGTTGGAGGGCAGGGAAGAGTACCAGATCGTGGACGGGAATGCCGACCCCGACCCGTGGTCCACCATCGAGGCGCTGATGGAGCGCGGGGGTAAGAATCCGGTGGAGCTGTTGGGGGTCTCCGTCATGCCGGGGCCGCAGTTGCGGAGTGCGATCGCGGTGTGCCGGCGATTTCGCGAGAAGTATCCGCGGGTACCCATCGTGTGGGGCGGCTACTTCGCGTCACTCTATGCCGAGGCCACGCTCAACGCCCGGTATGTGGACTTCGTGGTGAAGGGGCAGGGAGAAGACTCGCTGCTCGAACTGCTGGAGGCGTTGCGCGGCAGCCGAGACTTTTCGCGCATTCGGGGGCTCGCGTTCAAGGACCGGTTCGGCCTGCACGTCCATACCGCCGAGCGGCCGCTGAAATCGCCAAACGACTTCCCATGGCCGCCGTACCACCGGCTGGATCCGGCCAAGTACATCGCCAACACGTTTCTGGGATCGCGCACCGCGGTCCATCAGGCCAGCATCGGGTGCCCGTTCCGCTGCAATTTCTGCGGCGTGGTGCCGGTATACGACCGGGAGAAAATGGAATCGCCCGCGCGCACGGCGGCCATCCTGGAGCACTTGCAGAGTCAGTACGGGGTCAACGCGGTGCAGTTCTACGACAATAACTTCTTCCTGCGCGAGGAGCATGCACGCGAGCTGGCCGGCCGCATCGCGCCCTTGAAGCTGCGCTGGTGGTGCGAGGCGCGCGTGGACATCGTACTGGGATATTCGGACGACACGCTGCGCAAGATTCGCGCGGCTGGGTGCGTCATGATCTTCTTCGGAGTGGAATCGGGGTCGGACGCGGCGCTGCGCAATATGAAGAAGCAACTGACTTCCGAGCAGACGCTTGCGCTGGCGCGGCGCATTCGCGAATTTGACATTGTGCCGGAGTATTCGATGATCTTCGGCAATCCGGCCGATGCGGAGCGCGATGTGGCGGAGAATATCGCCTTCGTGAGGCGCGTGAAGAAGGTGAATCCGGACGTCGAAATTGTGGTGCAGACGTATGTGCCGACGCCGCAGAAGTCGGGAGCGTATGGCGATGTGGAGGTGGAATTCCCGGCTACGCCCGACGAGTGGATTACGGACCGGTGGTACCCTTACCTGATTCGCACCGACCCGGAATTGCCCTGGCTGCCGGCGCATGTGAAGCGGCGGATCCGGGATTTCGAGACGGTGATGAATTCGCGATGGCCGACTACGCAGGACATGCGGCTTCCGGGTTGGGGGCGGGCGCTGCTGAAGTCGCTGAGCGGCTGGCGATACGCATTGGGGGCGTACGATTTTCCGGGGGAACTGCGGGTGGCGCAGAAGCTGGTGCGGTTAAGACAGCCGCGGCTGGAGAGTTTGTAGGGTATGCTTTAGCTTGCCCAGTCGTGAATTCATCGGTGGGCAAGCTAAAGCATACCCCACAAGAAGCGGTGGGCAAGCTAAAGCATGCCCCACAAGACGATATGACAGATGCGGTTTGCATTTCGGCAGTCGAGGGGTACGCGCTGTGGGCGGGGAGTTGGGATGCTACTCCATCGCCGATCGTGGCGCTGGAACATCGCGCGCTGGTGGCTTGGGTCGAACGATTTCAGGCCCGGCGGGTGATCGACGTCGGGTGCGGCACGGGGCGGTGGGCGTCGCCGCTCTCGGCGATCGGCATCGACATCTCGCCGGCCATGCTCGCGATCGCGGCGGATAAGCCGGGGCTGCGCGGACGGCTCGCCGTCGCGGACGCCACCGCGCTTCCTATACGGACTGCCTCCGCGGATCTGGTTCTGTGCACTCTCACGCTTGGGCATGTCCCGAATCCGCTAAAGGCTCTGAACGAGCTTTCCCGCATCCTGGAGCCGGGCGGGTCGCTGATCCTCACCGACTTCCATCCCGCCGCGGCGGCGCAGGGATGGCGGCGCACCTTTCGCAGCGACGGACGGGTCTACGAAATCGACAACCATCCTTATGCACTGGAGCAGCTCCTCGCGGGCGCCGAAGGACTGGCGCTGGACGAATGGGCGGAGGCGACTATCGGCGAGCCCGAGCGCGAACTTTTTGAACGCGCCGGCAGGGCAGAGCTCTTCGACGCGGCGTCGCGGACGCCAGCGGTGCTGTTGACGCGGTGGTCGCGGCTGTGATCCTGACCGGCGCCAGGACAATTGCGGGCCCCGGCAGCGGTAAGCTGCGCGAGGTGCGCATCCATGGCCCGCGGAAGCTGGACCTCACCGGGCATGTGCTGATGCCGGGGTTGGTCAACGCTCACGACCACCTGGAGTTCAACCTCTTTCCACGCCTGGGTAACGGCCCTTATCGGAACGCGGGCGATTGGGCTCGCGACATCTACCATCCCAGCCGCAGCCCGATTCGCGAGCAGTTGCGGGTGCCCAAGCACGTACGCCTGTGGTGGGGCGGGCTGAAAAATCTGCTGAGCGGCGTGACTACGGTGTGCCACCACAATCCTTATGAGCCCAAGGTCTTCGGCGCGAAGTTCCCCGTCCGGGTGGTGCGCCGGTTCGCGTGGGCGCACTCGGTCGAATATCAGCCGGAGTTCCTAGATCGGTTTTGGAAGGCCCCGGAGGGTTACCCGTGGCTGGTTCATTGTGGCGAAGGCATCGGCGCTGCCGAGCGGGACGAGCTTGGTACGCTGGACTTCTGCGGCGCACTGGACCCCCGCACCGCCATTATTCACGGCGTGGCTTTCGGCCCCAAGGAGTTGGACTTGATGCGCAAGCGCGGCGCGTCGCTGATCTGGTGCCCCAGTTCCAACCTGGGGATGCTAGGGCGCACGGTTTCGCGTGGGATTCTCCGCTCCGAAATCCCGATCGCGCTGGGGACGGATTCGGCGCTTAGTGCGCCGGTCGATCTGATCGAGGAACTGGGGGTGGCGCGGCCATACTTGCCGGCCGCGAACCGCGAAAAGCGCCTCTATGAAATGGTCAGCTCCGTGCCTGCGAAGATCCTGCATCTGACTCCGCGGGACACGGCGGGCGATTGGGTGGCGGTGCGGTCGGATGCGCAGACTCCGGTGGAGGCGCTTTTGAAGGGAAACATTGCGCTGGTGGTGGTGCGCGGGCGTATTCGGCTGATCGCGCCGTCGCTCGCCCAGCAGCTTCCCCCGTATGTTGCAGGTAGGTTCCGACCCCTCACTCTCGAAGGCCGTCCAACGGTGCTGGTGGATGCTGATGTGCGTGAGCTGCGGCGCGCGGCGGAAGAGCACCTGGGGCGCACGCTGCGGCTGGCCGGGAAACGGATCCTCGCATGAACGAACGGCTGGAGCGTCTCCCGATTCTGGTCCTCGAGCCGCACAATCGCTGCAACTGCCGCTGCGTGATGTGCGACATCTGGAAGCTCACCGACGTCCAGGAGATCAGCGCGGCGGAGCTGGAGCGGCACATGGCGGACATCGAGCGGCTGCGTGTGGAGTGGGTGGTCTTCACGGGGGGCGAGCCATTGATGCATTCGGACCTGTTTCGCCTGGCGACCCTGCTGCGCGCGCGCGGGATTCGGACGACCATCCTCAGCACCGGGCTGCTGCTGGAACGCCATGCCGCGCGGATTGTGGAGAGCACGGATGAAGTGATTGTCTCGCTGGATGGTCCGGCGGAGGTACACGATGCGATCCGGCGGGTGCCGGGGGCTTTCGAGCGACTGGCGGAGGGAGTGCGGGCGATTCATCGGCTATCGCCGGGGTACCCGATCGGCGCGCGGTCGACGGTTCAGGCCGGAAATGCTCCGCACCTGCGCGACACGGTGCGGGCAGCGCGGGGGCTGGGGGTGCGCTCGGTGTCCTTTCTGGCGGCCGACCTGAGCTCGACGGCGTTCAATCGGCCCTTGGTGTGGCCGGAAGAGCGGAAGTCGGCCGTGGCGCCCGAGTTGGGAGGGCTGGAACGGGAGATGGAATTGCTGATCGCGGAGTATCCCGGCGATGGATTTATTCTTGAGAGTCCCGCCAAGCTTCGCCGGATTGTGGCGCACTTTCGGGGGCACTATGGACTCGAACCGCATGTCGCGCCGAGATGCAATGCGCCGTGGGTGTCCGCGGTGGTGGAGGCGAACGGTGACGTACGGCCTTGCTTCTTTCATGCGCCGATCGGGAATACGGCGGGGGCTGGGCTGGAAGAGGTGGTCAACGGAGAGCGGGGTGTGGCGTTCCGGAGAGAGTTGAACGTGGCGGAGAATCCGACTTGTCAGAAGTGTGTGTGTTCGCTGTGGGTGGAGTGAGGGTGGTCAAGCATCGGGATTTGGCTGTTTGCGGGGCTGGTCCCGGATCTGGTGGGCAATACGAGAATGCGTCGAGACGAGTCTCGACGCGGCAGACACGAGTGTCCGCGCCACGGTGGTTGGCTTTCAGAGTAAGAACACCAACACAGGCAAGAATGCCCGTGTTACTTGAACAGGATGGCTGGACGGTCTACGTACCAGCGGTATCCGGTGCGGCGCTCGTATTCGATTTCTGAGAGGTTATACTTCACTACCGAGTCGCGGCCCGAGAAGATCGGGCGGTTGGTGCCGATCTCGTAGAAGCGTGCCCATAAGGGTGGGGCTGAGGCGTCCGGCACTACCACAAAGTCATAGCCTCTGGCAGTGCCTGGAGCGGGCTTTCGGTCTACGCGGATTCCCGTGAGCTTGACTGCGTCGAACCAGGCGATAGCGGCCTTGATGGAGCGAGTCACTTCGGGCGAGGGGTCGGGGATGGCCATCAGGAACTGGACAACCCCAACGCTCTCACTGCCGCTGAGTGAGGGATGCTCATAGGCGCGGGCTTTGGCGGGCAGGAGCGTCTTCTGGTCGTGCTGCGCGCACCAGGCGGTGAGTTTGCCGTCCACTGTTACCTGAGTCTTCAGAATGCACTGGACGCCCTTTTCGATGGCTTGCCGGGCACGCTCGCGATCGGTGTCGCCGACAAAGGTAAAGTCGGGCTCCCGGCGGACGATGGAGCGCAGTGTCTCCATCACCCCGATCATGGCGTCGTCATTGTAGGTGATGTGACTCCAATAGCCGTCGCGCAGAGGGTAGAACTGGGGCCATCCGCCGTTGGGATACTGGGCTTCCAGCAGGTAATGCAGGCCGGCCTGGAAGGCGGTCCGGAAGCGGTCCTGCCGGGTGGCTGTGTAGACCCGCGCGAGGTAGCGCATCTGGGTGTAAGTGGCATCGTTATCGATGGTGGTGTGACCCAGGTTGTCATGCTTGCGGGCCTGCAAGTCGGCGCGCTGCTTGTCACTGAGGGGAGCGGCCATGTCGATGTTTTTTTCCCATGCGCCGTTGTCGTGCTGGTAGAGCAGGAGTTGGCCGGCGATGCGAACGGCCTCGGCGCTGCCGTACCAGTTGGGTGGCTGACGCATGGCGTCTTTCCAAGCGACGTGGGCTTGCTGGGCGGTCAGGCTGCCGGCGGCGAGGGTGATTGCGATTACGATACGGCGGAGCATCGTTTCAAGAGCGATTATAGCTTGGTTGGCCGGGCGACTCAGGGGGCCGGGAATATTTCGTAGAGGAATCGACCGTGCGAGGCACTACCATTTTGCGGTATCCCTCTGCGCGACTGGATAGGAAGAAGGGCAAGTTGTTTTCCGGCGAAGCACTGGAGCTTCAATGGAAAAGCCCGGGATAGCGTCCCGGGCTTCCTAATCTATGAAGCAGGAGGAGGTGAGACTCTCCATGCTCACTCTGTGGCTGAAAATCGTCACCGTCATGGTGACAGTAAGGATGAAGCTGACGATCCGCAAGGGCCGTTAGCCGAATCCCGGGGCTGGGTGGCTTGCCCCACCTAGCCCCGTAAGCTNNACAGACACTTCATGAGCCGAACCGGGGGGCTGCGGGGGGATTGCGCCGGTGATGGGTACGCCGTTCAGGGTCATGCTTTTTACGCCTTTCTCTACTCCGTCGGGATTCCTCACTGTGATCCGGAAGGTCGCGCCGCGCCACCGACGGACGACTTCGAACTCTTTCCAGTCGGAGGGGATGCAGGGATCTACGATCAGTCCTTCGAAGCTCAGGCGGACGCCCAGGATCCAACGCATCTGGATTATGGACTGTGCGACCGCGATGTCACCAGCGTCTTCACGGGATACGTGAACTACGATCTGCCATTCGGGCACGACCGCGCGTTCAAGAGCACGAACAAGGCGCTGAACGCCGTGGCGGGCGACTGGATGATCAGCTCGATCGTGACGTTCCATGGCGGCTTCCCGATCTCCATGTTGGACTACTCCGCCGATCCGACCGGAGCGTACTTCCAACCGCGGCCGGACTGCCTGTCGGGCTCCGTCGCGACGCCGTTCAAGAACTATGAAGGCGGCGGCTACATCTGGTTCGACCCGACCACGATGCGGGATCCGGCCAGCGGGAAGTTGGGCAACTGCCCGATTTCGTCGGAGCGCGGACCCGGATTGCGGTAGGTTGACCTGAGCCTGTCGAAGAAGTTCCGGATCACGGAACGGCAAAATGTGGAGTTCCGGTTCGACGCCATCAATGCGTTCAGCTCTCCGGTCTTCACGGTGCAGGGCTACCAGATCGATATCTTCTCGAATGCCTATTCGCTGATGACTACGAGCGGCGGCGCCTGCAGCTCGGCAAGTGCCACGTGTGTCCGCAATCCGAGTGCGCTGACAGGAGTGGTGAACTCCTCGTTAGGCGCGCGGAATCTGCAATTCGCGTTGAAGTATACGTTCTAGGTTGTAGCACGGGCATTCTTGCCTGTGTTCCGGGGCCTTGGATCTGTGGGGCAGGTCGAGGAAGTTCTCGGCCTGCCCCTTTTTCATTCACAATGGTTCATATGATCCGATCCTTTACGGCCTCTGCCGCTGTCCTTGTGGCAGCGCTGTTTTTGTTTCCGCATGGCTCCGACGGGCAGCCGGCCAGACGGAAGAGGCTGCTGGCATGGGGAGATACCCTCACCGCCTACCAGCACGATTCGATTTCCCACGCCCTGGCCACCATCGAAAGGTTGGGCCACGAATCGGGGGCGTTCGATACCTACATCCGCACCGATTCCCAGTGGATCACGAAGCAGACCGTTCCCGAGCCTGCCCGCCATACCCACAACCTGAACGATTTCGACGCCATCTTGTTTATGGGAACGGGCGACAACCTCAGCCCACAGCAGAAAAAGGACCTGATGTCGTTTATCCAGGAGGACGGCAAGGGCTTCGTGGGCGCACATACCGGCGATGATGCGTTCTTCGAATGGCCGGCATTCGGCGAGATGATCGGCGGCTACTTCGACGACCATCCGTGGGGAGTCTTCGACGCGCCGGTGATTGTGGAGGACGCGGGATTTCCCGCCATGAAGGGTTTCCCAGAGCGCTTCACGATCCACGACGAGATCTACCAGCACAAGAATTTCGCGCGCAACAAAGTGCACGTGCTGGCGCGTCTGGATGCAGACAAGCTGGATCTCACCAACCCCAAGGTGCACCGGGCGGACCGCGATTTTCCGGTGGCGTGGGCCAAGATGTACGGTAAGGGGCGGGTGTTCTATTCCACGTTTGGGCATGCCGATGAGGCTTGGGACAACCCGCAGGTGCAGAAGATGTACCTCGCGGCGGTGAGGTGGGCGATGCGCCTGGAAGGTGAGGATGTGAAGTAGTGGCGGCGGGGTTCCTGCCCGTGTGGGTTTTGGTGGAAGAAAACCCACACAGGCAAGAATGCCCGTGTCACTTGGGGAGGGCGGCTAGCACTTCTTCGCTGTGATGGGTCGGATTGACTGAGGTCCATACTTTGACGATCTTTCCGGTGGGATCGATCAGGAAGGTATTGCGGTTCGCCACGCCATTACCGCCTAGCGATCCGTACTGATCTACAATCTTCTTGTCGGTGTCTGCGACCAGACGGAAAGTCAGGCTCTCTTTTGCGCAGAACTCCTTGTGACTGTCACTGGAATCCACGCTCACGCCGACGATGACGGCATTCTGCGCCTGGTACTTGGGAAGGTCCTGCTGGAAGTTGTGCGCTTCGATGGTGCACCCTCGCGTCATGTCTTTGGGGTAGAAATAGAGCACGGTCCATTTGCCGCGGAAGCTCTTGAGGCTGACCGGGGTTCCATCCTGTGATGGCGCCGAGAAATCCGGAGCCTGTTGTCCAACCGCGGGCACTTCCGCGGCTTGCGCGGGGCGTGGCGCGAAAACTGGTAACAAGAGTAACGTGCAAGCAACTGCGTTACAAATCTGTTTCATTCGTTAATCGGACCTCCAAAGTCCTCTTCAATGAAGATACACCGGCCGGTGATGTGGAAGCAAAGGTAAGCGGCCATGGGGTGCGCGACATCGAGGAACAATCAGGATTCAAAGCTTTCTCACCAAGTACACCAAGTACCACAAAGCACACCAAGAAGACCAAGAACACAAGAAAAAACCCGGAGTGCGAAGGCCGATGCTGGCCCCTCCTCTTGGTTTTCTAGTTTTCTTGGTGTTCTTTGTGGTACTTGGTGTACTTGGTGTACTTGGTGAGACAGCTCTTTCCGTCGCCTGGCGATTACCCGCTGTCGGGCACCCACCCATGCCCGCTTCACTCCAGTTCAAACGCCAGATACTGCAGCTTGCCGTCCCTTTCGATAAACAGCGCCACGGGATCGCCGCGTTTCAGCGCGCCGAGCGCGGAGCGCAGCGCCTCCACGCTGGAGACCACGCTTCCGTTGACTTCATGGATCACGTCGTTCACCTGGAGACCCGCCGGGGTTCCCAGGGATAACGCCGAGCGCGCCACGACGACGACTCCATAGTGTACGCGCAGGTTCGGGAACATCGCCTCGGTCCGCTTGTCGATGGCTATGCCCACAATCCCAAGTTGAGAAATCTGACTGGTTTCCGGATCGATGAGGTCTGCCAACTGGTCGGTGGTGTGCGTCTCTTCCACTGAAGCTACATCGAAGGTCAACATTTCCTGGCCGCGAAGCAGTTCCAGCTTGACCGGCGTGCCATTCGGATGGGTGAGCAATCCGGACAGGAACATCGGCAGATTCTCAACAGCTCTCCCATCGATTGAAAGCACCGTGTCGTTCAGCTTCACTCCCGCGACCTCAGCGGGGCTCCCCGGCACGACGTCCGAGATGATGACGCCACGGTCGCGGGGCAAGCCCAGCGCCGCGGCCAGTGTCGGAGTCAGGGACTGGACACCCACGCCGATGAGCTGCCGATGAATATGGCCGTACTTCTTCACCTGCGCGGCCACCACCTGAATCAGCGGGCTGGGGATCGCGAAACCGAGGCCTTCGCTGCCGCCCGATTGGCTGAGGATGAAAGTGTCGAGCCCCACGATCTCCCCGGCCGTATTGACCAGCGGACCGCCACTATCGCCCGGATTGATGGGAGCGTCGGTCTGGATAAAGATGAAGGGGCTGTCCGGGTCCGGTTGGCGGGCCACCGAGCTGACCACCCCCATGCTGACGGAATTGCTGAGCCCCTGCCGGCTGCCGAACGCGAAGACCACCTGTCCCTGACGGAGCTTTTTGTAGTCCGCGAACGGCAGCGTGGGCAATCCGGTAGCGGAGATCTTGATCAGCGCCACATCCAGCTCTTTAAATACACCGACCAGCACGGCGTCCTTGGCCGGCGCGAAGGGCTGGGACAAGGCGTTACTGATGGACTGATCCGCCTTGTTGCCGGTATTTTGAGGAACCAGGGTCACCCGGATCCTCTGTGCGTCGGCCACCACGTGGGCGTTGGTGACAATGTACCCATCGGGATCGATGATGGCGCCGGATCCCACGCTCTGCTGAATACCAAGGACGGCGCCGATGCGTCCTCCGGTTTCGCCTTGGGGAGCGTAGCGCGTGACGGAGATCTGGACGACGCTGGGGGCAACGCGCGCCGCCAGCGCCTGCACGGACTCGCTGAACTGATCCAAGACCTCCAGTGGATTTTTCCTGGTAGTTTGAGCCGGCAGCGTGAGCGTGAAACCAACCAGGCCGAGCCCCAGCGCCCAGGAATTGCAGGTTCCTATCCCTCTTCGCTTCATGAATCCATTGTCCTATTTCTAATGGACCGTCTTAATAGCCAATTGGAGCGTGGCGGCATTGAGGTGCCCGGCGCACAGGTTTTCCAGCCGCAATCGTTCCCCGCCCAGGTGCGGGCCGGGGGCGTCCAATGGTAGGCTTTGGGAAAGAGGGAAATCACTATGAAAAAGCTAGCTTTACTATTGTGCGCAGTTGCCCCAATGGCAGTTGCCCCGCTGTTTGCCGGCGAAGGCAGCATGACTTCAGCCGAACGTATATACCTGCTGGAGCAACTCGAGGCATCCAAGAAGAACATGATCGCCAGCATTCACGGCCTCACCGCCGCGCAATGGAAGTTCAAGCCAGCGCCCACCGTCTGGTCCGTACAGGAATGCGCCGAGCATATCATCCTGGCCGAGGACTACATTTTCGGCGGCGCCCAGCAAATCCTCCAAATACCGGCGGTGCCCCGGCCGGCCACTTCCAATGCGGAAGTGGATAAGAAGATCGTCGCGGGTGTCGAGGACCGCAGCAAGAAGGCGACGGCGCCGGAGCCACTGGTACCCGCCGCGAAGTTTGCCACTCCGGACGATGCCATTCGCGAATTCACGGCGCGCCGGGACAAGACCATCGCCTACGTGAAGACGACGAACGACGAGTTGCGCGTGCATGTGGGACCGGGTCCGGCTGGCCCAATGGACGCGTATCAGTTCCTGCTGCTGCTGGCGTCGCATTCCGCCCGTCACACCCTTCAGATTCGCGAGGTACAGGCCAACGCGGGGTATCCTAAGGCTGGCGCATCGGGGCTGTAGAGGGACCAACTTCCCCCGGGGAGAAGAAATCAGCCACAGATGAACACAGATGAAAAAAAAGGCCTTTATCGGCGTTCATCTGTGGCTATCGGTTGTTTTTTGGCAGCATGGCCGCCGGCTGCTCCCACTTTCCTGTTTCAGCCGATCGGAAAATGGCTTCGATCACGGCCATGTTCCTCACGGAATCTTCGAGCGGCACGGGGGGCGCGGCGCCTTCACGGATGGCGCGGGAAAATTGGTCGCCCTGAAGGGTGTACTGGTCGCAGGGGGCGAACTCTTCCACGGTGATGCCGCCTCCGCGGAGATCGCGGCCATCGTCGATGCGGATACGGGACGTCTGGTTGGGGATGGCGTTGAACGGGATCTCCAGTTCGATGCGGCCGGTGGTCCCGAAGAACTGCATGCTTTGATGCGGCACCACCTGCGTGCTGCAGGCGAAGATGCACTGGCCCGATGGGTAATCCAGGATCGCCGACGCCAGCGTATCGACGCCGAAGGCCGCATCGAGAGCCAGGGTGCCCGAGACGCGCGTCGGCTCCTCGCCGAACACCATGCGCGACGTCTTGATGGGATAGCAGCCGATATCCAGGAGGCCGCCGCCGCCGTATGCCCGGATATTCCGGATATTCTCCGCCACCCGGTTGAAATAGCCGAACGAGCCCATGGCGAAACGAAGCTGCCCGATCCGGCCGGCGCGCACCAGTTCCATAGTCCGGACCCACTGTGGGTGCGTCTGCACCATGAAGGCCTCGCCGATGGTAACGCCGGTACGATCGCGGGCGGCGATCAACTCCAGCGTCTCGGCCACGTTCAGGGCGATGGGCTTTTCGCAGAGCACGTGCTTCCCGGCCTCGGCCGCGCGGATGGAGAGCGGAACATGGAGGTGATTGGGAAGCGGATTGTAGACGGCCTCGATTTCCGGATCGGCGAGCATCTCTTCGTACGAGCCATAGGCCTTGGGGATGCCGAGGTCGCGGGCGGCCGCTTCGGCCTTGGAGCGGTCGCGTGAGGCGATGCCCGCGATCTCGCACAATTCGCCCTGCTGCATGGCGGGAATGACTTTGACGGTGGCGATCTTGGAGACGCCCAGGACGCCCCAACGGACTTTCTTCATGGTCTAAGCATTTTACCGCGTCTGTACCACGCAGGAAAGCAAACCAACACAGGCAAGAATGCCCGTGTTACTTTGAAATTCATGCTGCGTCTGGTGGCGGGACTCTTGCTCGTACCGGGTCTGTGGGCCGCGGGCCACGATACCGTCCTCTTCGACACCGATTCCGGGCTGTTCGGCGACGATGGGGCCGCGCTGGTGATGCTGCTGCGCAGTCCCGGACAGGTCACGGTTACGGGTGTCACGGTAGTGCCGGGCAACGTGTGGCCGGCACAGGGCGCCGAGTACATGCTGCACATCCTCGATCTGCTGAAGCGGCCCCAGGTGCCGGTCTACACCGGCGCGGCGACTCCCCTGGTGCATACCGCGGCGATGGCGCACGAGTCCGGCCGGCGCTGGGGAAAGCTGGAGTTCATGGGGGCGTTCGCGGATAACCCAGCCGACGTGAAGCCCGCTCCTGGCGCGAAACTCAGCCTGCGGAAACCGCACCATGAGGGCGCCGTGGAGTTTCTGATTTCGGAGATCGAGCGGCACCCCGGCGAAGTCACGATCCTGGCCATCGGGCCGATGACCAACATCGCGTTGGCGCTGCGGATGCGGCCGGAGATCGAAACCAAGATCAAACGCATCGTCTTCATGGGGGGCAATGTGCAGGTGGCGGGCAATGCCACCGCCTCGGCGGAGTTCAACTTCTGGTTCGACCCGGAGGCCGCGCGTATCGTGCTGCGTTCGCGCATTCCGCAGAAGGTGATGTTCGGGTTGGACATCTGCAATACCGCGATGCTGCGGAAGGCGGAGTTCGACCAGGTGGTGGCCGTCCACACGCCCATTACCGACCTGTTTCGCGAGGATTTGGGGAACCGCTATCCGGGCTTCCTGAAGAATCCCGCGGCAACGGCGTACATGTGGGACTCGCTGGCCGCGGCGTACCTGGTGGATCCTGGGTTCGTCACGAAGTCGCAGACACTCTATCTGGATGTGCTGACTGCCTGGGGGCGGTTTTACGGGTCCACGGTGCCGCTGGACCGCCGCAGCGTCCCCGATGCCACGCCCGTGACCGTCATGCTTGGGTTGGATTTCAAACGCGTATTCGGCCTGTATAAAGACCGTCTGACGCAGCAGGATTGACGTCGTGGAGATCGTGACGGTGGAGAGTGGAGCGCGGTTGGAACAGGTTCGCAGCCTGTTCGAAGAGTATTGGGCGTCCTTCGGCTTCACGCCATGTTTTCAGAACTTCGGCGAGGAGGTGGCGCAGTTGCCGGGCAAGTACGCACCGCCGGGCGGGCGATTGGCGATGGCGCTGATGGATGGCGAACCGGCCGCGTGCATCGCGCTGCGGCAGTTCGATGCGGATCGGTGTGAGGCCAAGCGGCTCTACGTGCGGCCCAGTTTCCGGGGCAGCGGCCTGGGACGGACGCTGATGGATTGGGTGATCGCGGAGGCGCGGCGGATGGGTGACCGCGAGATGGTGGGAGACACCATGCCGGTGATGACCCAGGCGCTCAAAATGTACCGGCGAATGGGGTTCGAGCAGACGGGACCGTACGCGGAGAATCCCACGCCCGGTGCGATTTTCCTACGGCTGAAGCTGTAAACGTGGGGCGGACCCCCTGGTCCGCGGCCGACGCCCCCGTCGGCCGTCTTGCATCGGGGCGGATGTTGATTCCAGGGCCAAGAGCGGGTCCGATCGGCAGGCTAAAGCATCCCCACGGCTCGGCAAGCTAAAGCATACCCTACGTTTTGAAACGGTCGTCGATTTGCACCTGGTAGCCGCTTGACAGGCGATTCGTTTCGTTCGCCATCCCTACTACCGCCATCAACTCGGTGAACATATGATCCGTCATGCCCGCCTTGCGCGCGGAGACGGTGTGGGAGGCGATGCAATAGGGGCATTGATTCGTCGCGCTCACCGCGAGGTAAATCATCTCCTTGGTGACCGCATCCAGCGCGCCCGGCGCCATGATCTCCTTGGCGCTTTCCCAGGTGCGGCGAAGCGTCACCGGGTCGTTGGCGAGGGCCTTCCAGAAATTGTTGATCCAATCCGTCTTGCGGGCGGTCATGATGTCGTCATAGACCGCGCGCACTTCGGGGCTGGCATCGGCGTATTCGATCAGTCCGAGAGTGGCCATGCCCCGATTATCGCTCATGCGGCGCTGCCTCCGGCTGCTTCAGCCTGGCCGCCGCCAAACAGCTTGGCTTGGCGTTCCTGCATTTGCTCCGGGGTGACGTTCTCCTTGTGCGTGGCGATCGCCCAGGCGAATCCAAACGGGTCGCGCACGTGTCCGTAGCGGTCGCCCCAGAACTGGTCCGAGAGCGGCATGGTCACCTGGCAGCCGGCGGCGATCGCCTGGCTGAAAGTCGCGTCGGCGTCGGGAACATACAGGTTGATGTGGAAGGGGAGATTGCCGCGCAACACGGGCGGCATCCCGAAGTCCGTGCAGAAGTCGTCGTTCAGCATCAGCATCGAGTCTCCGACCTGCAACGTGGCATGCATTAGCTTGCCGCCGGGGCCCGGCGAGCGTGAGATCTCGACGGCGCCGAAGGCGTTCTTGAGAAAATCGATATACGCCGCTGCGCCGTCAACGTTCAGGTGCAGGGTCAAGGAATGAAAACCGGGCGGTATGGGGTTTACGGAAGTCGACATGGGCACAGGATAGCAGGCCAGGCCCCGGCGGGGTATGCTGACCCAATGCGTTTTGCTCCTTAATGTTCGCGATATTACCTCTCTCGGAGCAGGACGAGGGACGCACTTAAGACTTGTGAACGGAAGGCCGGACATGCAGTCTTTGCCTTTGGACTCTTCTCTCAGCTTCTGGTAACCAAAGAGATCTTGTTGCGCCTGCTTCCCGGCGCTACATTTCGTAGGGCGAAAACCGCGGAGATGCATGTGAGGATCGATCGAATTCCGGACGAGACGAGAGAGATTCCGTTGGGGCTGAGCCGCCGGTGGTGTGCGGCACTGCTGGCGTGCAGCCTGCCCCTGGTGTACGCGGCTGCCGTACTGCAAGTGCCCCCCGCGTTGGCGCTAGAGCAGCCAATGACGCAGGAGAAGACGGTGGCGCCGCCGGCGAGCCAGCCCGAGACCCCGGCCCCCGCTCCCAGCCAGGCGCCGAAGGCCGCAGCGCCGAATGGTGCGGCGTCAAACACCGATGACGTGGAGCAGTACATCATGGCTCAGCGGTCGCAGGCAACGCCGCGCGGGGCGGCAGCTCAGACTTCCGCACCGCCCCCGCCCGGAGCCCTGGCAACCTTGACTCCGGTGACGCGCGTGGAGCCTGAGTATCCGCGTCTCGCACAGCAGACGGGCGCCAGGGGGATCGTGGAAATGATCGCGACCGTCGCGCCGGATGGGCACGTCACCGAGGTCAAGCTGGTACACGGTCCTCCGATGCTGCAGAAAGCGGCGGCCTCGGCAGTGATGCAGTGGACCTACGGCCCACAGCCCGCGGAGACCCAGACCCTCGCGTTCGTTAACTTCCCGGGAAGCGATTCTCCGCGGTCCGCCGGCGGCAGCCTCCAGCCGGCCGTTCTGGTTTCGAAGAGAGATCCGGTCTACCCCGAGGAAGCAAGGCGGGACGGAATCAAAGGCACTGTCGAGTTGGTGGTCACCATCGGCACGGACGGACGCGTGAAGGCGGCACGCACTCTGCATGGCCACCCGCTACTGGCACAGGCAGCGGAAGAATCTGTCCTTCAGTGGAGATACAAACCGACTGAGCTCAACGGGACGGCCGTGGAAGCGCAATCCCAGGTGTTCGTGAACTTCAGGGGAGAGCCAGCGGGCGCGACGCTGCCATCATCGGCGCCGGCCGCCGGAGCATTCGAGCCGGCCGCACTGATCTCCCGCAAGGAACCAATCCATCCCGGTGGGGATTTGCAGAGCCTCGGGGGAACCGTGATATTCCAAGCCAGGGTCGGCCTGGACGGACGGTTGTCCAACATCCGCGTCACGGACGGTCCCGCGGAACTGGTGCCTGCCGCACTGGAGGCGGTGAAGCAGTGGGTCTACCGTCCGGCGAAGATCGATGGGCAGCCGATAGAAGCCGAAACCCAGATCGGGTTACGGTTCACACCGGGCCGTTGATTCTTTGGAATCCTAGTGGCGCGGGCACTCGTGCCTGCCGCGCCGAGACTCGTCTCGGCGCATTTCGCGTGACCACTCCTGCCCGCGCCACGTAGATTAGCAGGCCAGGGCCCAGGCGCGGTATGCTGACCCAATGCGTTTCGCTCCGTTATTGTTCGCGATGGCGCCTCTCTATGCACAGAACGTGGCCATCGGCATCGACAGCCATATCGACACGGTCCAGCGGGTCCTGATCGACCATGCGGACCTCACCCAGCGTTCCACGGTGGGCCACGTGGATCTTCCCAGGCTTCGCGAGGGCGGGGTCAACGCGCCGTTCTTCGCGCTCTGGGTCCCCACCTATTACAAAGGCGCGGAGGCCGTGCGCCGCACCCTGGATCTGCGCGACGCCATGCAGGGCCTCTTCGACGCCCATCCGGAGCAGATCGAACTGGCCTTGACGGCCGCGGACGTGGAGCGGATCGCCGGGTCGGGCAAGATCGCGGCCATTCTGACGATTGAAGGCGGTCACCAGATCGACGATGACCTGGCAGTGCTCCGCATGTACTACCGGATGGGGATCCGCTCCATGACCCTGACGCACTTCCGCAATACCAATTGGGCGGATTCCTCCACCGACAAACCGGTGCACAACGGCCTGACCGACTTCGGCAAACAGGTGGTGCGCGAGATGAATCGCCTGGGAATGATCGTCGACATTTCGCACGTCTCGGACAAGACCTTCAGCGACGTGCTCGCCATCACCACCAAGCCGGTGATCGCCACGCATTCCTCGTGCCGCGATTTCGGACGTCCCTCGTAATATGACCGACGACATGATCCGTGCACTGGCCAAGAATGGCGGTGTGATGGGGATCAATTTCGGCGAAGGATTCCTGAATCCGAAGGACGCGGAGCTGCTCAAGAAGGCGATCAGTAACATCTCCTACAACGAGCCGTCGCTGACGGGGAAGGCGCTGGACCAATACGCGGCGGACGAGGCGCACCGCGACCTGAAGCCCCAGCAGACCTTCGCCACAATCGACGATGCCGTGGCGCACATCGATCACGCCGTGAAGATCGCCGGAATCGACCATGTGGGAATCGGCAGCGACTTCGACGGCATCTCCTCGCCGCCCAAGGGGCTGGAGGATATCTCCAAGATGCCCGCGCTGAAGGCGGCGCTGCGCAAGAAGGGCTATAGTGAAGCGGACGTTCGCAAAATCTTTGGCGGCAATACCCTGCGGGTACTGCGGGAAGTCGCCGGAAAGTAGGGCTGGTGATGATCGGAAAGACGGTAGCGCCGGTGAAGTGGCTGTTCATGGTCGCGGTCTTGACGGGCGCGGCGTGGGCCCAGACGCCCCCGAGTACGCCACCCCCGTCGGGCGCCCAGACGCCGCCACCCAGTTCAACCGTCGAGCGGGCCTCGCGCGAAGTGAAAACCTACTCGCTGCCGCCCGACAAGCTGCAAAAGGCCATCGACTTCGGAAAGGCCCGGAACCGCCTGCACTTCATCAGCGTGGGCTACGGCATCCTGGTGCTGGCGGGTTTTCTGGCGTGGCGGATCGCTCCCGGCTTGCGGGACTGGGCCGAGGGCTCGCGCCGACGCATCGCGCAGGCCTACATCTTCGCGCCGCTGCTGTTCCTGGCGCTGGACGTAGCGAACTTGCCGCTCTCGCTCTACGATCAATATCTCTCGCGGAAGTACGAGCAATCCATCCAGGGTTGGGGCTCGTGGTTTTGGGATTGGACTAAGGGGGAGTTCCTGGAGTTCGGGCTGGTGGGGCTGCTGATCTGGATCCTGTACGGCGTGATCCGCCGCAGCCCGCGGCGCTGGTGGTTCTACTTCTGGCTGGCCGCGGTCCCCATCGTGGTGTTCCTGCTGTTCATTTCGCCGGTGGTCATCGAGCCGATGTTTTTCCAGTTCCAACCGCTGGCAGACAAGCAACCTGCCCTGGTGGCGGAGATCCAGAAAGTGGTGGCCCGCGGCGGGTTGGAGATCCCCCGTGACCGTATGTTTGAAATGAAAGCCAGCGAGAAACTGAAGTCGCTGAACGCTTATGTTGCCGGCATTGGTGCGTCCAAACGGGTGGTAGTGTGGGACACCACGATCGAAAAGATGAACACGGGGCAGACCCTATTCGTATTTGGCCATGAGATGGGGCACTACGTGCTCGGCCACGTATGGATCGGGATCGGCATGACCTGCATGATCCTGCTGGTGTTTCTCTTCCTGGGCTATCACTCGATGCAGTGGGCGCTGGGACGTTGGGGCGGACGGTGGTCGATCCGGGGCATGGATGACTGGGCGTCGCTGCCGGTGCTGCTGATGGCTACCGCGGTTTTCGGGTTCCTGGCCGAGCCGGCGATGGCCTCGTTCAGCCGTATGCAGGAGCACAATGCCGACATCTACGGCCTGGAAGTGATCCACGGCATTGTGCCTGATTCGTCGCAGGCCGCGGCGGAGGCATTCCAGATTCTGGGGGAAGTGGGGCTGTCGGATCCGAATCCCAGCGGGTTCGTGAAGTTCTGGCTGGAGGATCATCCGTCGATCGGCGATCGNNGTGAAGGCGCCGTAGGGTATGCTTTAGCTTGCCGAGTCTGAGCAAGCTAAAACATACCCCACGGCGCTGCTCGCCCACCCGTCGGAGTCAGACGGGTGCTCATTGTAGTTTCAATAGCTTACAGAGAATCTCCGTCGGAGTCCGACGGAAATGGCCGGAAAGGAGCCTTAGCGGCGGAACTCTGCTACCCTTGAGGCATCATGTCAGCCATCAATGGAGATAAGGCGCGCTTCCACCGCCAAAGAAAAGGCAGAGTCGCAAAAAGGGAACGTAGCCGCGCCTTGCGCAAGAAACTCGCGGAAGGGACGCCCGCACCTGCGAAGCCCGGGCCGCCGTTGCCTGTCCTCTGAAGAGGATGCCTTTGCGATCGTGGGAGCACCATGGTCGGCATCCTGGTACACGGAGACAACCACTTCATCGTGCGCGGTCCTTCGCCTGATCGGGAGGTCGCGCTGGCGCTAGTCTGGCATTGGTCGATCATTCGAATCGGAGCTACCACCCCGGCCTTCCTGGAGAAATGGCGCATCAGCACGCGTGAATTCCGCGAAGATCTGGAATGGGCCGTCGTGGTGCCGGGTGAAACTGCGGCATCGCCCGCCGTCGCGCAGTTGCTGGACGAGCTGGCCGCACGGGGTGTCGCAATTCGGGAATTGCGGTGACAGTCACCGTAATCCCCGAATTCCACGGTAGCGATGCCATTTGGGGATTGCGGTGACTGTCACCGAATTACGTACTGGTCGGCATCCTGGTACACGGAGACAACCACTTCATCGTGCGCGGTCCTTCGCCTGATCGGGAGGCCGCGCTGGCGCTAGTCCGGCATTGGTCGATCATTCGAATTGGAGCTACCACCCCGGCCTTCCTGGAGAAATGGCGCATCAGCACGCGCGAATTCCGCGAAGACCTGGAATGGGCCCGTCGTGGTGCCGGGTGAAGCTGCGGCATCGCCCGCCGTCGCGCAGTTGCTGGGCGAACTGGCCGCACGGGGTGTCGCAATTCGGGAATTGCGGTGACTGTCACCGAATTACGGTCCAGCGCCCGTCCGGTGAGATGGCGGGCGTAGCGGCGGTTTCGACGCGGTAGTAGTCGTCGAGGGCGATAGGCCGCGGGGCGGCGTAGGTGCCCACGAGGGAGACGGCGAGCAGCAGAAGAGCGCCGAGTTTTGGCATGGACGGCATTATATCGCGCCCCCGCAGTGGCGCACGCCCCTCCAATCGGCGTACACTAGTCCCTTCCATGCTGATGGAGATGAGCCATACCGAGATTGCGCCGGGCAAGGTGGTGATTACGCTCGCCGGCAAGTTGATGATGGGTCTGGAGAGCGAACAGATCGTGACCCTGGTGGAAGACCTGCTCCGCCAGGGAAAGCGCACCATTATCTTCGATTTGTCCGGAGTGAAAGCGATCGATAGCACCGGGATCGGCCGTTTTATCTCCAGCTACAACAAGGTCGGCGCAGTGGATGGCGACTTGCGGATGGCTGGCGCGACCGGCCACGTGTTCCAGACCTTCCACGTCAGCCTGCTGGACACGGTGTTCCGGTTCTTCCCCACCGTGGAAGATGCCGCCAAAGCCTGAGGAATAAGCGATCAGCGATCAGCGGTCAGCTCTTGTGCGCTGCGGCGGGCGACTGAACGGGTTTTCGCTGAAAGCTGATGGCTGAAGCCTGAAAGCTGTTTTCTGTGCCATGCTGAATGTTAGTGCGCTCCCGCGTCCCCATGCGTGTCAGCCTGGTCCTGGGCTCTCTACTCTTGCTCGTGGTGGCTGGACTGGCGCAGAGGTACCGCGGGCAGCCTGCCCAGGAAGAAGGTCCTCAGCCCGTCTTTCCCACCGGCGCGGAGTTCCATTTCATCCGCCTGGAGTATACCGACCTGCCGGAGCACCACCGCTTCTTCGGCCGCGCTTCCAGAGGCGCCACGGGAGAAGGGTGGTGGATTGTAGATTGGCCGGATGCCGATAATCACTTTACGTTGGGCGTAGGTCGGCTCACCCGCGTGGATACCGGGGACCCACGCCACTTTCGCCTGACCGACGACCAACTCTTCGACAATCCCTGGGTCTACGCGACCCAGACCGGCTGGTGGGACCTGAGCGACGCCGAGACCGCGCGCCTACGCGAGTACCTGCTGCGGGGCGGCTTCCTGGTGGTGGACGATTTCTGGGGCGCCGAGGCGTGGGAAGTCTTCCGCCGGACGATGGCCCGCGTGTTGCCGGGCAAGCCGATCACCGACCTTGCGCATTCGGATGCCGTAATGCACGTTCTTTACGACATCGAGGAGAAGGATCTCACCTTCATCCCCGGAACCCGCCACTTGCGGATCGGCCCGGACGGATCGGTGGTGGTGCAGCTACCACCGGGCACCGGACTGCCTGCCTGGCGCGCCATGTATGACGACAAGGATCGGATGGTGGTAGCGGTCAACTACAATACCGACGTGGGAGACGCCTGGGAGTACGCCGATTCCCCGTACTACCCCGAGCCGATGACCGCCTTGGCCTACCGCTACGGCATCAACTACATCATCTACTCGATGACTCACTAGAGAGAACGGAGATGGACGCGGAGACGCGAAGACGCGGAGAACACAAAAAAGAGACAATCGGAAAGGTTTTTCTTCTCCGCGTTCTTTCTCCGCGTCTTCGCGTCTCCGCGTCCATCTCCGTTCTCTCTGTCCTACGGCTTCCCCAGCGTGCACAGCGGGTCTCCCAGCACCACCCCCTGCCAGCTCAGCCAGGGCAGGGAAAGGTAGTAGCTCTCCGCCAGGTTCCTGCCGTGATAATAGGCCGGTAATAGGTAATCCGGCCGCGCACATCCTGCCAGGTACGGCTCGTAGACGTTCCCCGAGGCTCCCGTGGCGCCGTCGTGGAGCAGGTCCGCGCTTAAGCCTTGCGGAGAGCCGCCGAAGAAGTGCAGACGGTCCGTCCAGGACGTGTAAGTCCAGTCGTCCGGCGGTCGTTTGAAAGTGCGGGCGCTGGTCGATACGAACTCCGTCGAAATCGCGCCGGGGAGCCACTGGAAGCCCAGATGGCGCCGCTTCCGGTTGTTATCGTTCGATCCGAAAGAGGCATAGCCGATCATCTCCTTCAAGTCGTAGAGCACCTTTGTGCTCTCGTCCATAATCACCCGGTCGGCCGGCAACAGGATCGCGGCGGTACGCAGCCAGTTGTTGCCCTCTTCATCGCTCTCCGAGCTCAGATCCACCACAAACTTACCGCGGTTCCGGGCCGCCTGTGCGCGGTCGACCATCGCTTTGACATCGTTGAAATCGTAGCCCGCCAGCCGTGTTACCAGGTAGATGGGGAACTGCGGGTGGCGGAAGGGAGCGTCCCGCTTCATGAAGAACGGATTGGTAAGGCCGCCGGCGCGTTTGAACTTGACGCCCTGGAGCTTGGAATACAGCAGCGCCAATTCGGAATCCACCGAAGCGTACTCCGCCATGACGCCCGATCCCGCGCCAGACACCTTGAGCGGCACCCCCAGGGTGGTCACCAGGTACAACACTTTCTCCTGCAAGCCGGCCTTTTTCAGGCAGTCCCCGACCGGCCGCTCGATCTGCTGTTCGTAGACATCCCACTTGATCTCTTCGTCCGAGGTGGTGGCCAGGTAGCAGACATTTTGGACGGGGATGGAGCGTCTCGGGCGGTAGTAATCGGCGATCTGGCGGGAAACGGGGTCGTTCCCGTTCACCACAAGGAGAACATTCTCGCCGGTTTGAGCGTGGAGACGGGGAATGGCGGCCAGAAGAAGAAGCAGGAAGCCCACAGGCTTGATGGTATCAGCAGAACCGCTGCGCTGACGTAAAAGTGCCGTCCACAGCCTTAGCGCCGATACCGTTCGCGCAGCCGGAACGAACCCGCCGCCGGGTTGAAGTGCGGTAAGACCGCCCTCGAAAGGACGGCGCGACTTGCCACGATCCCACTATTCCGACCGCACCACCCGGCGGCTCTGTTACAATACTTACCAAACACCACCGGTGCTAGGGAAATTGAATATTTCTATTCCACCGATTCATATTTTAACTGGATAACCGGCTCGCGGACCCGCTTCGAAGGTGTCCGGGCAATTTATGGACTTCGATCAACTCCACACCTTCCTGGAGATTGTACGGCTGAAAAGTTTCTCCAAGGCCGCCCAAACGTGCTACCGCACGCAGCCGGCGATCAGCGCGCAAGTGCGGCAGCTCGAGCAGGAGCTCCACGCTGAACTGTTCGAACGTTTCGGCAGCCGCATTTCGCTTACCACCGCCGGGCGGATTTTCGCCGACTACGCCGCCCAGATGCTCGACCTCCGGCGGCGCGCGCAGGATGCCATCGCGGAACTGGAAACCAATCCCCGCGGCGAGCTCGTGATCGCCGCCAACGAAGCTACCTGCATCTACGTGCTGCCCCAGGTATTCTCCGAGTTTCGCCAGCTTTTTCCCCAGGTCCAGCTTCAGGTCCACCGCTCCTACGGTTCTCGCGTGGTCGAGGCCGTCATGGATAATTCGGCCGACTTTGGCCTGACCCAGTTGCCGGTGGAGGAGAAGCGCCTGCAGGTAGTGAGCATCTACCATGATGAGATCTGCCTGATTGTTCCGGCGCGCCATCCGCTGGCCGGCAACCAAACCGTTTCTCCCGGGGATTTGGTGGAACACTTCCTGGTGCTCCCGCAGGAAGGCAAGACGCGCACCCGCCTCAATGAGTGGCTGGAGCCGGTGGAAGACGAAATCCGCATTTCCATGGAGCTGGATTCCACCGAAATGATGAAGCGCTTTGTGATGGCCGGGCTGGGAGTGACCTTCCTGGCGGTCTCCAACTGCCGCGAGGAGATCGCCGCCGGAAAGCTTCAGGCCATCCCGCTTTTGCCGGAACCTATGGTCCGCCGGCTCGGTCTAATCTACCGTAAGGACAAGGCGCTATCGAAGGCCGCACTGGGATTTATCCAGGTTGTGCTGGATAATGTGGGTGAGGCGCCCAGGGTGCTCGCATGATGACGTGTACTCGCTGCAAGAAGAACTTCGGGCTGGAAGCGGTCAGATGTCCCCACTGCGGCGAGCCGAATCCCGAGTCCTCGGGCCTGTTCCAGACGTCCACGGTGCTGATCTCGACAGGCGGCGCCGACCTGGTTTACCGGTCGGTGGAAGAGGTGCCCGCCGGTTTGCGCACGAAGCTGCTGAAGTCCACCAACGGGGCCAATTCCGCCACCATCCTGATAGCCGATCAGCGCGGCCGCAAGGAGATCGCCAAGGCCATGCGGAACCTCCCCGGACCGGCCCAGCGCCGCCTGATGCATTCCATCCTGGGAGCCGAAGCGACGGCGCAAGCCCTCGGCTGGCTCACCCCCGCCCGCAAACGGACCATCGTGGCCGGCATCGCCGTCCTGACGCTGGCGTTGATCACCTTAGTGTTTACGCAGAGATGGTGAAAGCAGCGTGGCACAGGCATTCTTGCCTGTGTTCGCTTCCCGGGCAAGAAAACCAACACAGGCAAGAATGCCTGGCAAGAATGCCCGTGTCACGTTCAGTTTTCCG
>PMTT01000859.1 GCA_003167275.1 Bryobacterales bacterium | reverse complement strand
ATCATCATGTCCCAGAGTTCGGCGTTGAGCCGCGTGAGGGCGCGTTCGACGATATTCGTCCCGGTGGCGTATACCAGGATATCGATCTCACCCAAACGCTGGCGCGTGAGTTGCGCCAGATCCTCCATCGTGGAGGCCTTTGAGGCGTCCGCGGCGGCGATTTCGATGGCGTGGCCTTCCTCGGCGAGCGAAAGCTGCAGTTCCTTCAATCGATGTTCCCGGCGCGCCGCGGCCATCACCCGCGCCCCTTCCCGGGCAAACAGCACGGCCGTCTCCTTGCCGATTCCACTGGAGGCTCCCACTACGAGTACAACTTGATTCTTCAGAGTGACAGGCATAAGAAACAATTGTGGCACAGTGCGGTGACCACTACCACTGGAGCAAGCCCCAAACCAACACCGCCATCCCTGTACTACCCAAGGTCCCGTATCGCCCGTCCCACGGCCCTCAGGTTAGGTACCCGCATCTCCTCATATTCGCGAGACACGACGATCCCGTTACCGCCGCCCTTGAACGCGTTGATCACGCATTCGTACACTTTGTCTGGATCCGCCGGGATGTGGTTCGAGCCCCACGGCACGTCAAAACCGATGCCCGGGTAAATCTTCGTCTTGCCTTCCGCCGAGGCCACACTGCGCCTGGTTTCGCGGTAGACGTAATCCGGCGAAAATCCCGCCTTCTCCAGATCGTCGACCTTCGGCTCGACCTTCTTGTCGTACCCAAACAAGTCGTAGTAGAGGTCAAGAGACTGTTGGAGCGAGATCTCGCTCAGAATGCTCCTTTGAAAACGAGCCAGGTACCAGTAGCGGATGCGCGGACCGAGAACGTCGTGGTACGCGATGAACTTGATGAAATCGGAATAGGGAGCCATTTCCGCATAGGTCATCTCGGCGCGGTATACCAGGTCCCAACTGGAGGGCTGATGGTCCACATGCCACCCCACCTGCGCCGCGGGCTGGATGCCCTTCACCGTGCGATACATGCCCTGCATCACTTCTTCCCGCGACAGCCGGTATTGGTATTCCCACGCGAGGATTTCCGGATAGTGCAGCAGCACTCGCAGAAAGCCCGTGAATACGCCATCCGCCGGCTTCAGCCTGCCGGCCATCAGCCCGCGCACGTAAAGGTAGAGTTCCTCGAACCCCTTGCGGGCGTGCTCAGGGTCGATTCCCTTGGCGCGGCCGCGGGCCACGCAGTGTTCGCAGAAGCAGGTGGGAGCGCCATCGTTCCACGGGAGAATCACGTTCATCAGCGGACCCATCCGCTCCGCTCCCCATTGGAACCCGTCGAGATCGTAGCTACGGAAAAGATCCTCCACGGTAGCGTCCCACCACGCCCGGTAATCGGGATGATTCCAGCAAGCCACGGTCGTAGGGCGGCCGTTAATATCCCGCGTCACGACCTGCGAAAAGCCCTGGACCGATTGCGCCACCTCGCGCCCGGACCCTTCCAAAATACGCGCATACAACTTCATCCCGCGTTTGCGCGCCGGCTCGGCCAATTCGGCGAAGAGGTCGCGGTCGGCGTACTCGAAGCTCCGGTCCACGCGCTGGTGCCGCAGGGGAGTGTTCCGGAAATACTGGTCATGCTGGCGCACCCAGACAGACGGAAGTTTCCGATTCCGCATGGCGCGCGGCGGAACCCCGTGGTCGGTCGCCAGGAACTGGGGCGGCTTGCGCAAATCGCCGTGATAGGTGTGGCTGTACACCATCAGGACGTTGATGCCCGCGGTCTCCTGGATAAGGTCGAGGCAGCGGCCGATGCCCTCATCCAGCATGGTGTGCGGCCCCATCTGGATGGCGTTGAACAGCGCGGAGGGCGGGGCGGCCTGGGCGGCGGTCTCTTCCGCGACGCCGGACAGGGCGGGCAGAACGATCATGCCCTTGAGGAAGTCGCGCCGGCCGGCTGTGTCGTCAGGTTCCATGCGGACTACTGTACTGCATGGCGACGCTCCGGCGCAGGAACAGCCTTTCTTCGGATGGCTGAATCCCCGGCATTTTGTAGGCCGTCCGCGCGGCCTTCGAACCAGTCGGCATCCGCGATGTAGCCACCGTCACCCACCACCTCCTCCGGCTTGACGTCCAATGTCCGTTGGAGCCGGTCGATGGCGGGCGTGAGTTGTCGTGGGTGGGCGCTGCGCTGGCGTCGTCCGGCAGCGGGGTTGGCTCGGTGGCCGGCCAATCGGCGAACAAGGTGGGGCCTCAGCGGGCATCGCGGTTCCTCGTGGATGGGGCCGCAGACGTGGGGCGGCGCTTCAGGTTGAGGGTGAGCCGATCCTCAATGACCCACTCGATGGGCTCGCCCTTTTCCAATTCCAGGGCTTCGGCCAGAGGAGCCGGACAAATGAGATTTGGCTGCCTCAACGCCCCACGATCCCGCTCCTGCGCTCCATCAAGAGCGTATCGCGCCACCGCCCGTCCATCCATCCGATGCCCTCGCGCGTTCCCACCACGCGAAAACCGCATTTCCGATGGAGAGCGATGCTCGACGCGTTCTCCGGGAAGATACGGGCCTGGAGAGTCCAGATGCCGTTCTCCTCCGAAGAGTCGACCAGTGCGCGCAACAGCGCCGACCCGACGCCGGATCCCCGGGCCGGCCCGGCCACATAGACACTGACCTCCGCCACTCCGGCGTACACCGCCCGCGCGGAGACCGGGCTCAAGGCTGCCCAACCGAGGACCTGGTCTCCCGCCCGGGCAACCCAGCGGCAGCAGGGCAGGTGTCCCGCGTCCCACTTCTGCCAATCGGGATCCGCCTTCTCGAAGGTGGCGTTCCCCGTCTCCCGGCCTTCCCGGTAGATCTCGCGGACTTCCTCCCAGTCTGTCCGCTGTCATGGTTGCGAGATCGACCATCCTCCACGCGCAGAGCCCATGCCCCGCGAGAACAATCACCGGCTATCGAAGGAGAAGGTAGATCGCCCCACGCGAAGCTGAGAGAATCGCGTCCAGTCCATGTCTTCTTTCGCGATTGGTAAACCTCACCCACGCCCCTCGCTCATCATTTTCGTGGCGTTGCAGTCCCTGGACGTGTTGACCACCCTGATGGGATTGCACATGGGGGCCACGGAAGGCAGCATGTTCATCGGAAACCTGATGCGTGTGGGTCCAGTGGCCGGATTGCTGATGTCCAAGCTCTTCGCGGTGATTCTGATCTCTTTGGCGCTGAAGTTCAAGAAACCGCGGGTAGTGGTGTTTTTGAACTATTGGTCGGCGGCGGTGGTGAGCTGGAATCTGGTGATGATTCTGATATCAGGCTTTCGCGGGAACGGTTAGGATCCGCTCCGCGGCCTGCTTGCCCATGCGGATGCAGTCGGGGATGCCGATGCCCCGATACGCATTGCCCGCTATGTGCAGCCCTTCGATCGCCGCCAGGCGCGCTTCGATCTCGCTTACCCGCTCCGGATGGCCGACGGTGTACTGTGCCATCGAGGACGGCCAGCGGGAGATTCGCTTGAATCGCGGCTGCGCTTGGAATCCGGCGATCTCGTGCAACTCGGCGGTCACTGCGCCGAGGACCGCCTCGTCCGATTCCTGCAGAATTGCGGCGTCCCCTGTCCCGCCCAGGAAGCAGCGCGCCAGGACGGTGCCCTCCGGCACACGATACGAGAATTTGGTCCCGACCCACGTGCAGGCCACCAGGCGGCGGCGCTCCCTTTTGGGCACCAGGAAGCCGAAGCCATCGGGGGGAGTCTGGAAATCCGCCGTGTTGAACCCCAGGGCCACCGTCATTGAGGAACTGTAGGGCACGGCGCCGAGGAGTTCCGCCAAGCGTCCATCCACACCCGGCAGCAATCGTGATCCGCTATGCGCTTCGCACGCCACCACAAGGCGGTCGGCCTCCATCCAGTCTCCGTCCAGACGGATTCGGAAGCCACCCGCCCGGCGCTCCACAGCTTGCGCGCGGACCTGGCGGGTTTCCACCTTGCCGCGGATCGAGGCCGTGATGGCATCGATCATCTGGCCAAGGCCGCCTTTGAGGGTGCGGAACAGCGGTTCGGGTTGCGTGCCCGACGGGGTCTTGGATTTGGCCTTGGCACGCTGGGCGAGAACGCCGCGGGTCAGGCTGCCGTACTGTTTGGCGAGGTCCACAAACCGCGGGAGCACGCTGTTGACGCTCAGGTCGCTCGGGCTTCCACCGTAGATTCCGGAGAGCAGCGGCTCGGCGAGGTAGTCGACTGCCTCGGCGCCGTAATGTTCCTCGATGAACTGCGCCACCGATTCGTCGCCGGCTTTCGCCTTGGGCGAGCGCAGGAGTTCCAGACCCATGCGGATCTTGGTGCTCCAGCTCAAGAGGCGGGTAGTCACGAGCGGCAGGATCTTGGTGGGCACCATCATCATCAGGCCGTCGGGGAGTGGCACCAGGTGGCCACCTTTGCGGACGTACGTCTTGCGGAGGCTGTCGTTGGAGCCGATTACCTGATCGGCCAGACCCAAGTCGCGGATCAGTTCCAGGGCCGCCGGCTTGGCTGAGAGGAAGCTGTCGGGTCCGGCTTCGATGGTGCAGCCTTCCACATGGTCGGTTTGGATTACGCCTCCCAGGCGCGGGCGGGACTCGAGGATGGTGCAGGCCGCGCCGCCTTTGGCAAGGTAGTAGGCGGTGGAGAGACCCGAGATGCCGCCGCCGATGATGACTACTTTAGACATCCCTGACTACGTCCACTGTCGGGCTTCCCCCGAACCAAAGCAAGAAAGCAAAAACCAACACAGGCAAGAATGCCAGTGCCACAAAGCTACAAGCATCTCTTTGCCACTTCCGCCAGGGCCTTGGTGAATAGCGGCGAATCGTTCAGCGACTCCGGCCTTCGTAATGTGATCCCTCGCTGCGCGGCGTACTCTCCGAAGAGGATATCGATATCGTACAGTATTTCGACGTGGTCGCAGACGAACCCGATCGGGTCCACCACGACGTCGCGGACGCCCTCGGCCGCATAGCGGTCCAGACAGGATTCCACGGTTGGCCCCAACCAACGGTCATTGGTCATTCCCTGGCTCTGGTAGGCGAAATCGAAGTGCGTCAGGCCCACGCGCGCGGCAACCGCGGCGGCAATCGCCCGCGATTCGCGGTCGTAGGGGTCGCCATTCGCCATGGCCTTCTCGGGGAGACTGTGGGCGGTGAATAATACGCGGCCGCCGGGAGTGTTCGCCAGGACCGGCCGCAATCGTTCCGCAAAGGCCTCGATGAGGAGTGGCTCGTCGTGAAAACTCTTGGCCCACGAGATCTCCGCGGTCACACCCGCTTCGCGCCTGGCCTCCTCGGTGCGCTTGATGTAGAGGCCCACACTCAGTTCTGAAAACTGCGGCGCCAGACACACCGCGGCAAGCCGGTCCACACCGGACTCGCGAACCTGGTCCATGGTTTGGCGGATGAAGGGATGCCAGTTGCGCATGCCGAAGAAAACGGGGATCCCGAGGAGCCGCTCAAGCGCCTCCGCCTGTGCGCGGGTCCACCGCAGGAGTGGGGAGGAGCCGCCGATGGCGGCATAGCGGTGCCGCACCTCTTCCAGAATCTGCGGAGATGGAGGCCGGCCGCTGCGCACGAACGAGAGGTAGCTCTCTACATCCTCCAGGCGCTCCGGCGCTCCGTGGGCCAGCAGCAGAACTCCTGCCCGTTCCTGGCCTGCCAGACTGTTGGCCGGCCCTACGGTCATGGACGATATTCCCGCACCATTTCCACGACTGCCTTGACGTTTTCCACGGGGGTCTCGGGGAGAATTCCGTGGCCCAGATTGAAGATGTGGCCCGGACGGGTGCCGGTGCGCTTCATCAGCTCGTGCACCTTGGTTTTCAGTTCATGGAGCGGTGCGAATAACGCCACCGGGTCTAGGTTCCCCTGGATGGCGGAGCGGTAGCTGATGTCCATCCACGCCTGGTCGATGTTGATCCGCCAGTCCACGCCCATCACGTCGCCGCCGGCGGCGTGCAGTTCCTTGAAGAATCCCGAGGCTCCCGTACCGAAGTGGATCACAGGGACGCCGGTGGAGCGGATGCGCTCGATGAGAGCGCGGGAGTAGGGCGCGGCAAACCGTACGTAGTCGTCCGAACCCAGAGCGCCTACCCAGCTATCGAACACCTGGATGGCGCGCGCACCGGCCGCCACCTGTAGGTGTGCGAATGGCGCCAGCACGTCGACGATCTTGCCCATCAGTCGACGCCACAGGGTCTCGTCGCTGTACATCAGCCGCTTGGTGCGCACGAAGTTGCGCGAGGCGCCGCCTTCGATCATATAGCTCGCCATGGTGAATGGCGCCCCCACGAAGCCGATCACCGGCACCTTGCCGGCCAGCGCCCGCACCACCTGCTGGATGGCTTGGCCCACATAACCCAGGTCGTCCGTGTTGGTGGTGGAGAGCGAATCCACGTCGTCGGAGGTGCGGACCGGGTTATCGATCATGGGGCCTTCCCCGGCCGCGTAGCGCAGCTTCAGGCCCATAGGTTCGATGGGCAACAGCAGGTCGGCGAAAATGATGGCGGCGTCCACGTCCAGCATCTCCACCGGCTGCAAGGTCACGGTGGCCGCCAGGTCGGGGCGCTTGCAGATCTCCAGAATGCCGTGCTTCTCGCGGATCTGGCGATACTGCTTCATGTACCGGCCGGCCTGCCGCATGAACCAGACCGGCCGCACATCGGTGGGCCGGCGCCGGCAGGCATCTAAGAAACGGCTACTCATTGGAGCCACGCGCATGGCTGATCCGTCCTGTCTTCGCAAAAGTACACGCGAAATTCTGTTGGCTTATGCCTCGCCGCCCATTGGCGGCCATTCACGAAATACGGTTTGGCCCAGGCCTCGCTGTCAATCGTTCGCGGTGAAATCACCGAAACCGATACGCTGCCCTGTGCCGGGTAACCGGTACGCGGGTCCATGATATGGGCGTACGTGCGCCCTTCCGCGCGGAAAAACTTCTCGTAGCTGCCGGAGGTGGACATCGACATGTCCTTGAGGAATACCTCAGCGGAAGTCTTGTTGGGATTCCGCGGATCCCGTATGTCCACGCGCCACCCCTTCGGGTCCGCGGGCGGGGCACCGATGCCATAAATGCTGCTGCCCGACCCAGCTACCAGCGCGATTTGGACCCCGTTCTGCTTCAATATGTCTACCATCCGGTCGACCGCATAGCCTTTGCCGATCCCGCCCGGATCCAACTCTACTCCGGAGCGGTCGAACCACACCGTCTGGGCCCCCGGGTCCAGGTGGATATGCCGGTACCCCACTTTAGTGAGGGCGGCCAGCACCTCAGGCCGGTGGGGCAAGTGGCCGCTGCCCTTGTAAAATCCCCAGACCTTCATCAGCGGGCCCACCGAGATATCGAAGGCGCCTTCGCTCTCGCGGCTGTAATCCACGCACGCCGAGAGCAGCCGGAACATCTCCGGCGACACCTTCATCGGCTTTTCGGCCGCGTGCCGGTTGACCTCGCTCCATTCGCTTTCGGGCCTGTAATTCGAAAGCAGATCGTCCAGACGCCGCACCTCGTCGAAGGCGGCATCCGCCGCCGCCTCCATCCGGACCCGGTCATATCCGTAGAGGGCGATCGAATAGGTCGAACCCATGGCATCGGCGCTCTTTTCGAGGCGCAGAAGCTCTGGCCGGTCCGCCCCAACGGCCGCTGGCAGGAACCAGACGATTGCAATGAGTCTCAACACACTTCTAAGTCGTTTATTTTCACCATCGGTCCGTTACCATGGTCCGTTTGTGCCCAGGGCGGCGATCAGATCACGATGCGCGGCCAATGCCGCTAACCAGCATGATATCAATACGGTTGCCGGTTTTGATACGGAAATCGATAATTATGTTTACGGCAGGCGGGCCGAGGCGGGATCTTGAAAAATGGCGGCCACGGGAATGCTTCCACCGAGCGGCTCTGGGAGGGGGACGGACATCGAACGATCATAGGTGACGGTCTTTCGATCCACCCCTGTCACCCGCACGAGGCGGGGCTTCGGATCGACAACCCAGAAAGCGATGCAGCCGTTGGAGAGGCAGATCTCCTGGCGCTCCAGGATCTCCGCCTTGGTATTGCTCGGCGACAGGACTTCAATCACCAGGTCGGGAGCGCCAAAAAAGTAATCCGAGGTACTCTGGGCACGTTCTCTGGTTACGAAGGCAACATCGGCCTGCCAGGATTCGTGCTCCGCCGCCGGACGAAACGGGAATTCAGTCATCACGAAGCCCTTGCCGCGAATCAACGGCAACAGCAACTCCATTAGAGACTGCTGTTCGAGCGCGTGCCGAAATTTTCGAAACGGCATGAAGACTACCTGGCCGTGACGCAGTTCATAATAGCCTCCGGGCGGATCGGGAAGATTCGCGAACTCTTCAAACGTAATCAAGCCGGTCTGAATCGTGCTCATGCCATTCCACCCATCCTGATTGTACTACCCGGGCCCTGAGGCCGTTGGCACCAAGGGGAACGTGCTCGACAACTGCCGGGATGAAGCCGGCCGACAGACCGGAGGTCTGTCCTACACACGCCCGCGCGACTTCCGCGCTCGCCTCAGCAGGAAATCGATGCGGCTCTCCACGTCGGGATTGCGATTCTGCTCGAAATGTAGCTCTGGGACATGGCGGAGGCTCAGCCGGCTGGCCAGTTCGTGACGTAGATAATGCCGGGCATGCTCCAGGGCGTCGAGCGACTGCTTCTGCTCCTTGGCATCGCCGCGAATGGCTACCCGAACGGTGGCATGCCGTCCATCGGGACTGACGTGCACCTCGGTCACCTCGACTGCCAGGAGACGGGGGTCGGCCGTTTCGAAGCCAATCAGCTCGATGAGCTCCTCGCGGACCGCCTCCGAGACCCGCAATGTGCGCCGTTCATCCATAACAAAGGGTTGGGGGTAGGGCCGCCGGTTTTACGGACCGTCCGATCACCGGCGGCAAGACCGCCGGCGCTACCTCATGCCATCCACTCCACGGTCGCTTCTACCAGTTCCGAGCCTAGCAGTGCCGCGGCTTCGTCTTCCACCGATCGCAGCACCTTTTCGGCATGAACGTGGTCGGAGGATACCGTAACAACGGCGATCGCCGACCGCTGCCACAGGTCCTGGTGATCGATCTCCGCGACGGACACGTTGAATTTGCTTCGCAGACGGTCCTGCAGGCTCTTCACCACGTGCCGCTTGTCTTTCAGGGAGTGCGAGTTTTCCAGCCGCAACTCCAGAGTCAGGACGCCGATTGCCGCCATGTCGTCAGGCGAAGACTTCGGTGGCCACACGTTCGCTGGCGTAGGCCTCTATGATGTCGCCCTGCTTGATATCGGCGAAATTCTCCAGCGAAATGCCGCACTCCATGCCCACTTTGACCTCGCTGACGTCGTCTTTGAAGCGCCGCAGCGAAGCGACCTTGCCGGTGTACACCACCACGTTATCCCGCAGCAGGCGCACCTCAGCCGAACGGATGATCGTGCCGTCCAGAACCTGGCAGCCGGCCACGTTCCCAACCTTGGGGATGCGGAACGTTTCGCGCACTTCGGCCTTGCCCTTGTAGACTTCTTTGAATACCGGCGCCAGCAGTCCGCTCATGGCTGCCTTGATTTCGTCGGTCAGATTATAAATGATGGTGTGCAGGCGGATATCCACCTTCTCCTGCTCCGCCAGCGCGGCCGCGTTGCGTTCGGGCCGCACGCTGAAGCCCACGATAATCGCGTTCGAGGCCGAAGCCAGCAGCACGTCGGACTCGTTGATGGCGCCAACTCCGGAGTGAAGCACCCGGACCTTCACCTTGTCGTTGGAGAGCTTCTGCAGCGTCTCGCTGAGGACTTCCGCCGAACCGCCCACGTCCGTCTTGATGATGATGGGCAGTTCCTTGACCTCGCCCGCCAGCATCTGCTTGTGCAGTTGCTCGAGTGTAAGCCGGCTGGATTTTGCGAGCGCGGCCTCCCTTGCCTTCTGGTCGCGGAAATGCACGATCTGCTTGGCTTTGGCGGTATCGGTCACCACCTGGAAATCGTCCCCGGCTTCGGGGAGCGATTCCAGGCCCAGCACTTCCACGGGCATCGAAGGTTCCGCCTTGCGAACCTGCGCGCCGCGGTCGTTCTGCA
>PMTT01000119.1 GCA_003167275.1 Bryobacterales bacterium | reverse complement strand
CCTTCAAGGGTGTTTCCTGGCCCGCCGCGGCGGGCAAAGATCGGTATGAAAACCGGTGCCGGCATTGCCATGGTGGGGCGGACCCCCTGGTCCGCGCGGGTCCCCCCGGACCCGCTGTCGCCCATTGAATCAAAATCCGGCGAAATGCCAACAAACCGACGAGGGCGTCGGCCGCGGACCAGGGGGTCCGCCCTGGGGCCCGCCCCACTAGATCGTCGCAGGCTGGGAAGACTTGAGATGGCGGTAGACCAACGACACGGGCAGGCCCACCACGTTGAAATAGCAGCCCTCGATCTTCTCGATGTACTTGGATGCCAGCCCTTGGATGGCATACGCTCCGGCCTTGTCCATGGGCTCTCCGCTGGCGGCATACTCCGCAATCTCGCGGTCGCTCATAGGCGCGAACCAGACCGCGGTAGACGCCCAATCGCGGATCGCCCCCGGGCCGCGCCTGACACAGATGCCGGTCATCACTTCGTGACGCCGGCCCGAGAGCTTCGCAAGCATGCGGCACGCATCGGCGTCGTTCTCCGGCTTGCCGAGCATCTCGCCTTCAATGACCACCGTGGTATCGGCGGCCAGCACGACCTCATCGGCCTCGGCGGCCACGGCCCGCGCCTTGCTTTCGGCCAAACGCTGCACGTAGTCTTCGGGCTTCTCCCCGGGGAACGGCGTCTCGTCGACGGGAGTTGCCCGCACGGTAAACCGGATTCCCGCCTGGCGCAGGATCTCGGCGCGTCGCGGCGACTGGGAGGCAAGCACGACCATCCTCTCAGTGTAGAATGCGCGGCAGGAACAACACAGGCAAGGATGCCCGTGTTACTGCTTCTTCTTGACAGGTTCTTCCTTGAGCTTATCGGGCGGGATTTCGTCGGGAGGGCCGAAGCTGATGCTCGCATCGGCGCTGTACTTGTGGTAGGAGTGGTAACTCACTTCATTCCATGCCAGGAACTTGCCTTCTCGCGAACGAATTTCCGATTGCAGCGGCAACACGAAATTCTGCCCGGCGATATCGATGATGTCGTACCACAGGATCAGCTTCACGCTCTGAATGGGGAAGTCCGGCGGGATGTTGTCGCACTCCATCTGCACGCGCATCACCGACTTGGTGTCGCGGTCCGCGAAAATCAGGCCGTGGAAGCCCACCGTCACCGTGCGCTTCGACGTCTCATGCGAGATGCCGTAGCGCGGCTGGGTGACGCGGAAAGCGAAGACATAGTTCGTCCGCAGCTTATTGTCCTGTCCCCTGAGCGAGGTCCAGCGCTCCCAGGTGAATTCCGTCTGCGTGGCGGGATCGAAGATGGTGTGCAGAATCGACCCGAACTCGCCCGAGGACTTGGCCCCGCCCAGTTTCTCATGCGTCAGATTGTTGGTCACCGGCTTGTCGTCTACCATCTTCACGATGTAGTTCTCTTTCTGGTCGACGAAATTGAGCTGTTCCAGGACAGTATCCGCCAGCCGCCAACTCTCGGTGCCGCTGGGGTCGACATGCCGCTTGGTGTATTGCGAGCAGATGTAGTTGGGCAGGTTCTTGGTATAGTTGAGCGCGTTCTCCTGGATTTCCGCCAGGATGGTTTTTAATTCCGCCGCCGGCGGGGGTGGGATCACCGCCGGAGCAGCCACGGTGGCCGGCGCGGCGTCGGGGAGGCTGGCCGACGCCTCGCTGAGCTTCTGCAAGGCGGCCACGGTCTTCGCGCCGGCGCCCATGCGCTGAATCTCCTGGACGGTCTTAGCGTCCAGTCGGTTCCTCAGCTTGATCTTCTGCACCTCTTCCGCGATCTTCTTGTCGTCCTGCCGGGCTTGGACGGAGGACTTGACGAAGCTGACCAGTTGATCCACGGTGACGGCGGGCTGGGCCAGCGCCGCCAGAGAAATCGCCAGCAAACAGCACACGATTCGCACGACTGCCATGCTTTCATTGTGGCACGGGCATTCTTGCCTGTGTTGGTTTTGCGCTCTGTGCTCGTTCTTCCCACACCTGCCGCGGCAGGTCCCTGCCAGACGTGTAGGTGCCGATCTCTCCGAGAGCCGATCTCTCCGAGAGTTGCTACCGTGGTCGTAGACATGAGAGCATCGCGCCTGGCCCTCACACTCTGCGCCTCCATCGTCCTTTTGGCCTGCGCTACCGCCCAGATACGGGTTGAAATCCTTGCGGAGTTGGACAGCCAAACCTCCAATCCAAGTCTGTCTCCCGATGGGAAGACGCTCGCCTTCGAGTGGTGCAAACCGGACTACTCCTGCGCCATCTATACGCGCCCGATCCAGGGGGGCGAACCGAAATTGTTGGTCCCACGAGACAGCCACCTACACTTGCCGTCCTACCCCAGGTGGTCCCCGGACGGCCGTATGCTGGCGTTTACCCGGATGTACTCTCACTACGGCAGTCACCTCCTTGTGATGCCATCGTTAGGCGGCGACGAGCGCGACCTCGGACGCATCTGTTGGGATTTAGCCTGGAGCCCGGACAGCCGTTTTCTGGCGGCCGGCGTCTACAAGAACGAAACGAACGTCGAGGACTGCCGGCTCATCCTGATTTCGGTGCAGAGCGGACGTCCCGTCCGGCAGATCGCGGCGAGAGGCTCCGCGCCGGCGTTTTCGCCAGACGGACGTACCTTGGCTTTTGCCGACGACAAAAACTTGAAACTGGTGCACCTGACCGCCGGCTACGACGTTCAAGGTCCGGCCGTCACCCTTGTGACCGAGCCCAGATCGGTAGCTGCGCCGAGTTGGAGCCGCGATTCAAAGCAGTTGCTGTACGAGGTCCCGGGCGATTCTCCATACCTGCGGAGACTTAAGTTGGACGTGGGAGCAAAGCCGGAATGGATCCCCAATCTCTCGTCACAGCTCAACATCTCGGAACTGCTTCCCGATGGCAGCGCGCTGGCGACCGAGACGACGGTTGAAGCGAACCTGTGGCGGCTGGATCTCGAGGCGCATAATGCAAGAGTCGAAAAGGCGCCTGATACCACGGAGGCAATCCTCTCGCCCGATGGTCTCCGGTCCGCGTACATTTCCGATCGCACCGGTGTCTCGCAGATCTGGATTGCGAATGCCGAGGGGACGAACCCGCGTCTGCTGGCCGGATCGATTCCCGATTTCACTGGCCCTCGCGTCCCTGCTGCGCCCTTTCACCTGGAATGGTCGCCCGATAGCAGGTGGATCGCGTTCACGACCTTCCCCATCCGTGGCAACGCCGACCTTCGCTCCTGGCTCTACGTCGTGCCGGCATCAGGCGGTCCGCTGAGGCGCCTTGGGCAGGGAGCCCTTTCGATCGCGGGGCCGAGCTGGGCGCCGGACGGGAAGTCGATCTTCGCTTTCCAAAGCCCTGGAGGCTTTGACAGCTCCCCTGATCAACTGGTCAGGATCGACCTGGCGGACGGCAAGATCACCCAGATTACAAAGGAAGGCGGCATCTGGCCGCACCCTTCGGCTGACGGTAAATTCCTGTATTATTCCATGCCGTACCGGAAACTCTCGCGCGTCCCCGTGGCTGGCGGCGTTGAGGAGCGTCTTTTGACCGGCAATAACTACGACCTCTTGTGGACTGTCGTCGGAACGAAATACCTCTACGTGTTTAATATGCTGCACGACAACTCCAATCCGCTGGCGAGCCAGTTGATTCGGTTCGATCCGGAAACTCGGGAAACCGTAACGCTCGCCACGGTGCCGTTCCGGCCGAAATCCGCTTTCCTCTCACGCGATCGCCGCTACCTTTACTTCGAACAGGTTGACGAGCCGAAACGAAGGGTAGTCCTGGTGCGAGGACTGTTGGACTAATCGCGCCGGGCTGTTGCCCTGCGACTCCCAGGCAGCCCGCTGCGTCTTGACAAGACCGGCTTTCTTGTATAGCCTATCGATATCGACATTCAATATCGAAAGACTTCGGCATGAATAAACCTTCGGAAGTCCTCCAGGGAACCCTGGACCTGATGATCTTGCGGACGCTCGAATTGCGGCCGATGCACGGCGTTGGGGTCGCGGAGCGGATCCGCCAGGTCACCAACGGCGTCTTCGTCGTCAAGGCCGGGTCGCTGTTCCCGGCGCTGCACCGGCTCGAAGGAAAGGGATGGTTGGAATCCCAGTGGGGCCAGACGGAGGAAGGCCGGCGGGCTAAGCTCTACACCCTCACCCGCGCCGGAAAAGCCCAACTGGCTGCCGAAAAGCGAAACTTTCGAAGGGTCTTTCATGCGATGAACCAGGTACTGGAGGGGGAGTAGGACATGGTCTGGACGGCGCGAGCGAAGCAGTTGTGGCGGTCCCTGTTCCGCCGCGGGCAACTGGAGGCGGAACTGGATGAGGAGTTGCGCGCCTGCGCGGAACTGATCGGAGGCGAGGGCTTGGAACAGGTCAAAGAGAGTGTGCGCGACGAGTACTGGGGCATCCGGCTGCAATCGCTATGGCAAGACTTCGGGCAGGCGTGGCGGACGCTCTGGAAGAGCCCTGGTTTCGCGGCGGTAGCCCTCGGGACGCTGGTGCTGGGGATCGGGGCGAATACCGCCATCTTCAGCGTCGTGTATGCGGTCCTGCTGCGGCCGCTGCCATACGACCGGCCGGAGCAACTGGCGCTCATCTGGTCGCGCTTCGAAAAGACTGGCGCCCTGCACGCGCCCACTTCGCCGATCGCGTATCGGGAGATTCAACATCGCAACCGGCTGTTCCAGGATGTGGCGGCCATCTGGGTCGGTACCGGAACGTTCACCGGTGGCGCGGAGCCCGAACAGGTCAAAGTGGCGTTCGTGACGCCGAACTTCTTGCACCTGCTAGCAGTGCGTCCGGCGCTGGGGAGAGTGTTTGCGCCGGACGAGCATTTCGGCGACCGAACCGCGGTCGTGCTGAGTTACGGGCTGTGGCAGAGGCGCTTCGGGGGCGATCCGCAGATTGTCGGCAAGGGCGTGGAGATGCAAGGGGCAAATCCGACGGTGGTGGGGGTGCTGCCGCAGGGATTTCAGCTCTACTTTTCGACGGAATCGAATGTGGCGATGGATGCGCAGGTCTTCATGCCGTTCGACGATTACCTTTACGAACGGCCGCTCACGTTGTACTACTTGCGGCTGCTGGCGCGGATGAAACCCGGGGTGGGAACCGCCCAGGCGCAGGAGGATCTGAACGGCGTGGCTGCTCAGATGCGCGCGGTTTACCCGCAGTTCGCGGACGAAAACATGAAGCTCTCGCTGGCACCCATGCAGCAGGACGCCGTGCGCGAAATTCGTCCGGCACTGCTGGCGCTGTTCGCCGGGGCGGGGCTTGTCCTGCTGATTGCGTGTGTGAATGTGGCCAACCTGCTGCTCGAGCGGGCCAGCGGACGGCGCCGGGAGCTGGCTCTGCGAACGGCGCTAGGCGCGGGGCGGGGACGCATCCTGCGGCAGTTGTTCCTGGAGGGGCTGGTGCTCTGCGGCGTGGGCGCGGTGTTGGGAGTCGGGCTGGGGTGGATCGGGGTGCGAGCGCTCCTGAGCCTGCGGCCGGACTATCTGGTGCAACTGCGGAACGTCGGACTCCACTGGCCGGTCTTGGGGTTCGTGGCAGCGGTGACGCTGGGTTCGGCGATGTTGTTCGGCCTGGCGCCGGCTTGGGAATCCACGAGCCTCAATCTGATGGAGACGCTACGCGAAGGCGGGCATTCGGCGGCGCCCATCCGGCGGCGGGTGAGCGCGGCTTTGATCGTGGGCGAGGTGATGCTGGGGTTCGTGCTGGTGATCGGAGCGGGGCTGATGATCCGGACGCTGGCGAATATCCGCGCGGTGCGGCCGGGCTTCGTACCGGAGCAGGTGTTGACGTTTCAATTAAGTTTGCCACCGCTGCCTTCCCATGGGGCGGTCACCGCCTGGGTGAAAGATTGGGAAGCGGCGCTGTGCGCGCTGCCGGGGGTCCAGGCGGTAGGCGGGACATCGCACCTGCCGTTGGGCGGTTTCGCGAACTGGTACAGCCCCTACCGGCCGGACGGCGTACCGGAAAACCAGGCGGCGGGAATGATCGCCGACTACCGTTCGGTGACGCCCGGGTATTTCCACGCGATGAACACGCGGCTGGTGGACGGGCGGTTCTTCAACGAACAGGACCGCGCGGGCGGGCGGCTCGTTGTCGTGGTGGATGAGTTGCTGGCGCGGAGGGCATGGCCGGGGGAATCGGCCGTGGGGAAGAGAATCGAGGCGGAGCACACCGTGCCGACCGCGTACGGATTCGAGTTCACAACCGATTGGTCGGACGTGGTAGGCGTGGTTGAGCATGTACGGAATCACTCCTTGTCGCAAGAGGTCCGCCCGGAGGTCTACGTGGCTTGGGAACAGAGTCCACGCTCGCCCCTGGGATTTGCGGTCCGTTCGACGGGAGATTTGATGGCGCTCGCTCCGGCGGTCCGCAAGGAACTGGCGCGGCGGAATCCGACCCTGGCGATTTCCAACGTGCGGGCCATGACGGAGTATGTGGAATCGGCGCGGGCGCCGGCCAGTTTCACGGCCCTGCTGGCGGCCATCTTTGCGGTGCTCGCGTTGCTCCTGGCAGCGGTAGGAATTTATGGAGTGATCTCGTACTCGGTGTCGCGTCGGTCGCAGGAATTGGGAGTGCGGATGGCGCTGGGCGCCAGTTCGTGGGATCTGATGCGCATGGTACAGCGCGAAGGACTGACGCTGATGGCCGTTGGGTTGGTGCTGGGAATCGCGGGAGCACTGGCGGTATCGAGGTTGTTGGGAGGACTGCTGTATGGAGTGTCGGCAGTGGACCCGCTGACTTATATGGTGGCATTCGGAGCGATCGTAGCGGCGACGTTAGTGGGGTGCTGGCGACCCGCCGCGAGGGCCGCGCGGGCGAATCCGGTCGACGCGATCCGGGCGGAGTGACCTGCCTTGCAGATGGTGGGGCCGTCCCCCCGGTCGCCTTAGGCCCTAAAATACCGGCCCGCCAGCGATTCAAGTTAGGGTCTGCGTTTGGGTCAAGGTCCCAGATCGCCGTTTGGGGGCCGCCAGACGGATTGTTGGCGGGAAGGGCTGTTATCACCAGTGATCTCGCCAAGCTCCCCTTCAGTGCATCATTTCCCCTACAGGGCCTCTGGAAGATGAGAACAATTCTTACATCCGCCTCGATCATTCGGGCGAACGAGCCCGCTACACCGCGCAGATCAAGGAACTCATCGGCGAGGCCGTTCGCGCGCAAGGCCTGGAAGAACAGGCGCTAGCGCCGGCGGTAGTGGCGGATAGGGAGACGCTGTGGGAGTACACACACCGCGTTGTGTTGTGGGACAAACGAAACAACCCCGTCACTCCGGTGTTGGCCTTTGACCAGTTTGAAGAGACGTTTACGTTGGGTCGGAGTCGCGCTTCGGTGAGCGGACTTCTGACCGAACTGGCGGATCTAGTGGAGAACTACATCCCCGCCGAGGTGCGCTCGCGGGCGCAAGGTAACGCCGCGACGATCCCCTTCCCGCACGACGAGCCTCATATCAAGGTGGTGTTCAGCCTGCGCGAGGATTTTGTATCTAGTCTGGACACCCTCAGAAAGTCGGTGCCCTCCGTGATGCACAACCGCTGCCCGGTTGCCCGGATGAACGGCGAGCAGGCCTTTCTGGCCGTGCGGGAGCCGGGCCGGGGCATCGTGGACGAAGGCGTGGCGCGACGGATCGTAGAGTTCGTTGCAAGCACGGGTGAATCGCGCGACCAAGAAGTCGATCCGGCGCTATTAAGCGTGGTGTGCCGAGAATTGAACACCCGGCGCATCAGCGAGGAACGAAACACCATTACAGAGGATTTGCTGGAACACTCCCGCGCCGGCATCTTGGACGACTTCTATGAGCGAAGTTTTCAGGGTCTGAGCAATCGCGCACGGGTCTTTGTCGAGGACAGGTTATTAACCAGCGGCGGACGCCGTTGCACGGTGCCGCTGGACGACGCAATACAGGCTGGAAGTCCCGGAAGGCGAAATCTGCGCCCTAATTGACGACCGCCGTTTGATTCGCAGAGAAGAGCGCCTCCGTATACCCCATCTGGAACTGACTCACGACCTCCTTATCGACGTGGTCCAGAAGAGCAAGACGCATAGGCATCAGAGGCAGAGGCAGGAGAGCGAACGCGAAAAGCAGCGACAAGAGATGAAGGATCGCGAACTCCGGCGATCGCGACGGTTGATGGGGTTTATTGGCGCGGCTGCATTGATCTTTCTGGCGCTATTTATTTGGTCTTTGGTTTCTTTTGATCGGGAGCAGGCAGCGAGGGCCGAGGCGAATCGTGTGAAGACGGAAGCAGCCGAGCGCTTACGCGATCTGGCCATCCTTGAAACGATGAACGTGCGGCAAGCGCAGAAGAAGGCCGACGCTTCGGCGCGCGAGAGAATTGAGCCCCCTCTGCTTT
>PMTT01000772.1 GCA_003167275.1 Bryobacterales bacterium | reverse complement strand
CCACGGGCATTGCGGTGGATAGCGCGGGATATGCCGTGATCACCGGGTTCACAGAGGGCAGCTTTCCCGTAACGGCGAATGCGGTCCAGACCGCACCAGTCGCGGGCTGTTACCTGTCCCAAGCCCCCAGTATGCCTACCTTTGGCGACGCCTTCGTGACCCGGATCGCGGCCGGCGGCAACGCACTTGCTTATTCCACCTTACTGGGCGGGAGTTGTGCCACGAACGGCATCGGCATAGCGGTAGATGCAAACGGAAACGCCTGGGTCACTGGATCGACTGAGTCTCCCGATTTTCCCGTTACTTCGGACGCTTTACAGAGGAAATTCGGCGGTGGATTGTACGACGGTTACCTCGCGCGCTTCAATCCCTCCGGCGGTCTCGACTATGCGACTTACATAGGCGGCTCGGGTTACGACGCTGTGAACGCGATCGCCTTCGACCATGCGGGCAACATTTACCTCACGGGTGAAAGCGGCGGACTGTCTCAGCCAGCTTCGGCGAGCGCATTCCAGCCGCAGGTTAGCGCGAGTTGTCTGGTCTTCTCGATCGGGCCTTCCGAATTCTACCCCCAAGGCAATGCGCTGGTCCTGAAGCTGGATCCTAAGGCGCATTCCATCCTGGGTCTGACTTATCTGGGGGCGCCGCGTTGCCTTTCCGGGTCGTCGATAGCCGTCGATTCCTCGGGCGAGCCCTGGATTTCGGGAACGTTGGACCCGGAGGGCAGCTCACCGCAGACCGCGATCCCTTTTAAGATCGGATTAGATCGCGGATTTATCAGCAAGTTCAGCTCGGACTTGACCCAGTTGCTGTTTTCCACCTATTTCGACTCGGTCGCCGGCCTTGCTCTTGACTCCTCCGGCTTAGCCTTTCTGGCCGGGACTGGTCCAGTTGCAGCGGGCGAAGGTAATTTCACAGTGACTTCACAGCCGGTCTATATTGCCAAGATCGATCCTACCCCTCCGGCGATTTCGCTGGATTCCGTTGTGAGTGTGGTTCCCTCTGCGAGTCCTTCCAATTCCCAGGGTATCGCCCCCGGAGAGGTGATTCGAATCCTCGGCAAGCAGATGGGCCCGGCGGCGGCCACACCGGGCGTAGTCCAGTCGGGAGTTCTGGCAAGCAGTGTGGCCGGCGTCGCAGTCACATTCGATGGAGCCCCGGTTCCGCTGCTTTCAGTAAACGCTCAAGAAATCGACCTGGTGGCGCCGTTCGAGCTGGCCACAAAGTCGGCCACCACGATTCAAGTTCAATACAACGGGGCCAAATCGAACGCGGTCCAGGTCGGAGTTAGTGGTACGGTTTTGCAGATTCTGGGAGTATTCAATTCGGATTTCTCTGTAAATTCCGCGTCGAACCCGGCGAAAGCGGGCTCGGTAATGAGCCTCTATCTGGCGGGCGCGGGGCAGACCAATCCGCCGAGCCAGGATGGCCAGGTGAACGTCGCTCCGCTTGCGGCGCCTGGCATGCCGATCCAGATTCAGTCGTTCGACAACCAGATCACGATGCTGCCGGTCACATTCGCCGGAGCCGCCCTGGGCTTGGCCGCGGGTATTTTCCAGGTCAACTTCGTCGCCCCGCAGCAGAGGGCGATGAACGTGAGTCTTTCCATGGGGAACACGGGCGTACCGTTCAGCGTCTGGGTTCAATAAAGGGGGACAGCCTGAACTGTCCCCCTTTTCTATCGCCCGTTTGTCTTTTATGTGGAGAGGTCAGGCTGCCCCCTTTTCTTCGGTTCTAGTAAGTACTGGACCATATCTAAAGTTGTTACGATTCGGACGCTGTATTGGTGCGATCTGCGATATACTTCGAACCAATATTCATGCGGCGAAGAACTTGGCTCCGCTGGATTGCGTCGCTGGGTGGCGCGATCCGTTTCTCAGGCCTTGTTGCCTGGGCACAGACTGCCGGCTTCCCGGGTGACCAGGGCGACACGCTCGGGGCTCTGGCCACGGTGGTGCTGCCGTCCGAACTCGGCCCCAGCGGCGTTGGCGACGTCGCGCGGCGGTTCCAGGTCTGGGTGCGCGACTACCGTCCCGGCGCCGAGATGGACCACGGGTACGGATTCACCCGCCTCCGCACCAAGCCGGCCTCGCCGGCTCCAGCCTATCTGCGGCAGCTCGAAAACCTGCGCTCCACGTTGCTCAGCGGAGACGCGCAATCGCGCCGGCAGGCCGTGGAAGCGGCACTCGAAGAGGCCAAGCTGACCGACCTCCCTCGAACTCCCGACGGCCGCCACGTGGCCGCCGACCTGATGGCCTTCTACTTCCGCAGCAGTGACGCCAACGATCTCTGTTACCGCGCCGCCATTGGCCGCGACCTGTGCCGTGGCTTGAAGGGCTCCGATAATCCTCCGCCCCCACTGCGGACGCCGATGAATGGAGCGGCCAAATGATGCGCACGTACGAATCGGATGTCTGCATCATCGGGGGCGGCATCTCGGCGGCCATGCTGGCGCAGAAACTGGCGGAGTTGCGGCCGGGCCTTTCGATCACGGTCGTCGAGGCTGGACGCAAGCTGCTGGATCTCGAAAATCGCATGAAGTACCGGCAGCGCAGCATCGACTACGCCGAGAACCCGTGGCCTGGCGACTTCATCGAGGACCAGGCGGCCAAAGGCGTAATCTCCCGCACCATGGCCGTGGGCGGATCGGCGCTGCACTGGGGCGGCACCTGCAACCGCTTCTCCGAGGAAGATCTGCGACTGAAGTCGATGTACGGCCTGGCTACCGACTGGCCCATCGAATGGAAGGAACTGGAGAAATTCTACTGCGAGGCCGAGCGTCGCCTGGGCGTCTCGGGTGAGCCCAGCCCGCTTCCCGAAGACTGGCGCTCCGAGCCGTATCCCATGCCGGCGATGGTGATGACCCACAACCTGAAGGAGCTGAAGGCGTGGGCCGAAAAGAGCGGCATTCCGTTCTGGGGCACCCCGCAGGCTAAGAACACCCAGCCCTACGACGGGCGCGCCGAATGCATCCGCTGCAACACCTGCTCCATCTGCCCGACCGGCGCCCGCTACTCGCCCGACTTCACTTTCAAGCGCCTGATGGAGCGCAAGAGTTTCGCACTGCACGACCAGACGCTCATCCGCAAGCTGACGCTGGATGACGGAAAGCCCACAGTGTCCGCGGCTCAGGCGGTACATCGCGAGCGGCCGGACGAACCGCTGGAGTACCGTGCACCGGTCTTTGTGCTGGCCTCGGGTTACTGCTGGAGTCCGCATCTGCTGCTGCTCTCGCAATGCTCGCGATTTCCCAATGGGTTGGCCAATCGCTCGGGCCTGGTGGGGCGATATATGTGCGGGCACGCCTTCCTTTCGGCGATGATCGAAATCGACGCGAAGATCTACCCGGGGATGAACGAGCAGCATGGGTTGATCTCGCGGCAATTCTTCCGCTCGAAGCCGGGCCAGCCTTACATTCGCCACGATCTACGCGTGTGGGAGAGCGCCTCCGGACACGAGCCGCGGCTGAGCGGATCCGACGGCCGCATTCTACTCGGTGACAGCCTGCTGGCGGATTGGCGCCAGCGGGCCCAACGCGGCACCGCGCGTGTGCGCGGGTACTACGACGTACATCCCGACCGCGACAGCACTCTGACGTTAGACGAGACAGCACACAATCATTGGGGAGACCCCATGCCGAAGATTGAACACAGACTGGACGCACCCACGCAGGCGCGCCAACAATCGACGCGCGATCACTTCCAGAACCTTTTCCAGACGCTGGCCAAGGCCAACAATGGGAAGATACTCTCGACCGGGGCAGGGAACTACCTCGACCATCCCGCCGGAGGTTGCCGCATGGGAGCAGACCCGGCATCGAGCGTCACCGATGGCTTCGGGCAAACGCACGACCACGAGAATCTGTTCGTCGTCGGCTCCCCAACGCTGCCGAACGCCGGATGCACCAATGGCACACTGACTTTCGCGGCTTTGACCTTGCGCTCGGCCGAGCGCATCGCAACGCGGTTCCGAGGTGCGGTATGAGGCGGCTCCAAGAAGCGCGCGACCAGGGGGTCGCGCGCGGACCAGGGGGTCCGCCCCACAATTTGATCCTGGTGCTCGCCGCATCCGCGATGGTGCTTCCGTTTGGCGCTTTCGCCCAAGACTGGCCTCACTATGGCGGTGACCCTGGCGAGACGCACTACTCCGCGCTCACTCAGATCACTCGCGGAAATGTGGCCAAACTCCAGGTCGCCTGGGAATGGAGGACGGGCGAGTCCCCGCTCCCCGATTTCAAAACCACGCCGGGTGTATTTGAAGCTACGCCGCTGATGATCAATGGGGTCCTCTTCGTGAGCACGCCGTACAACCGGGTAGTCGCGATCGACTCCGAAACCGGCCACGAGATCTGGTCTTACGATCCTAAGGCGTACGCGGACGGCCAGGTTCCCAACGGCACGGGCTTCGTCCATCGGGGCGTCGCCGCCTGGCGCGACAGCAAGACCGGGCACCTCCGCATCTTCATGAACAGCCGCTCCCATCTGATCTCGTTGGACGCGGGAAGCGGCAAGCCGGTGGCCGAGTTCGGCGACAACGGCATCGTGAACCTGATCGCCGGCCTGCGCTGGGAAACCAACCCCAAGCAATACACCAACACCTCGCCGCCGGTGGTCTACAAAGACCTGGTGATTGTCGGCAACGGCGTGGCCGACCGCCTGGTGTA
>PMTT01000275.1 GCA_003167275.1 Bryobacterales bacterium | reverse complement strand
GACAATGTAAGCGGCATTGGGATGAAATCCTGCCCCACGGCGCACCAAGCTTAGCAGGATCGCGGCCAGGACTACTGCGGCGGCGCCCAATACTAAGTAAATCAGCCACGGGGAACGCTCGGAAAACGGGCGGGGCTCCGGGGTGTAAATGGGATTCTCGCGCGCATCCTGGAGCGTGAGACGGAACGGGGCGGGGTCGAGATCCACGGGAAGGCGCGCCGACAAATCGTAGTGCGGGGCTACGGCTTTGGGGTTTCCATAGTAAACGCGGATGGGGCCGGGGCTGGCGGATGCCGCCTCGAAGATCACCTGGCGGGCGGCGCTCTGCGCGGTCACAGCTTGGATCGAAAGAGACTCGTTGCGGTCGTCGGTCACGGTCAGTTTCAATCTCTCTGCGGATCGCTCGGAGAATCCGAAGGTCAGATCGGCGGAGCTACCCTCGCGGCGCAGCAGCTCTCCGGATGCGATGACGCTTGGCGACGCCGGATCGTCCACCGCGTCCAGACGGAACGGGCGCGAGAAGGATTCGTCGGAGGTCGAGATCTCGACACGTTCGAACGGGATGCGGCCGCCCAGATCCACCCTCCAGACGGAAGCCGGCCGGCCGCTGTCCCGGTCGGGCTCGCGTGGGTGGAGAGTGCCCGGAAACGATACCATCTCGCCTTTCCTGTGCACTGAGTGGCGGATCTGGACGCCGGTCAGTTCAGGCGCCGAGCGGTCTACCTGCGGGTCGCGATTCACGCGGATGCGGAGGTAGCGGTAGCGGCTTACCGGGTAGGCGGCGGCCTGCTGTTCGGCGGTCCGGCCGCTCGCGCTGAACCGGAACAGGATGGCGCCGGAGACCAAGGTGGACCAGAGCTCTCCGTCGGAGCTACCCTCTACATCCGCCAGGCGGCGGAAGTTGTTCCCGGTGGTCTGGATCTCCACTTCGTTGTGCTCCTGCGGCGCCTCGCCCAGGTCACAGGAAACCTGGGTAACTCCGTCCGACGTGCTGCGATTGAATTCGCGGGCGGTGAAGGGCTCCTGGGTCTCGATCTCGCGGCGGACTCGCAGGACGTAGGGGATCTCTCGTCCGGCGGCGTTGTAGAGGCGAACGTCGGCCTGGTCGGCGCGCGCCGCGTCCAGCGTGTCGCGGTCCAGCACGAAGTCCAGCATTGCGGTCGGGGCGCCTGGGATCTGGACCTCTTTGAAGTATCGCCAGGCGCTCAAGGGTTCCGGCGTGCGCGGGGCCTGCGCCCAGAGTGCCACGGATGCCACGGACAGGGCCCCGGAGGCCGTCGCCCATAGGAAGATTCGTTTCATTTGGATTGCTCCCGTCGAATGACTCGCTGGTAGGCCCACGCCACAACTAACAGCACGAGGCCCAGCGCCAGCAAAGCGAGGATGCGATAGAACTGTTCGAGCTCCGAGATATCCAGGAAGACCACTTTCACCAGCGTGATTCCGAAAAGGACTAATCCCGCGATGCGCCAGGCGCGCTCAGTGAAGCGGAAGCCCGCCGCCGTCATCAACCCGGCAAAGACGGACCAGAGCACTGAGAGCGAGAGTTGCCCGGCCCACCGCAGTTGTTTCGCGGCCGTGAGTGCATCCACTCCTTTGCTGGCGAGCGCGGTTGCTTGGGCGTCGAAGTAGGTGTAGGCCTCGACGCTCGATCCAAGCCAAAGGACACCGACACCCAGCAGGGCAATGGCGAAGCGCAGGCGGAGCCCGGAGTTGTGGGCGGGGCCCGTTGGCGGTGGTTCAGCCGGGCTCAGCCGCTGGCCGTCCGCTGGGCCCATCCGGCGGAACAGATACGCGGCGCCGCCGAAGCACGCGGCCAGCGCCAGAGTGGCCAGGAAATAGCGGTTCAGCACCAGCGTAAACGGCGCACGGGATTCCCACGGCGTATCGTGAAACAGGAAGCGGAACAACGACAGGCAGAAGACCGCTGCGGAAAGCAGGCGGAGAGGCGGCGCTGCGGCCTCGAAACTCGACCATATCAGGAGGAGGGCTTCCAGGCCCCACGCGATGGTGATCCAGTTGGACTCCAGTTGCACCGGGATCGCCACGGTGACGAAGGTCAGTGCCGTCCCCACGGTCACCATCAGCATGCGGCGGTCGGAGGGGCGTAGCGCGAGTTCGGCGCGCGCCAGCAGGGCATACACAATCCCCAGCGCCAGGGCCAGCACGGCCATCCAATCGTGATGGTCGTCGTTGAGCAGGGAATAGCAGATGCCGTAAAAGACGAAGGGATTCACGGCCAGGCGAATCCACTCCTCCCACCCGGCCGTGATCTTACGCAGGTGAGGCGCCAGGTCGGCGAGCATGAACAGCACAAAGACGGCGGTTTGAAACAACAGCACCGCGACGCGCTTTTCGGGATGGTAATGTTCCGTATACCAGCCCCAGAAGAGAAGCTGCGTTCCCACGTAAGCCACTGACCCGACCCACTGCCAGCGCCTCGCCACGACGATTCCCAGCATGCCCAGGTCGAGCACCGCGATGTAGGTGAACAGAACGGCGTACTGATCGTGGCCGGTGCTGAGCAGCACGGGAGCCAGGAAGCCGCCCACCAGCGCCATCACCGCGATCGCCCGGGCGTTGTAGAGCACGGCCAGTAAGTGGGCTTCGGCCACCAGGATCACGAGGAATGCGAAAGCGGTGCGCTGCTTTACCAGGTGGTAATAGCCGAACGCGGAGTAGACGGAGAGATAGAGGATAGTGACTCCGCCGCCTGTCAGTACCTGGGAGAGATAGCGCCAGCCCTTGCGATGACGGTCGAGCCCGCCCCAGGCGAACACGAGTCCGGCGACCACGCCGAGGGCGACTCTGCCCAACTCGCCGATCCAGCGGTTCTCAAAGGCGTACTTCAGAAAGAACGCGGCGGCGCAGAAGATCAGAACGATGGCGACCCATCCCAGCCACTTCTGCCCGATCACTGTTTCGAGATGCTGGGGCGGCGTGACGATGGCTGGTGGGGGCGGCGCCGGCGCGGAGGGCGGCACCGTAGGGAGCGCGATGCTGCCGGGCGGCTCGGCTGGCTCGGCAACGGCGTGAAAAGGTATCGGCGGAGGGACTGGTTCGGCTGGGGCTTGCGTGGCGGGGGCTTGCCCGGCGGGGATTGTCCCGGCCGCGGCTGGGTCGGCCAGTTGGGCCGCGGCCTTTTGCTCGATGAGTCGCTGGAGCGCGGCTTCCACTCCGGCCAGACGCAATTCGAGATGCCGGATCTTACTGGTACGAACGATCGCAACGATCGGCATCACCAGGCAAAGACAGATCAAGAGTGCGGCAACGAATATGAGGCCTACCATGAGTGTGTCCCGCCCCAGAATTCGGGCCACGGCGTGTGAAATCGATGAGCCACGATGTGGCGCGGGCTGTCGACGCGGCAGGCACGAGTGTGTCGAGGTTCTTCGTCCGGCCCTGCCTCCCACTTCGCCCCGGCAGTGTGGGTTTGGACGGGGATGTGACACCCTGGGCGGCTACTTTCGCTGCGATCCGAAATGCGTCGAGACGAGTCTCGACGCTGCAGACACGAGTGTCCGCGCCACGTCGGCGGCCCGCAAACGTTCCACGACATCAGGAGGTCAGAGACTGGATCGACTCTCATCGTAGCACCCGATTGCGACCCCAAAACCAGTAGGCCAGCACTCCTGTGGCGACTATTACGAAGGCCATCGACGACGGCAGGGGGTCGGTCACGCAGGCGTTCACCATGAACCAGATGGATACCGCCACGAAGGACCACAGCGTATAGGGATAGCCCCACATCCGGTAAGGCCGGTCTGCGTTGGGCAACTTGCGGCGCAGGATGAAGACCGCTACGACACACATGGTGTAGAAGATCCAGGCGGCGAGGATGGAGTAAGAATAGAGTGTCTCGTAGGANNAGAACGCAGCCGTTGACGGCGCCGGTAATCGAACACAGAACTGCGAGCGACAGAAAAGTCCCGCCGGTGGAGCCCATGGTCCGGATTGCCAGTTCGGCGCCGACGCGTTCCGTGCCTGCGATTTCGGGGACGGTCATCACATGCAGGTAGGCGGCATTGGCGGAGAGATACAGGACCGCGACGGCGGCCATCCCGATAGTCAGTGAGCGAAGCAGGTTGCGTTGCGGTTCCTTCACCTCACCGGCTACGAAACTGACATAACTCCAGCCGTTGTAGGCCATCAGACAGGCCGCCATGGCGACGCCGAAGTTCGCCAAGGAGATCGGCGGGGGAGCGGGGGCGGGGCCGCCGGATAAGGAGCGCGGCGCCACGAAGGCGGCACCGGCCAGAACCAGAATCGCGGCGATTTTCATAAAGGTGAACAGGCGCTGCACCCATGCGCCTTCTCTGACGCCGATGTAATTGACGAACGAGATCACCGCGATCAGCGCGATCGAAGTCAGCTTACCAGTTACGGGAGTGAGGTGCACGAAGTAACCGGCATAGATCGAAAAGGTCACTGCCAGCCATGCGCTGCCTCCGGATAAAACCGCCAGCATGAACGTCCAGCCGCAGACGAAGGCGCAGAGCGGTCCGTATGCTTCCCGTAAGTAGACGTACTGACCGCCAGTTGCGGGCATCATCGCGCCTAACTCGGCATAGGCCAGGGCTCCCAGGAATGACAGCACGCCGGAGACTGTCCAGACAGCCAGGATAGCCACTGGCGACGGCAGGTTCCTGGCAATCAGATTGGGGAGCACGAAGATGCCGGACCCGATCACGATGCCGATCACGATCACGATGGCGTCGAGCATCCCCAGGCGTCGCGGCAGGTCGGGCTTGCCTCCGGCTTTGAGTGCCAAGTTACTCACTCCCCCGTGACTTTCCGAAGCGTTGGCCGGTGTGTTTCTCCACGGCATCCATGTTGAGAGTGACTCCCAGGCCTGCGCCCTCGGGCACGGACAGCATTCCCTCCGCGTCGACTTTCCAGGGCGTCTCCAACAGATCGTCGATGAAGGGAGATCCGGTGAGGTATTCGACCAGATTGGTGTTCCGGTGGGCCGACGCGAGTTGTAAGTCCGCGGCCAGTCCCAATGCGGTGTTCCAACCGTGTGGGATGAAGCGGACGCCGTTTTCCTCGGCCATCCACGCGATGCGGCGCTCTTCGCTGATGCCGCCGACCTTGGTGACGTCGGGCTGTACGATGTCGAAGGCGCGCTGCTGGAGCCAGGGAGTGAACGACTGCCTGCGAGTCAAGACCTCGCCCCCGGCGATCGGGAGCGGCGAACTGTTCCGCAGCAACACGTAATCGTGCAGGTTGTCGGGTGGAAGCGGCTCCTCGAACCAATAGACGTCGTGATCGGCGAGCATGCGGGCGGTGCGCGTCGCCCACTTGTAATCCTGCGGCCAGAAGGCGTCGCTGGCGCCGGCGTCGACCATCAGCAGACAGTCCGGGCCAATGGCGTCGCGCGCGGCGCGGACGATGGCCTCGTCCGTGACGAAAGTATGGCGGCCAAAGGGTCCCCAGCCAATCTTGAATGCGCGAAAACCCTGACTATGCACCGCGGCCAAGTGTTCCGCGAGGGCCTGTGGCTCGCGCATCAGCAGAGAGGCGTAAGGCTGCACGCGCTCGCGGTATCGCCCGCCCAGGAGACGGCCCACGGGCTGGCCGGTTACCTTGCCGAGGATGTCCCAGAGGGCGATGTCGATACCGCCGATGGTGTGGGTGACGGTGCCGCCGCGGCCCATCCAGAAGGTGTTGGCATGCAGTTTCTCACTGACGCGCTCGGGCTCCAAAGGGTTCTCGTTGCGGTAGAGCGGTTCGAGAACGTGCAGGGCGCCGCGGACGAGTTCGTCGTTGGTGAATACCGAGCCCCAGCCGGTGATGCCCTCGTCCGTGAAGACGGAGATGAGGGTGTGGACACAGTCTTCGGGGCGAATCTCATTCGCCCAACCGCCCTCGGGCGTGCCGTAGCGCAGGCCCGCGGACCGGATTTCGGTGATTCTCATCGATTGACCTGACGCGAGTATAGTCGGTCAGGTGTTACAACGCAATTGCTTTGGCGGGCACGGCGGCGAGGGCTGGGACGCGGTGTGCGAAACGGCCAGCGGGGGGCCTCCGGGTTGGCGGCTGGGCGCGAAATCGATCCACGGGGGTGACAGATGGGCCTGGCTTTACGGGCGGCGGGTCGATCCTGCGAGTGTTCGGAAATGGGACTGGGTTCGTTTGGTATACCGGGGGTGCGCGGGGTGCCGGACTGATCGGTGGGCAGGTCGATGACATGGTCGAGGATCTGCCCTACGGGGCTGGGTTGGGCGGGGTCGGCTGGGGGTGTCGGCTCTGGCTGACTGGCAGCGGGCTGACAGACCACAGAAGACGATGGTCTGTCCCACTGGGTCGGGGGCTCGGTGGATGGAGCCACGGGAGTGGGTTCGGGGGGCAGGGCAGGCGGGCTGGTGGGATCGATGCCGGGGGAGGATGGGGCAAGCGGAGTGGGGGATTGTTCGGTGGGCAGGTCAGTGACAACCTGCCCCACGTCCTGGCCCGCGAGAGGTATGGTGCGGAGGAGGAGGATGTTGTGGAGGGCACGCTGGTACATCATGTGGAGGCGGGTTTCGTAGCGATGGAGGAGGGCGAGATCGGGGGAAGATGCGAGTTTGCGGAAAGCGGCGGTGATGCGCGAGCGGTCGTCACTGGGGGACGTGAGGTCGATCTCACTGGTCAGGAGATCGTTTTCGATGGCCCAGGCGCGGCGCAAGCGCCAGTAAGAGGCGGCCATCTCCTCGATCATGGCGCGCTCGACGACGTCGAGGGGGCCGAATCGGTCCAGGTGTTTCTCGAAGAGGGTTTCGAAGCCCTCCAGTGACTCGCCGGGCAGGACCACGCAGTCGGACAACAGACCGTGGCT
>PMTT01000532.1:5431-14189 GCA_003167275.1 Bryobacterales bacterium | reverse complement strand
CCACCCGCCATTCGGGCGGCGCTGGGAATGCAAACGGGAACGGGCTTATAGTTCGAACAGGTCCACCCCCTGGCGCAGCCGGTTGGGCTCGATTTGCCGGTCCATCCAATGGGTCTCCGAATCCGCCACCGCCTGCAGGAACCCTCTCCGCACGTACTTGTAGCGGCCCAGAACGCGTCCATCCGCTTCCCACTTGATGTAGAGGCCTTCCATCAGCTCCGACGAAGAGCATCGCGATCGGGTGAGCAGCCCCTCCCACGCAGGTACCGGGCCCGTGGCCAGGACCGGCACCGACCGCACAGGAGAGCCCGCCAGGAGCGCGTGGCGCCGGCCGGTCGAGAGGAAGGTCCCGGTATCGCGGTCCAGGATGTCGAACTCCAGGAAATAGTGTGGCAGGTCGTCGTAGAAGATCGTGTGGCGGGCATACAGCCACTCCCCATACATCAGGTAGCGGCTTCCCAAAATCCCCTGGAGCGACTCCCGGTGCGAGCTTGCCCAACGCTTGAAGAGATCGAACTGCCGCTCTCGGGGACCGCCCGTGAGGACGTGGCCGCGGCTCTGCAGGACCAGCGTCCCATCGGCATCGAAGCTGATCCCGGCATTCGAGCCATCGAGCTTCTCCTCGATCACCAGCGGCAGTCCTTCCAGGCCGGCCGGCTTCACGATGGCGAGGTCTTCGTCGCCGGGCTGCACACGGGAACCGTCCAAATGCGGGGTTCTGGGGTACTTGACGATGCCTCTCATGGGAGTTGCGCCAGCATGATGCGGTGATTCGGCACATGCTCGAAGGTGGTGCGCGCCGCGCCCGCTTTGGCGGCCATCTTCTCGAGTTGCGGCAGGGTGAACAGGTGGAGGTGCTCGGGGTTCTCATCCGGGGTGGAGGGCACGCTGACCACCACAAAACGCCGCGCGGAACGGAAGACCTCCCGTAACGCCCGTTGCGGATCCGCGAGGTGCTCCAGCACCTCCAACAGCGTCGCCGCGTCAAACGAACGCGGCGCAAACGGCAGGTGGTGCACATCCGCCCGGACCACCGTCAGGCGCCCCACTCCCCCTTTTCTGACAGCCGCCAGATCGCCCGATCGCCTGTCGGAGCGCTCGGCACTGGTCACCGGAAGCGTGGGGAATTCCGCCAGGAGCGGCCAGAGGAAGGTCCCGCGACCGCTTCCGAGGTCGAGGAGGCTCTCCGGCTGCACCCCTCGCAGAATCCCGAGGACACGGCGAACCCGAGGCAACTCCGTGTTCTGCTTGAATTTGTGCAGCCGCAACCCGGCCTGGAGCCCCGCCTCGATAGTCGCGCGAGGCTGGTCCAGGCGCCCTCGCACGAATGCGGTCGCAAGCTCGGTGAAATAGCGGTCGGTGGTGATGATGCCAGGATACCCTTGAAAACACCCCTGGTGGGGCGGACCCCCTNNGGGGGTCCGCCCCACCAGGGCAAAGAATACTCTTGCCACGGAGGTACTGGATCCAGTACGGTTGGTACACCTTTAGAGACTCCACGTTTTTTGGGGTCTGGTATCCTTTAAAGGAGCGCTTCCCGCGTCGCGCCCTCCTGGAAACTTCGATGAGATATCAAACTATATCTGTCTCTTGTCTGGCAATTCTCGGCGCAGTTGCATGCTTTCCGCAAACACCGGCTCCGCTCAACAACTATCCGTCCCGCATCGTTGGGCATCCAAACCCGGAGCAGAACGTGCTCTCTTCGATCAGTCCCAACCTGGTGGAGGGCCGCGAGCTGTACGGTCCCGAGGGAATCGCCCTCGATACCTCCGTCACCCCGAACATTCTTTATGTCGCGGATACCTTCAATAACCGGGTCCTGGCGTGGAAGAATGCCGCGGGGTTTACCAACGGCCAGAAAGCCGACATGGCGATTGGCCAAATCGACCTCTTCCACACGCTAAGCCAGGGGCCCGGGACCACTTTCCAGTCCGGGTTGTCCCTGCCGAGCGGGCTGGCGGTGTCGGGCGGCGATCTGTACATCGTCGACACCGGCAACAACCGCGTGCTCCGCTTCCGGAAGCCGTTCCAGAATGCCGGAAACCTGTTCCCGGACCTCTTCATCGGGCAGCCCAATCTGAATTCCAACCGGGCCAACAACAACGGCACCATATTGCCGGGCGCGCAAGGTCTGAACTTCGTTTCCGGCGGGTCCGTGCAAACCGTGGGCCTCACCTTTGACAGCGCCGGCAACCTCTGGCTCACCGATCCGGGCAATCGCAGGGTTCTGCGGTTCGCGGCTTCGGACGTCGCCGCGGGTGGCGGGCCGCTGACGGCCAACCTGGTGATCGGCGACCTGGGCCTCTTCAACTCTGTGCAGCCACCCGTGACTTTGGCGACCGCAACCATCACGAACCTGTTCGCTATTCCCTCGGCGATTGCCTTCGATCCGTCCGGACGGTTGTTTGTCTCCGACGGCGACAACGCCGGTTTTTCCCGTGTCCTGGTCTTCCTCCCCCCCTTCAGCAACAGCAGCTCGGCAGCCCGCATCATGGGTGTGTTTCCGGCCACCCAGCCGCCCACCTCCTCGGATCAAGCCAACCAGACGCTGTTCTCCTCCGTGAACAGCATTTTCTTTATCCCCGGAAACGCTCCCCAGGTGGGCTTGCTCGATGAGGGCGACAATCGGATTCTGCTCTTCCCCTCCTTCGACAATTGGCCAGATCCTAACACGAGCTACTCACCCCAGGCCACGGCGGTAGTCGGACAGCCCAATTTCTCCAGCCTGAACCCGAACAGCGGGACCACCTTTGTTCCAGCGGCCTCCAACATCACTCTTTATGGCCCGGCCGCCGCCGTATTCTCGGGCACCGATCTCTACGTCGCCGACACCGGAAACAATCGAGTCCTCGATCTGCCATTTCAGTCAGGCACCTTCGGACCGGCCACCCGCGTCCTGGGGCAGGACCGTTTCGATATGAGGGCGCCCAACCTGATTGAAGGCAAGGAGTTCGACTTTACCACGTTCACCAGCCAGGGCGCTTTAGTGGAGGGCGGGATCACGATCGATAACAGCGGCGATACCCCGCACCTTTACGTGGCCGATTTCTTCAACAACCGGATCCTGGGCTTCAAGGATTTTCGTAATTTGACAGCCGGCTCCCGCGCCGATATCGTCATCGGGCAGGTGGATTTCAATTCCGGTTTGTGCAACGGGACTGGCGATCCGAACCACATCACGGCCAGCACCATTTGCGAACCGGCGGGCATCGTGACGGATTCCAACGGCAACCTCTATGTGGCCGACTCCGGTAACGGCCGCATCTTGCGGTTCCCCGCACCTTTCGCCCATCAGGGGCTGGAACAGGCCGACCTGGTGCTAGGCCAACATAACTTCACCACCAAGATCACCGATCCGGGTCCTGTCACCATGGCGGCGCCATACGGCCTGGCCTTCGCCGGGACCAGCGGGCTGCTGGCTTCCGACGCGGTACACAACCGGGTGCTCTTCTTCCCCTTTACCGGGAATTCCGGTACGTTCGACCCGAGTGTGGACATCGGTAAGGCCGCCACCAAGGTCTTCGGCCAGCCGGACTTCACGACCGTCACCTCCGGGAAGACCGATGCCCAAATGAACTCCCCGCGCCTCGTGGCGGCGGACAGCGAAGCGCGGCCCTACGTGGCGGATGCCGGCAACAACCGGGTGTTGATCTTCGACCAGATTGGGACCGCCCCCAGCGGCGCATCCGCGGCGCACATTCTTTCTAATCTCGGTTCCCCCCACGGGGTTTTCGTCAATCAGACCACCGGTGAGATCTGGGTAACGAATACCTCTCAAGGACTGGTGCAGAAGTACCCCCTGTATCAAAGCCTGATTTTCAATGACGCTCCCATCGCCTCCGTGCAATCGGCGGGCCTCACGATTGCCGTGACGCTGGATCCCTATGGCGATGTGATCGTGACCGACAGCAGCAATCGGGTGGGCCTTTACGTCCCCGGCGTACAAGCCATGAATGGGGGTAACTTCCTACCCTCCTATCACATGGCGCCGGGCATGTTCGCCGCGCTTTGTGCGGCCAACAGCAACTGCACCAACGGTCCCGCGGTGTTTGGCGCGAATACCGTCGACAACTCTACCCGGCCGAATCCCTTGCCGCTGCCCACTTCCCTCGACAATGTCGCGGTGATGTTCAACTACACGGAAAGCAACGGCAACGCACAGAGCGTGGCCACGCCCTTGTTCTACGTCTCCCCCACCCAGATCAATTTCTACGTTCCCATGGGTGCGCCGACCAGCGGCACGGTGAATGTGGAGGTGGTGCAGACCACTACCGGCAGGCTATACGCGGCTAGCCCGGTACAAATGAACACCTACTCGCCGGCGGTCCTGATGACGCAATATGCCGGCAAAATGCGGCCAGCCGAGGTCTTAAACCAGGACTTCACCCTCAACACCCCCAGCAACGCGGCGGCACGCGGGTCCACAATCCAGATTTACGCGATTGGCCAGGGCTTTGTGCCCAACGCCCCGCCGGACGGCAGCCCCGCTACGGCAAGCCCGCTCTTAAGCACTCCGTTTACTCCGCAGGTGGCCTTCGGCGGCCTGTTTACGGATGAGTATCCGCCTGGAACGGGGGACCCTCCGGACAAGACCAAATTTGTCTCGTTCTCCGGGCTGGCTCCAGGACTCGTGGGCGTCTGGCAGATCAATGTTCAGATACCGTCCGCTGTTCCTCCGGGTGCGCAGGTGATTCTGCTTGTCTATGCGGGCAGCTTGGCCAGCACCGATGGCAGCTTTGTTACCACAGTCGCGGTGAAGTAACACAGGCATTCGTGCCTGTGCCGGTTTCCGGCGACAAAACCAACACAGGCATGAATGCCCGTGTTACCGTACCGGAGGGCGTTCCCGTGGGGCGCTCTCTCCGGCTCGCGCCCGTTTCAGGTTGTACATGGTTCTGTCAGCCTCGTCCAGGGCATCGCGCAAGGTTCGTCCCTGTCCCTCGGCTGTTCCCCAACTGAACGTGATGGGCAGCACTCCGAATCCGCGCACGCGGAATTCCTTCAGGCGAAGCTCGATCTCCGCCATGCGATTGCGGGCGATGTCGCCCCGCTGGTTTTGAAACAGGATCACGAATTCGTCACCGCCCCAGCGGAACGCCACGTCCTCGTGACGAATCGAGCTCTGCAGCAGGTTGCCGATGTTTCGCAGGATCTCATCGCCCACCAGGTGCCCGTAGCGGTCGTTCACGTCTTTGAAATTGTCCATGTCGCAGACCACCACCACGCCTGCGAACTCTCCCGACTCCTCCACGCGCGTCGCCAGCGCGGACTGATTGAGCAGGCCCGTCAGCCGGTCCAGGTCGAGACTGTGACGTGTCTCCCTGCGGACATGGTCCAGCTCCGCCCCCAGTTCTTTTATGCGGTCAATCTGACTTTCACTCCACATCGCCATGGCCGAGAAGGCTAGCGCGCAGTGCAGCACGAAGTCGTAGAGCGTCTCGCCGTACAGGTAACGGGCCCACATCGGCGGGGCGCTGCGGTTGTAGAGCACCAGAAACAGGGAAGCATGCACCACAAATGCCACCGCCAGAACCAGCAGGGAGAAGCGGAAAAACCGGCTTCCCATTCCCTGGTGCGGCCGCAGTCTCAGGAAATTATAAAAGTAGACGAACCCCAAAACCATGGCGTGCGAGGTATGGTAGGCCTCCAGAGTTTCAAACCGGCCGATGGCATACACCAGCGCCACAAATATTGGCAGGATCGCGATCAGGCGGAGCACCGTGCGCCAGTCCTTGAGACCGGAAGCAAACCCGGCGCGCGCCGCCGAGATCAGCACGATCACGAATGCGAATTCGAAGGTGGCGTAGGGCGCCAGCCATCGCGTATCCGCCGTATGGATCAGCTCGAAACTGAAAATGGCCGCCAGGAACCGCAGACCCCAGGCAATCGCCCACAAGCCGAAATACACGGCCCTGGACTGGCGATACAGGAACAGAAACACCAATCCGAATAAGAGCGCGCCAATCTCCTGGATATAGAAGGTTGTGATATCCGGAATCGCGCTGGTTGGGTCCATTCCTCTTCAGTCTCCGTTAATGGCGTGGCGGCGGACGGAGCGCGCCTTGCCGGTAGCCTCGTCCACATCGATGATCACCGCGTGCAGTTCCGGCCCTTCCCGCGCCGCCTCCATGCGGACGGGCAATCCGGTCAGAAATCGCTGGATGACGATATCGCTCTGAACTCCGATGACCGAACGGTACGGCCCGGTCATGCCGCAGTCTGTCTGGTAGGCGGTCCCGCCAGGAAGAATGCGCGTGTCCGCGGTGGGCACGTGGGTGTGGGTCCCCACCATGGCCGACACACGGCCGTCCAGGTACCAGCCCATGGCCATCTTCTCGCTGGTGACCTCGGCGTGAAAATCCACGAATCGTACTTTAACCGCGGCATCCAGTTCGCCGAGGAGCTGGTCGGCCTTGCGAAACGGGCAATCGGTAACCGGCATGTAGGTGCGGCCCTGGAGGTTCAACACCGCGCAATCCAGGCCGTTGCGGGTCCGGTAAACCACCACGCCCTTTCCGGGGGCATTGGGGTAGTTGGCGGGGCGGATCAGGCGGGGCTGGCGCCCCAGGTAATCCCAGAGATCGCGTTTATCCCAGACGTGATTGCCTGATGTGAGGACATCCAGTCCCAAGCCGAACAGATCTTCGGCGATCGTCGGCGTGATCCCGAAGCCGCCGGCGGCGTTCTCCGCGTTGGCGATGGCCAAGTCGATGCGGTTGGTCTGGATGATGTCCTGGAGATGATCGGCGACGATCCTGCGCCCCGGCGCCCCAAAAATGTCACCGATAAAGAGAATGTTCATTCCTAGGATCTAAACTTAGCACGGGGAGGGGGGTTAGGGGGCAGGCGGGGGCTGAGTTCCCGGCGGGCCTTAGGAATGCGGCTCCCTCGTTCAGGCCGTTGGAAGCCTTTTGAAGAACAACTCCGGCGATACATGAAACCGCTGGCTCAGTTTTTCGATGTGTGACTTGGACAAGGGGCGCTTGCCCTTTAAGACTTCGGACACAACACTAGCCGTGCCAAACACATTGACCAAATCCACCTGACGCAGACCGTTTGACTCCATCAGGTGCCGCAGTATATCGAGCGGGGTAGCTGCCGGAAGCGAGTAGTGCTTCTCCTCGAAATCCTCAATCAGAAGCGTGAGCAGTTCCGTAAGGCGTTTTTCCTCAGCGGTCCGATCGGTCTTGTTCAAGAGAGTCTCAAGCACCGCCGTGCAGCGATCGTTTTCCTCCTCGGTATGGATTACGTGCGGAAGCACCTCAGCCAGGAGCCTGGCATACTCCTGCTCATTCTGAATCTCCGCAAGGGCGCTCATTTCTTCCATTCCCCCTTATCGTACTCGGCGTGCGTGAGCACGTGCCTGATCAGGATCGTCTGGTCCTTATAGAAAATCTCGGTCACGAGTCGAAAGCTGTTCCCTGAAACGTTGAATACCGTGTACACCTTTCCCCCAACCCGAACCCCATCGGCGTGCGAGGACACTTGCCGGACTTCCGAGAGGTTTTCCCATTTGGCCGACTTTGCCGTCCTGTACCAACTTTCCAGCGACGCGNNAACTGCGAAGCATAAGTCAATGTCCGGTATAAGGGGAATTTAGTCCTTCATGGTGAGCGCCGGAGACCGACACCGCGCCCCCACCCGCTCAGGCATTCTGTGCAGATTCCCGACTGCCTGCGCTTCTACCACCGCCGCCACGTTGACGATGTCGTTTGCCCCCATGCCTTCCAGGAACCGTCTTGCGAAAACATGTAATTTCATGTAAATTCAATTGTGACCGTCGACCTTGTCAACATCCATTCACTGAGCGATTTTCAGCGTAACGCCAAGGACCATATCCGCAAGCTGAAGGAGTCTGGCAAACCTGCCGTTCTCACGGTGAACGGAGAGGCGGAAGTGGTTGTTCAGAGTGCCCAAGCGTATCAAAAACTCCTGGACGACCGCGAGCTGTTGGACAGCATCCGCAGCATCAGCCGTGGGCTGGAACAAGCCAAGCGTGGAGAAGGCCAAGCCATGCGAGAATTCCTGGAGGCTCTCGCCAAAGAGCACGGGATATCGCTCAAGTGAAATTCCAAGTCATTGTCACTCCCGAGGCGCAAGCCGGGATCCGGGAATCCTTTGCGTACATCCACGAGCGGTCCCCGCTAAATGCCGCGCGGTGGATTCAGGCGCTCTACGGACAGATTGACACTTTGGAAAAGTTCCCGGAGCGTTGTGCGTTCGCGCGAGAGCGGGAGTCTCTCGAAGAGAACCTCCGGCAACTGGTGTTCAAATCTCATCGCATTGTGTTCACGGTCGAAAAAAAAGAGAAACGAGTCTACGTTCTCTATGTGCGTCACGCCAAGCGACGAGCTCTGGCGAGCCTGCCGAGGATGAAGCTGAAGAATAGGCTCATCGGGGCCGAGAGGCGAATCGGGAACGATCGAGTACGAGTACGCTCAGTTTCTCCTTGACGGCGACACGTATCCAATATATTATGAGCATGCTCATATTGTGCGGGGCAGTCGCCATCGGAGCGCAGGAATCAAGGAGCGGCTTTAGCTTGCCACCCCACATGTAACGTCAATGAACGAAGCCTTCTCCCTTCGTTATCATCAGAGGAATAGATGATTGCCCTTTCCGGTGTCTCCAAACACTTCAACGGCAAGCGCCAGGTAGTAGCCCTCGACTCCATCGACCTCCAGATCGACCGCGGCGAGATGGTGTCCATCGTGGGGCCCTCCGGGTCCGGCAAATCGACGCTTCTCAACCTGATCGG
>PMTT01000532.1:0-5335 GCA_003167275.1 Bryobacterales bacterium | reverse complement strand
TGGTCCAACTGGGCCAGCGTCTGGATCATCTGCCCGACGAGCTTTCGGGCGGCGAGCGCCAGCGCGTCGCCATCGCCCGCGCCCTGGCCTTCTATCCCCCGGTGCTGCTGGCCGACGAGCCCACCGGCAACCTGGACACCCACACCGGCGCCGAAATCCTGAACCTCATCCGCGACCTCCACCAGCGCCTGAACGCCACCATCCTGATCGTGACCCACGATCTCAGCGTCGCCGAAAGCTGCCCGCGGACCGTCACCCTGCGCGACGCTCGCATCGCCGGAGACGTGCGCCGATGATCCTGCTCCGCCTGATCAGTTGGCCCTACGTCCGCAAACACCTGTTGCGGAGCGTCATGACCACGGCCGGCATCGTTCTGGGGGTGGCGTTGCTGGTAGGCATGCAGACCGCCAACCAATCCGTGCTGCAGTCCTTCAACCAGACCGTGGACCGCATCGCCGGCAAGACCCAGCTTCAAGTCTCGGCCGGCGACTCAGGCTTCGGCGAAGAAGTGCTGGAGCGCGTCGAGGCCCTTCCCCAGGTGCGGGCGGCCGCACCCGCCATTGAGGCCTCGGTCGACACCAATCTCCAGGGCCAAGGCAAGCTCCTGATCCTGGCCGTCGACATGACCGGCGACCGCAGCCTGCGCGACTACGATTTCGAAAACGGCGACGAGGATGTCATCGACGATCCCCTGATCTTCCTCGCCCAACCCGATTCCCTCATCATCACGCGCGATTTCGCCACCCGCAACGGCCTTTCCACCGGCAGCAAAATCGCTCTCGACACGATGGAAGGCCGCAAGCAGTTCACCATCCGCGGCATCCTGAAGGCCGGTGGCATGGCAGCAGCCTTCGGCGGCAATCTCGCGATCATGGACATCTACGCCGCGCAGAAAGTCTTCGGCCGCGGCCCACGCTTCGACCGCATCGATATCGGCTTGCAGCCGGACGTCTCGCTCGAATTGGGCGAGTCCCTTCTTCGCCAGGCGCTCGGCGCGGGCTTCACCGTCGAACCGCCCTCCGGGCGTGGCCGCCAGTTCGAATCGCTCCTCGGAGTCTATACCGCGGTCACCGGCATCTCCAGCTTCTTCGCGCTGTTCATCGGCATGTTCATCATCTACAATTCCTTCTCCATTGCCGTCACCCAGCGGCGCCCGGAGATCGGAATCCTGCGCGCCCTGGGCGCCACGCGCGGGCAGATCCGCACCTTGTTTCTTGCCGAAAGCGCTCTCGCCGGCCTGATCGGATCGTCCATCGGCGCGGCCATCGGACTCGCGTTGGCGCACAGAATCACCCACTTCACCGCTCAATTGATGGATCAGTTGTTCGGCGTTCCGAACAACGCCCAAGAGGTCCTGGTCGATCCCCGCCTGGTTCTGGGCGCCATCGCACTGGGCGTGATCATGAGCATGATCGCGGCCTTCATTCCATCGCGAAACGCCGCGCGTGTGGAACCCATCCAGGCCCTGCAAAAGGGCCGCTACCAGGTATTGGGCGCCGGCGAGAGCCGCACGCGCCGCATCGCCGCCATGATCGTGGGCGCCATCGCGCTGGGCTGCCTGCCTTTCGGCCGTTACCCCGTCCTGCTTTACGGCGGGTTCCTGCTGGCGGTGTTCGCCTGCCTGCTGCTGACACCCTTCCTTTCGCTGGAAATGGCCCGGCTGCTGCGCCGGCCCCTGAAACTCCTCCGGCCGATCGAAGGTGCGCTCGCCGCCGATAGCCTGATCCAGGCGCCACGCCGCACCTCGGCCACCGTCTCCGCGCTCATGCTGTCGCTCGCCTTAGTCACTTCCCAGGGTGGCCTGTCCCTCGCCAGCGTGTCTTCGCTCCGCGACTGGATGGATGGCGCGCTCAACCCCGACCTCTTCGTCAGTTCCTCGACCAATTTCGCCTCCACCGAGTTCCGCTTCCCATCTGTCATGGAAGCCGAGCTCCAGGCCATCCCCGGAGTCGACGAAGTCCAGTCCGTGCGCACCATCCGCAAGGATTTCCGCGGCAAGCCCGTGATGATCGTGTCGGCGGACATGGCCTCCCTGGCCCGCCGGGTTCGTCGCAAGATCATCGAAGGGGATGAGAAAACCATGAATCGCCTGTCGTCTGAAGGCAAGGGCATCATCGTCTCGGAGAATCTGCGCGAGCTGGAAAACATTCACCTCGGCGATACCATCGATCTCCCGGTCCCTACCGGCGCCCTGAAACTTCCCGTGGTGGGCGTGGTTCGCGACTACTCCAATCAGCTCGGCGTCATTTTTCTGGAGCGCGCCGTATATGTGCGCGCATTCGGGGACGACACCTACAACATCTTCCGCGTCTATGCGAAGCCGGGTATTTCGTCTGAGATCCTCCGCCGCCTGATCAACGAGCGGGTGGGCGATCACCGCCACCTCTTTGTCATGCTCAATTCCGAAATCAAGGACTACATTATGAAGCTGGCCGACGCCTGGCTCGGCATGACGTACATTCAGGTGGTGATGGCGATGGTGGTGGCCCTGCTCGGCATTGTCAATACGCTGACCGTCTCGATTTCCGACCGCCGCCGCGAGCTCGGAGTCCTGCGCGCCGTGGGCGGATTACGGGCCCAGATCCGCGGCACCATCTGGCTGGAGGCGGTTTCCATCGGCGTGATCGGACTGGTGCTGGGGATCGCGGCGGGCTCCCTTTTCCTTTTCTACGACTTGCAGATGGCCGCGCACGGTTTCACCGGTATGCCTCTGTCATACGACTTCCCGTTCGCCATCGCGGCGATCCTGGTGCCGGTGATCTTGGGAGCTGCGTTGGTTTCCGCGATCCTGCCCGCCGAGACGGCGGTGCGGACTTCGCTGGTGGAGGCTTTGGAATATGAGTAACAGAAGCTCCGAAAAACAAATTGGCCACGAATGCACACGAATAAACACGAATAAGAAAGAACAAAGCAGCAGTTTTCTTATTCGTGTTTATTCATGTTCATTCGTGGCCCTTATCTTTCTTTGGCTCGCCATCCCGGCCGTAGCTCAGGACGCCCGCCAGATCGTCGACGAGTCCCAGAAGCGCGGACGCGCCGCCTCGCAGCATTACGAAGGCGTCCTGGAAGTGACCACCTCCAACGGCAAGGTCACTACCAAATCCTGGCAGTCCTACCGGCTCGGCTCTTACGGCAACAGCAAGGCCGTCATCCGCTTCACCGCTCCGGCCGAGGTGAAGGGCGTCGCCCTGCTGGTAGTCAATCACCCCGAGCGCTCCTCCGACCAGTGGATGTGGACTCCCGCCATCGGCCGCGACCGGCGCATCTCCCTGCAAGACCGCTCCACGCGCTTCTTCGGCACCGACTTCAGCTTCGAAGACCTGGAAGAGCGCGATGTCGATCAGTACGACTACCGCCTGACCGGCGAGGAGCCCATCGATGGCGCCCCCTGCTGGCGCATCGAATCGCGCCCCCGCCAAGGAAAGACGTCGCAGTACACCCTCTCACGGGTCTGGATCCGCAAGGACAACTATGTTCCGGCGCAGTACGAGAACTTCATCAAGGATCAACTCGTCCGCCGCCTGCATCAGACCGCCATTCGCAATGTGCAGGGCATCTGGACCGCCTGTGCGCTGGAGATGACCGACCTGCGACGCAACAGCCGCACCGTCCTGCGCCTGGAAAAGCTCGAATACAACGTCCCCATGAAGGACGACGATTTCACCGTGCAATCGCTCCGGCGGGACCAATGAAAGTTGCCTTCGTGGCACAGGCATTCTTGCCTGTGTTGCTTTTCGCCCAGGATTTCACCCAGCGCGGCTTCCTCGAGACCACCGCCCAGTTCTATCCCCAGTCCGCCCTCAACGACAGCTCGCACATCGTCGACGAGTCCCTCTTCCGCTACGAAGCCTTCTACAAACTGACCCCCAATCTCCGCATCGCCGGCGCCTTCGACGCCCGCACCGACACTCACCTCGATACCGAACGCGACTTCGGCCTCTCATTCTGGGACCGCGAACGCCTTCGCCCGGCCTTCGAAATCCGCCGCCTCAGCGCCACATACTCGAACGGAAAGCTCACCATCGAAGCCGGCAAGCAATTCATCCGCTGGGGCAAGACCGACGTGCTCAACCCCACCGACCGCTTCGCCCCGCGCGACTTCGTCAACGTCGTCGACAACGATTTTCTCGGAATCACCGCCGGCCGCCTCACCTACGGCGACCAGTCCAACACCATCGACTTGGTATTCTCGCCCCGTCTCACCCCGAGCCGCGTGCCGATTCTGAACCAGCGCTGGGCCGTGCTCCCTGCGGGCATTCCGATCACCGAACAGTCGCCCGACTTCCCCGGTGGTCCGCAGTTCGGCGCCCGCTGGAACCACATCGGACGCGCCGCCGAGTATTCGCTCTCCTTCTACAACGGCTACGACCACCTGCCGCTCTACCGCGCCCAACTGGAACTCGCCCCCTTCAGCGTCGAGGCGCAGCGCTTCTATCCACAGATGCGCATGTACGGCGCGGACGCCGCAGTCCCGCTCCCGCTGGTCACGCTCAAAGCGGAGACAGCCTACTTCACCTCCACCACGCCGCAGTCCGACCAGTACGCGCTCTACGTTCTTCAGCTTGAACGCCAGGCGGGCGAATGGTCGTTCGTCGGCGGCTATGCGGGCCAGGTGATCACGGAACATGGCACTGCGCTATCCTACTCACCGGTCCGCGGATCCACCCGTGCGTTTGTGGCCCACGCCGGCTACACCATCGACGTCAATCGCAGCGTGTCCCTGGAGACCGTGATCCGCCAGAACGGCCGTGGCGCTTACATCAAGCCCGAGTACACCCAAGCCTTCGGCCAGCACTGGCGCATCACAGCCGGTTTCGTCCTCATTTGCGGGTCGGACAGCGATTTCCTGGGCCAATACCACCGCAACTCGCACGCGATCCTGACCATNNGTCCATTCCGGCGGCCAGGCACAGCTCACGGTCACCTTTCAAAGCACGTGCCGTCATCGCAATGATGGGAAGATGCTTACCTCCTGCGACTTCCCGCGCCCTCACCGCCCGCGTGGCTGCATAGCCGTCCATTTCGGGCATCTGCACATCCATTAGCACCATATCCACGGGCTCGCGCTCTATGCAATCAAGTACTTCTTTCCCATTCATCGCTAGCACAATGTGGTGACCATGCTTCTCCAGGAGACGTTGAGCTAGCCTCTGATTGACGGCATTGTCATCCGCGACGAGGATACGGAGCGGTACCTGCTCCGCCCGCAAGGGAGAGGACGCCTTGTCCATCCGCTCCTCGCGGAGTGAGTGCTGCGTCACCAAGGGCGCTTCGCAGGAAGGATCATGGCGAAGAACCCTCCAGAGCGCCTCTCTAAGGCCAGATTGCCAAACGG
>PMTT01000757.1 GCA_003167275.1 Bryobacterales bacterium | reverse complement strand
ATTCAGGCTCTTGTTTCTCCGCCGGGCTTCTACGGCAATCTGCCGATGCACCTCGGGCGGCAATCGCAGACTCAGGGTGCCCGAGAATGGTTTCTCCGGGGCTTCCTTCCGTTTGGCGCAAAATTCCAAGTAGTCGTCCACGGAATCCTTGAATGCCTTCTTCAGTTCCCGCACGGACGCCCCCTGGAAAGTGATCACGTCCCGCGTGTTGATCACTTCGCCACTGAAAATGCCCGCGTCTTCGTCGAATTCGGCCACTGCCTCATAGCCCTTGTAGGTCATCTTCTTCGCCCCCTTTCTCGCCGCCCCCCGCGTCGATTCCCGCCTCTACCAGGAAGCGGTGCATCGCTGCCACGGCGCCCCGATCCGCTTCTTTTCGTGGATGCGGCCGATGGAACACGGCACGAACCCCCTTGAACGCAATCCGCACTCGGGAGCCGCTTCCTTCACTCACCTCCGCCCCCTTGTGGATCAGCATTTTTTCGATATCCGCCCAAGGTATGTTGGCCCGTCTCTCGAAAATCGCCTGAATGGTCCGCCGATGCTTATCCACCTCTCTAACGGTATCACCTTCTGATACCGGCGGGCGGACTTTGGGTTCCCGGGGCGCGCCCGGCGGATTCGAATTCGTACGAAGAGGTGCGAAGGCTATTTCGCGAAACGATTTGGCGATTAGAGACTCGCCAACGTTTCCCCCCATTCAGACCATCGGCGAGGGTCGGGGAGCGTATGATCTTGGCGCCACAACAGCGTTTCTCGGTGGGTGAGCAGTTGCGCCGCATTTTGCGCTTTCGTGCAACCTTGACCAGCGAGGGCGTTCGGGGCCAGGCAGGATTCCTCAGAAATTTGGGTTGAGGATGCCGCGTGATATCGTCATTTCTGGATCTAACATCCAAGCCAGATGCCGCCGGCCCCAAACAACCTCACCGGAATCCTGGACATCGCGCGCCGGGACCTGCTCGATCTCGGCCTGCGCAACACCCTGCTGAACTACCGCCCTCTCCGCACCCGGGGCATCGAGGTGATCGACGAAAAGCCGGTCGAGATCTTCCGGCTCCTGGTGAAGGAAGAGAAGACCCTGACCTTCCTTCCAGGCGAGGCCGGTGAACCCGTCGGACCGCCCGCCACCACCGGTGATGCTCCGTTGACCCAGCCCGGGGACGACCGTGAAGTCGCGGCCCGGCACAGGGATTCGCGCCTGCAGACTGCCTACCCGTCCGCGCAACTGCAGGCCAGACTGCTATCCACTTACCACGCCGCTCGAACTTCGATGGAAGAGCAGGGTGTCAACACCCTCCACCTGGCGCTGGGCATGCTCTCCTGGAGCGAAGAAGACGATAGCGGGAAGTTCTGCCGCGCTCCATTAATCCTGATTCCGGTGGAACTGGAGCGCTCCGATGCCCGCGCCCGATTTCACCTCAAGTACACCGGCGAAGAGTTGGGCGAAAACGTCTCCCTCGCCGAGAAGCTCAAGCAGAGCTTCGGGATCAAGACCTTCCCGGAGCTGCCGGATCCGGACGATCTGGATATCAGCGACTACTTTCAGAAGGTCCAGAGCGCCGTGCAGGGCCGTAGCGCTTGGACCGTGGATACCGAGGCGATCGCGCTGGGTTTCTTCTCCTTCGCCAAGTTCCTGATGTACCGCGACCTGGACCCTGCGACCTGGCCCGCGGCGGACGGCATCCTGGGGCATGGTGTTCTCCAGGCCTTGCTGGCCGATCACGGCTTTCCGCCCTCTGCTTCCAACTACCGCGAGGACTGCCTGCTGGATGACCAGCTTCAGAATCGCGACCTGGTCCACGTGGTGGATTCCGACAGTTCGCAGACCATCGCGATCCTGGACTCCCTGGATGGAAAGAACATGGTCATCCAGGGCCCGCCGGGGACGGGCAAGTCCCAGACGATCGTGAATCTGATCGCCGGAGCCGTCGCCAAGGGCGAACGGGTTCTGTTCGTTTCGGAGAAGATGGCAGCCCTCGACGTCGTCAAGCGCCGGCTGGACCACGCCGGGCTTGGCGCGGCCTGTCTGGAACTACACAGCAACCGCACCAACAAGAAGACCATCATCGGGGAGCTGCGGCGAACCGCGCTGGGTGAGCGTCCGGGAAGCCCGCCATCGAAAGCCGGGCTCAGCCTGCTGGGCGATGCCAGGGATCGTCTCAACGCCTACTCGAAAGCCGTCAACGAACCGATCGGCGCGAGCGGCGAGTGCCCTTGCACGGCGTACGGGAAGTTCCTGGACGCGAAGGCTATTCTCAAGGGGCTCGATCTGCCCGCCCTGCAACTGGAAGGCGCGGCAAGCTGGACCGCGGAGGAAATTGCCCGTCGGACCCAGTTGGTGGTGCAGTTGCAAGATCGCGTAGCCAGGTCGGGGGCCCCCATTCGCCACCCGTTCTGGGGCAGCCAGTTGACGATTCTGCTGCCGGCCGACCGGGATGAGATCCGGAAGCTGGCGATAGGAGCGGGATCCGCCTGTGCGGCCTTGGAGAAGGCCGCGCAGTCACTGCGTACGGTATGCTTTAGCTTGCCGAGCGCTTCGTATGAGCCTCCCCTCACCGCGCTAGAAGTCGATACCCTCTTAGAGTCCGCCCGGTACCTGGCGGCCGCCCCCGACCTCACCGGCGTTTCCCTCAGATCTCCGCTGTGGCTCGGCCAGGAGCCGGCCATCCGGCAGGCGCTGGTGTCCGGCAAGCGGCATCGCGGCATCCATCTTCGGTTCGACGCGACTCTGCGGCCGGAAGCCTGGGCCGCGGACACGTCGGAGCTCCGGCGCAGCGTAGCCGAAGTCGGCGGCCGTTGGTGGCGATTCCTTTCGCCCCGCTGGCGGCGGGCCCAAAAGTCCCTGGCGGCCATGTGTACGTCCGCGGTGGCGCCGTCCGGCCAAGGGTCGCAGCTCGCCCTGCTGGATGGCATTGCCGAATCCACCCAATGCGCCGGGATCGTCGCACGCGCCGGCGAATTGCTGACGGGCCTGTTCGGGTCGTCCTGGAGGGGCATCGATTCCGACTGGGACCTTCTCGAGAAACAGACCGATTGGGTCATCGGCGCACAGAATGGCATCCGGGAGGGAAAGCTTGCGCCGTGGTGTCTCGATCCTCTTCGAATCGCGGTGGATCGGGCGGCCGCCTCCGCTCGGATCCGCGAACTCGAAGCCGCGCGCCAAGTCTACCAGACAGACCTCCGGCGATGGGCGGACCGCCTGCTGATCGAGGAATCGCGCTTTACGGAAGGACCGCTCTCGACCCAGCCGTTCTCGACTCTGGCATCCCGTTTCGCCGCCCAGGGCAGCCGGATCGATGAGCTGCATTCCCTGGTGGCGTTCAACCAGATATCGGCGGAATGCGCACAGGAGCGGCTGGGAAACATCGCGTCCATCGCCACCAGTTGGGAGCGCGCGGACACATGGTTGGTTCCGCTGTACCAATGTGTCCGGCTTACCGCGCTGTTGGAGCGGGCCTTTCAGGAACGGCCGGCTCTCGCTACGTTCGATGGGGTCCGGCACGCCAATACGGTGGCGGAGTTTCGCAGGCTGGACCTGCTGCAACTGGAATACAACCGGGCTCTGCTGGCGGCGAAACACGCGCAGTCCTTACCCTCGGGTGGAGGAGCCGGCGAGATCGGAATCCTGTGGCGCGAATTTGAGAAGAAGTCCAGGTTCCTGCCGATTCGCAGCCTGATGCTGAAGGCCGGACACGCGATCCAGTCGATCAAGCGCGTGTTCATGATGAGTCCGCTTTCCATCGCGAATTACCTTCCGCCGGGCGCCCTCACGTTTGACCTGATCATCTTTGACGAGGCCAGCCAGGTGAAGCCGGTGGACGCGCTCGGCGCGATCGTGCGCGGCCAACAGGTGGTGGTCGTTGGGGACAGCATGCAACTGCCTCCTACCAGCTTCTTCGATTCCCTGGTCGCTTCGGACGAGGACGATCCGGAAGAGGAAGCCACGGCCGCCTCCGACATCGAAAGCGTACTGGGACTCTTCTGTTCCCGCGGCGCGCATCAACGCATGCTCCGGTGGCACTATCGCAGCCGGCACGAATCGCTGATCGCGGTATCCAACCACCTGTTCTACCAGGACCGGCTGGTGGTCTTTCCCAGTCCGGACCGGGACCGGACGAAGCTCGGGCTGGTCTACCGGCGTGTCGAAGACGCTCCTTACGACCGGAGCCGCACGCGGACCAATCCAGTCGAGGCCAAGGCAGTCGCCACCGCGGTGATGGCGCACGCTAAATGCCAACTGCAACTTCCCCGGGAGCAGCGGGAGACCCTGGGCGTGGCGGCCTTCAGCACCGCTCAAATGGACGCCATCCTGAATCAATTGGAAATCCTGCGCCGTCAGGACGCTTCCTGCGAGGAGTTCTTTTCGTATCCGCCGCACGAACCGTTCTTCGTGAAGAACCTGGAGAATGTGCAGGGCGACGAACGCGATGTCATCTTCATCAGCATCGGCTACGGGCGCACGGCCGAGGGATACCTGGCGATGAGTTTCGGCCCACTCAACCGCACCGGAGGGGAACGCCGCCTGAACGTCCTGATCAGCCGGGCGCGAAAGCGCTCGGAGGTATTCACGACCCTGAGCGCGGACGACCTGGACCTTTCCAAGACGGCCTCGGCGGGAGTGGCCGCGCTGAAGACGTTCCTCCACTACGCGGAGAGCGGGCAGTTGGACGTGGCCGCCCCCACCGGCCGGCTCCCGGACTCCGAGTTCGAGGAGCAGGTTCTTCGGCAGTTGACCGCCCTGGGTCACGAGGTCCACACGCACGTGGGGAGCGCCGGTTTCTCGCTGGACATGGCGGTGGTCGACCC
>PMTT01000656.1:6439-13707 GCA_003167275.1 Bryobacterales bacterium | reverse complement strand
ACGGATGGCGCCAACTGGTACGACCAGTTCACCAAATATCCCTGGGAAGACGCCGAGCAATACGCCGTGCGTTCGCCGCTCCACTATGTCGCCAACGTCACCACTCCGACGATGGTCATGACTGGCGAGAGCGACCTGCGCACCCCCATCACGCAGAGCGAGGAATTCTACCGCGCGCTGAAGATCCTCAAGAAGGAGACTCTGTTGGTGCGCATGCCCGAAGAGTTCCACGGCTGGCGCAGGCCGTCGCACCGCGTCATGCAGCAACTCTATTTGCTGGCGTGGTTCGACAAGTGGAAGAAGTAGGCGACGTGGCGCTGCCAACACCTAAATCATCTCAGTCAACAGTTCCTGGCGCGGGGTGGGGAATCACCACCTTGTTGACCCGCATGCCCTTGTGGCCCACCACCTGCGCGCCAGCATCCACGGGGCGGGCATGTACCCGCCCGCCCGAAGCCGCGGACGGGCCGCCACTACTTCGGTTTCATTAAGCCCTTGTTCGGCACAGAGCGCCGCCAAAGGCGCCGATAAGCCGCGCGGCGAATGCGGGTGATATGATTGACTCAGGAGCCAGGCATTCCATGGTCACCATCACATTTCCCGACCGCGAAACCGAGAAGCGGGCGCTGGCCTTTCTGCTCGGTCGGTTTTCCGGGCGAGTCCTCCGGTCCGGAGAACATCTGGTCCCCGAATCTGCGCTTGAATCATTGGCCGACCAGAACATTCCGTTTACCGTCAAGGGGAAGACAACCTATGAGCAGCAAGTGGCGGCGATTCGAGGTGCTGCTCCCCCTCCAGTTCAATGACGGGCGTGAAGTGCAACCGATTGGCTCGCCGAAGCGGTCCTGGAAATCGTCGATCAGTTTGGCGCGGCCAGCTATGAGACGCAGAAGCTGGAAGGCCACTGGCGTCATGGAGGGGTGCTGTACCGCGACAATCTCGTCAAGTTAGTTGTCGACGTACCGGATTTGGATCCGAATCGCACCTGGATGCAGGATTTCAAGCTTCGCTGGATGCGCCGACTGGAGCAGCTCGAATTGTGGATGGTGAGCTTCCCCATCGATGTGGATTAATGGCCTCGGTTCCTCGAGATCCGTGATCGCGATCGAAAACCGCCACAACCACAAAGCAGGCCCCACCTAAATCATCTCAGTCAACAGTTCGGGGCGCGGGTGGGGAATCACCACTTTGTTGACCAGCATGCCCTTCTGGCCCACCACCTGCGCGCCGGCATCCACGGCGGCCTGAACCGCCGCCACATTCCCGGTCATCGTCACGAACGCCTTGCCGCCCAGCGCCATCGCCAGCCGGATCTCGATCAGTTGGACATTCGCGGCCTTCACCGCGGCGTCGGCGCCTTCAATCAGCGAGGCCACGGAGAACGATTCCACAATCCCCAGCGCCTCCATCTCCTCCACCTTCGAGGCGCCGCTGATGGCCGGGAATACCGATTCGTGCAGGTTCGGAATCACGAACGAATCGATCACCGAGAAGTGGCCAGCGCTCGTGCCCGCCGAAACGGCCGCCTGCACATCTCCCACGTCGCCCCTCACCATCACCATGTACTTGCCCGAGCAAATCGAGCGCGACAGCACCAGTTCCACGTTCGCCGCCTTCAACATCGCATCGCACGACTGGAACCCCGCCGCAATGCTGGTCAGCTCGATCAATCCGAGTGAATTGTATGCCATTGTCTATGCCACGATCTCTACGAATTCGGCAGTCACGGTCCGCACCTTGCCGTCGATGCTGGAGTGTACGTCGGCCCCCAGCCGCGACCGGTCCACGCGCCCGATTACCTGCCCTTTTTTCACCTTCTGGCCCTGCTCGACGGCCGGATCTGCAGCCTGCCCGGCATGTTGGCGCATCTTGATGCGCACCATCGCGGGATGGTGTTGGAGGTCCTGGAACGGCGTCTCCCGCTCGTATTCCTCCACCTGCAAACGGCGCCGCAGTTGCGNNAGCGTGCAAAGGCCGCAGGCGCAGCACAGCTCCGACCACTGGTTCCAGATGTCCGCGCCGGTAGAGGTGAAGCCCAGGCTGCGCATCACTTTGTGGGGCTGCACTTCGTAGCCCAGCAGGTAGCGCGGACAGAATTCCGTGCAGTAGCTGCACTGGTCGCAGGCCGACTTCCCGATGTGGTTCATCTCCTGCTGCGAACGCGTCTTGCGGCCCAGCAGGTAATGATCGCGAGGCAGCACGATCAGCCCTCCGGTCGTCTTGGTGACCACGTCGTCCAGATCGAAGGTCAGGGTTCCCATCATCAGGCCGCTGATGAAGACGCCGAAATCGGAGACCGTCGCGCCGCCCGCCAGCGCCAGCAGCTCGCGGAACGAAGTGCCCACCGGGGCCCAAAACGATTTCGATTCCTTCACGGCGCCGCACACCGACAGGAACTTCGCGGTGACGGGCGTTCCCTGCTCCGCCAGGTGCACATTGTAGAGGGTCTCCACATTGTTCACCACGCACCCCACCTGCAGGGGAATGCCCGCCGGGGGAATCAGGCGGCCGGTCGCGGTGTAGACCAGTTCGTACTCGTCGCCCGAGGGATAAAAATCTCCCAGCATGACGAACTCGATGCGGTCGGTGTGGAGGTTGTGCTTGAGCGCTTCCAGGGACTCGGCGTTCTTGGTCTTGATCCCGAACTTCCCGGTCTTGGCCCCGGTAGCGTCCATCATGGAGGTCATGCCGGCCAAGATCCCCGCGGGGAAATGTTTCATCAGCTCGGCATCTTTGTGGATGAGCGGTTCGCACTCCGCCCCGTTGGCGATCAGAAACTCCACCTGAGATTGCGCTTTGACGTACGTAGGGAATCCGGCCCCACCCGCGCCGACCACACCCGAATCGCGCAATTTCTCAGGAAGCATAAATAGAGGATAGCAGGGTGGGGGATGCCGGCCGCTTGGAGACTGGCAATTCTCGGTGGGGCCCGGCCGTGGCTTTTCGTGGCCTGGCGGTCCCTTCCGCGGGCGCCAGGCGAAGGGACTCCTCCGTAGGTTGAAAGTTGCTTGCTTCTGGAACTGGTCAGGCTCCCCGTGATCGGTATACCAGAGGACCGGATTCGGGACCGCCAGCCGAGCTAGCGGATTAGAAGATCAGACAAACTTGGGACTTCCGGACCGCGCGCTATCCGAAAGCGATCCCGTAAACGACGGTCCACCAGAATCCGGAGAAGGTCTAACTACAATGTCGATGTACAGTACGGTGCGATAATGATCGATCAAGATTGGAGCCAGCCTGAATGCGCGAGAACGACTCAAATCCGGACTTTCAGCTTCGACCAGATCTTATTCCTTGGATCAATGCTATCTGTGCCAGCCCCGGATTTCGGCGCTCTGCGCGTCTGCAACGATTTCTCCAATATGTGGTCCACCACAGCGTGATTTCACCAGACAAGCCGCTGAAGGAAGCCCGGATTGCAGTCGATGTGTTTGAGCGTCGCAGGAACTTCGATCCGCAGATTGATCCGATCGTGCGTGTGGAAGCGGGCCGACTGCGGCTCCGAATGACCGAGTACTATGCCGGACCTGGGCAGAATGATGACATTATCATTGAGATCGGCAAAGGTGGTTATTTCGCGACCTTCAATCCCAACACCGCAAAGCCGACCCTCCAACCCGGGAATGACGTCGCCGTGGCATACGCGGCGGCTTACCGGCTGTACCTAAAGGGGCGCTATTTTTGGGATAAGCGGACGCTGGAGGGCTTGAAAAAGGCATCTGAGTATTTTGAAAGAGCATCCGCGCTGAACCCGGCATTTGTCCAGGCCACCATCGGAGTCGCCGACTGCAATCTGGTTGCCGCCACTTTTGAGTTTGCCGCGCCTACGGAGGCGATAGCCAATGCAAGGAAGAAGGTTGAGGAGGTCCTCCGGTGCAATGTGCGCTCGGCTGGAGCGCGAACCACGCTTTCCGCAATTCAAGCGTTTTACGATCGCGATTGGTCGGCGGCCGAGGCCGGGTTCAAACGCGCTATTGAAATCGATGCGAAGTATGCCACGGCTTGGCAATGGTACGGGGTTTACGGTATCGCGCTTGGCCGTCTGGATGAAGGACTCAACGCATTGCGGCACGCGACGGAGTGTGATCCCCTATCGCTGATGGCGAACACCCAGTTAGCTTGCGGCCTTTACCTGGTGAGGCGCTATGAAGAGGCCAAACAGCTATGCGATCTCGCGCTTGAGATCGATCCCAACTGCTGGCCTGCTCACTACTTCTTGGGATTGACTTACCAACAGCAGAACCTTTTTGCGCAAGCGGTGCGCGAATTAAGACACGCAGAAGAGTTGTCCAACGGCAACGCACTGGCCGTCGCGGCTTTGGCGCACGTGTATGGACAGGCGGGAAGCCAACTGGACGCGAGAAAGATTCTGCTTCAACTGCACCAGGGCTGTTCCGGGTACGTGTCGGAATGGGCGCTTGCGCTCGTTTACGCGGGCCTGGGGGAAAGGGAACCGGCCCTTTCAGCCCTGGCCCAAAGCATCGCTGCACATTCACCCCAATCCGCGATGTTCATGAGTGGTGAACCCAGACTCGATGGGCTCCGTTCCGACCCTCGCTTTCGGCAGATGCAAAGTGTCTTGTACGGCCAAGCGTCATTGGGGTAGGCCCGCGAGAAAAGCTTCGATCAAAGCCGCCGCCTCGGCGGGGCGTTCCAGGGGAATCTCGTGCCCGCAATTCAATCGAACGAGCCGCGCTCGCGGAATCCGGGCGGCAACGTGCTGCCGCAAGAAACCCGGCGAGAGCATCGGGTCATGATCCCCCGCCAGCACCAGTGTGGGACTCCGTGTAGAACCCAAAGCGTCTGAGAAATCATCGCGGCAACACATTCGAAACGTTTCACGCTTGGCGAGATCGGATGCGCGCGCCACATCGTTGAAATAGCCTTCAATGATTTCGTCGGATAAGGGTTCCGTAGTGAATTGCCGCACGAAAGCATCGAAAGTCTCCCGCCTCTTCGTGTCTCGCATCCAGGTTTCCAGCAAGTCGTCTCCTAATGGAAGGGGTATCGCCGGTGCGGGCGCGATGAGAATCTGCCCCAGTACTCTGTCGGGAAAATGACACGAAATCCACTGGGTCCAGCGTCCACTCATGCTGTAGCCGGCGATCACGAACCGCTCCGCTCCAATTTGATCTGCGATGGCAAATATGTCGCGGGACAAACGCTCCAGTGTAAACCCCGATTCAGGTTGATCTGATACTCCATGCCCCCGCAAATCGATGGCGACCAGCTTCAAACCTGTAAAGTCCAGGCGGCTGACAATTTCGCGCCAGGAGTGTCCTGTTCCTGCACCGCCCCAACCGTGCAGAGCCAAGACGATACGTGGGCCGATACCGAAGGTTTGGTATCCAATGGCTACTCCGTCGTCGGTCAGTACTCTTTCAATTGCAACCACGTTCATCCTCTTCTGAATATAGTGTGCCTGTTATTCCGGCTAAACGACTTTAGCGTCTGTAATGTTCGTCCCATCAAACATGCGGCAGAAAAGGTCGCGATGTGAAGTAACTTACTCGACATTCGTAATGGAGGTTAGCGTTGATGGTTGGAGGAATATCTTGCGAAAGACCACGTAAGTTACTTCCCCCAGCGGCCCTCTCGCGAACATGCTGGAAACTGCTCTGCGCTGGACGCGAAATCTACGGAGGTTTTCTAATGCTACGCGCCCTCTTCTCGATTGTCGTTATGAGCCTGGTAGCTGGTGGCCTGCACACGGCCCAAGCGATTACATTATTTGACTTGGAGGTCCATGGACACGGGTCGTCTGCCTCAGGCTGCTTGTACTCGGACCAGATCACCAACCTGCCTGCCTCGTCGTTAACGGATTCCAGGGTGTGCGCATTCGGTTCAGCGACCTCGTTCGCATCCTACGGTGTGCTGGGCGCCGCAGCCGGTGGAATTGATGGTTCAGGCGGTGTTGCCGACGAGTCATTTTACGACACACTCACGATCACCGGAGGAACAGGACTCGGCGACCTGATTATGGGTTTCGGGGTATCCGGCGACTCAATTCTTGAATGCACAAATACTCCGCTGGTGACCTGCGGCGGAACGGTTGTCGTCCAAATCGTCGGGCCGGGCGTCAACAAGACGTAACGCAAATGATTGTCGCCACACCGGGGATTCCCATTTTTGAGAGCATCGACGTCGTCATGGACCGTTCTTTTCAGTTTGGCATTCCCTTTGATTTCCCTGTTGACCTTTCTCTGTCCACTGCTACGTTTGGAGTGGGCATGAGTTTGTTTTCCGATTTTCTTGACCCGCTGCAGCCCACATCGTTTCTTATCACCGATTCCCTCGGCAACCCTGTCTCAGGCGCGATAGTCACAACTGCGTCGGGAACCGACTATCAGTCTGAAGTCGCTCCGGAGCCCTCGTCGTGGTTATTGCTGGCGGGCGGTGCAAGTTTCTTGATTTCCAGACGAGTGCGAAACTCGTTGCGTCAATGATGGGGGCGCGATTCCCAGAATCGTCCGCGATACCGCCGGCTCTGGTGGTTGCGCTATTACCAAGCCATAATCAAACGCTATGCTTCTTTGGCTGTCTGGCAACTTCCCGTTCTTGGCCCCGGTAGCCTCCATCATGGAGGTCATGCCGGCCAGGATGCCCGCCGGGAAGTGCTTCATCAGCTCGGCATCTTTATGGATAAGCGGTTCACACTCCGCCCCATTGGCGATCAGAAACTCCACCTGAGATTGCGCTTTGACGTACGTAGGGAATCCGGCCCCACCCGCGCCGACCACGCCCGAATCGCGCAATTTCTCGCTGAGCATAAATTAAGAGGATAGCAGGCTCCCTTCGCTCGCCGGGGTTGGTGCTATTGGGAACGTGCCCCGGACCGCCTCGCCGCTCCGCCTTCCCCTACGCATCCTCCTTTCCCTCTCTCTCTTTTGGTTTTCTCTCTTCCTGTCTTCTCCGCGTTCCGATCTCCGTGTCTTCGCGTCTCCGCGTCCAACCCACTCTTCCCCTGCCTCCACCCCACCACACCTGTGCCCGCGATTCACGGGATTGACCGCCCAAACTATTCGATCTAAAATGGATCTGAGCTGATTAGCCTGTCTTGAGGAAGCGGTGAGCCGTATGTCTGCTACACGCCTTTCGATTTCCTGTCTTTTCTTGTGCGCTGTGGTGTGCCTCGTCGCTACGGGCCAACAGGGCGACGATCCCAAGAAGGACACCCAAAAGGACGACACCAAAAAGGCCGAGCCCAAGAAGTCGCTCAAGGAAGCGCGTGAGACGATAGCCAGGCCCATGTCCGAGCGGCAGAAGAA
>PMTT01000656.1:0-6367 GCA_003167275.1 Bryobacterales bacterium | reverse complement strand
GAGGAACACTACCGCCGGATCGCCTACGCCAACGAGCATTACGCCTCTGGCATCCCCGGCTGGAAGGCCGACCGCGGGCGCATTTACATCACGTTCGGCCCGCCCGACGAAATCGAATCGCACCCCTCTGGCGGCACCTATGAGCGTCCCCCCGAAGAAGGCGGCGGCACCACTTCCACATTCCCGTTCGAGCAGTGGCGCTACCGGTATATCGAAGATATCGGCAACAACATCATCATCGAATTCGTCGACCCTACCATGTCGGGCGAGTACCGGATGACCAGCGACCCGTCCGAAAAGGACGCCCTGCTGTACGTCCCGGGCGCCGGCCTGACCATGATGGAGCAGATGGGGATGTCCGACAAGACGGCGCGGTTCAACCGCACCGACGGCACCCACCTGGGCGTTCCGTTCGGCGGCGAGACTCAGAGCATGAACGAGTTCAACCGCATCGAGCAGTTCGCCAAACTGCAGAAGCCGCCCACCATCAAATTCCGCGATCTGGAAACCGTCATCATGTCCCGGATCAGCTACAACGTCCTGCCCATGAAGGTGCAGGTCGACTTCTTCCCCGTCACCGAAGCCTCGGTCCTCACCAACATCACCATCCAGTTCGATAATAAGGACTTGCAGTTCCAGGCCAAGGAGGGAGTGCAAAAGGCGGCCGTCAACATTCTGGGGACCATGACCTCCCTCACGCGCCGTCCCGTGAGCAACTTTGAGAACACGGTCGAGGTGATCGCGCCCAATGAGATGCTGCAGGAGTACGCCAAGAACAAGTCGCTGTACCAGAAGACGGTACCCCTGGCGCCCGGCACCTACCGGCTGAACGTAATCGCGAAGGATGTGATTGGGGGCAATCTCAGCGCTCAGGAATTCGCCATTACGGTGCCGCGCCTGGATGCCGATAAGGCCTCCACCAGCAGCTTGGTGCTGGCCGACCAGATCGGCAAGCTGCCCACCAGAAGCATCGGCGTCGGCCAGTTCGTCATCGGCGACTCCAAAGTGCGCCCCCGCATCGGGGACGTCTTCAAGCGCGATGAAAAGATGGGCATCTATATGAAAGTGTACAACTTAGGGGCAGACGAGACGACCCACCAACCGGATGGACAGGTGGAATACGTACTTTCGAAGAACGGCAGCAACGAGAAAATCTTCGATTTTACAGAAGAAATCTCGCAGCTTCCGAACGCCTCCGCCAGCCAGGTGACGATTGAAAGGTTGCTTCCCCTCAACAACTTAGCGCCGGGACAGTACACGATACAACTGAAGATTACGGATAAGAACCGAAAACAGGTACTTACGCCGTCGGCCCAGTTTACGGTAATCTAAGGACAAGCGGGACCGCCCGCACTAAAGAATGAGCGTCGGATGTTTGGAACGAAGACGCACAAGACGGTAGCGACGCTGTTGTGGGGAATGGCGTGCATCCTGGAGGCCAATGTCTCCCGGGCTGCCACTCCGCTCCAACTCTCTGGGGCTATCACCGGGGTGGTTACCGATGCGCTCGGGATCCCCCAGATGGGCGCCACGGTGATGCTTTACAACCGTCAGGAGCGGATGTCCGAAAAGGTCAGCACCAATGACCGCGGCGAGTTCCGGTTCGTCAGTCTTTTCCCCGACCTCTATTCCATCCGCGTCACGCTGGCAACTTTTCTGCCGGCGTTCCGCCAGAACATCCTGGTCCAGCCCGGCATGCGGAGTGTGCTGAATGTCAACCTCAATGGTGTATTCAGCACAATCCAGTTCTCCTACCCATCCCTCGAAAACGGCGGCCTGATGTCCGACGATTGGAAATGGGTTTTGCGCAGTTCTTCGGCCACCCGGCCGGTACTCCGTTTCCTGGATAAGACTCTCGATCCCAATCCGACCCCGACCCATCGCTCGGCTGCATTTACCGACACCCGCGGGATTTTCAAGGTCTCGGCCGGCGAGGGCGGGTTGTTCTCCAGCGTCGGCAACGAAGCCGATCTCGGCACCGCTTTTGCCCTGGCCACCTCCCTGTACGGCAACAACATGGTGCAGGTGAGCGGCAACGTGGGATACGGATCGCAAACCGGCGTGCCCACCGCCGCATTCCGGACCAGCTACAGCCGCAACCTGGCGGGCGAGACCCCCGAATTCTCCCTGACCATGCGTCAGTTGTTCGCCCCCGCGCGCCTGGGAGCGTCTCTCTCGGGTAACGAATCCGCATTGCCCATGCTGCGCACCATGTCCGCCGCCTTCGACGACCGCGCCCAAGTCTCCGACGACATCTCTGTGCAATATGGCTTCACCATGGATTCGGTGGTATTCGTGGAGCATCTGAACTACCTCAGTCCGTATGCCCGCCTGGTCTACGCGATCAGCGACGGCGCCCAACTCGAATTCGCCTACACCTCGGGCAATGCGCGTCCCGATCTCGCCGGCACCACCTCCCCGGATTCCGACCTCCAGCGCGACTTGAACAGCCTCGCCATGTTCCCCAGCGTTTCTTTGCTCGCAGGCCGTCCCAAGATCCAGCGCGGCGAAGAATACGAGATGACGTACTCCCGCAAGATCGGATCCCGTACCTGGTACATCTCCGCCCACCGCGAATCGGTGACCAATGCGGCTCTCAGCATCGTCGCGCCGGCCGGAGTGTTCAGCGGGGGAGACATCCTGCCGGACCTCTTCTCGGACAGTTCGATCTTCAATGCCGGCGATTATCGCACCACCGGATACACCGCGGCGGTAACGCAGAATCTGGGCGAACACGTCAGCGCCACCGTGTTGTACGGGGCCACGGGCGCCCTGACCGTGGATAAGCGGGAACTCGATAGCAACAGCCCCGACGAACTGCGGTCCATGATCCACGCCGGCCGCAGGCACGCGGCCACTACCCGCGTGACCGCCACGATTCCGCGGACCGGCACCCACATGATCGCCAGCTACCAGTTGACCAATGACCGCCGCTGGGCCATGCCTGGCAATCTCTATAGCACCCAGGCCATCCGCCAGACTCCCGGATTGAATCTGTACATTCGCCAGCCGATCCCGGGCTTCGGAATGCTACCCTGGCGCATGGAAGCGACGGCTGACTTGAGAAACATGCTGGCCCAGGGCTATCTGCCGATCAACATGAGCAACGGCCAGCAACTGCTGCTGGTAGAATCGCCGCGCAGTTTCCGTGGTGGCATCAGCTTCATCTTCTAAATTGCGCATCGATTCCCACCACTCCTTTTCCGAACGATATTCGCTCGCCTACCTGGAAACCATCCTCAAACGCAACCGCTTCAATGGCTCGGTAGTCGTGGCACAGGCATTCCTGCCTGTGTTGCCTTTTCCGGAATTTGTTCGAGGTATCGTAGTCTCCGCCGACCTCCGCGACCCGCGACTTCCTTATCTCCTCGACGACTACCAGCGCGACCCCCGATTCAAAGGCGTCTGCCACCACTTCACCGACGAAATCCCGGAAGCCCTCTCCGAACTGGAGCGCCGCAACATCCCGCTCGATGCGATGGCCCCTCCCGGCCTGATTCCGCGCATAGCAGACCGCTTCCCCACCCTCCGCATTGTGATAGACCACGTCGGACAGCCTTCGTGCTCTGTCATCATCAGTAGTGGGGCGGACCCCCTGGTCCGCGCGGGTCCCCCTGGACCCGCAATTCCGGAAGCGCACGTCGGCAGCCGGAAAGCCCGCGATCCCGACCCGGCCACCCCCCAAGCCCTAGCCGACCAATGGGCGCAAGACCTCGCCCAAGCCGCCCAATTCCCCCAAGTCTTCTGCAAGCTGAGCGCCGTCGCGCGCCTGGCCCCCGCCCCACGCCCCTCGGTGCAGCACGCCCTGGCCGTCTTCGGCCCCCGCCGCCTGATGTTCGGCAGCGACTGGCCGGAAGGACTGCCCGACACCACCTGGAAAGCCTCGCTGGCGGCCTTCACGCAGGCCATCGGCGCGCAGGCCATCGAAGTCCGCGAGGAATTGCTAGGCGGAACGGCGGAGCGTTTCTATGGCCTCTGAGCCCACGCCCACCTCCTTAACAGGGGGAAACCTTTTCCAGCCCTCCGATTGGGACATGCAATAATAGAGCGAACAATGGCGGCGCAGGCGGACATCAAGCCCCGGTACCAGCTCAAAGCAGGACCCCACAGCAGTCACACGCTGCTCCTGGCGCAGTTCCCGGAGCGTGGCGAGGGACGCCGTGTCCTCGACATCGGGTGCGCCGCCGGGTACCTGTCCGAGATCCTGGTGGAGCGCGGCTACTCGGTATCGTGCATCGATTGGCCCGGCACCCCTCATCCCGCCACCGTGGAGTTCTCAGGCGGCGATCTGGACGATGGCCTCGGCCCCGTGGACGGCAAATTCGAGTACATCATCTGCGCCGACGTGATCGAGCACCTGCGCGATCCCCTGAGGCTGTTGAAGGAATGCCGCGAGCGTCTCGCGCCCGGCGGCACGCTGATGGCCTCGTTGCCCAACAGCGCCCACTGGTATTTCCGCTGGAACGTCCTGATGGGCCGCTTCCCTCAGCACGAGCGCGGCTTGTTCGACAGCACGCATCTGCACTTCTACCCCTGGAGCGGCTGGGTCAACCTGCTGGATCGCGCCGGATTCAAAGTGGAGACGGTAGTTTCGTCGGCGGTCCCAGTTGGCTTGGCACTGCCCGCCTGGGACGGTACATGGCTGGTCCGGTCCATGGAGCGCCTGTCGGTGGAATGCGCCCGAGTCTGGCGGACCCTGTTCGCCTACCAGTTCATCATCCGTGCGCGGGCCCGGTAGGGTATGCTTTAGCTTGCCCAGTCCAAGGCGCGGCCGAAACGGATTTCAAGCCACGACGCGATCGTCAGCGCTTGCTTCCGTGCGTCATGTGCCGGCCATCGCCCAGGTCGCCAGCCGGAAAGTGAATGCTGCTGCGCAAATTTGTCGCGGCGGTAGCGGGCGGGGCAAGGAAGCTACACGAACAGGTCTACCGGCACCCGCAGGAGATCGGCAAGTTGGCGGGCCTGGGTCTTACTGATGCTGCGTTTGCCGTTCAAGATCTCCGACACACGGCTCTTGGGCAGCACGGTCCAAAGGTCGCTCGGCTTCATGTTCTTCTCTTCGAGGAGGTAGGCCAGCATCTTGTGCGGCTCGGCCTTTGGGAGCGGGTGGGCCCGGTTCTCATATTCCTCGATCAGGATGCTGAGCAGTTCCAGAAGCCGGCCTTCCTCCTCGGAAATCTCGTCCTCCGGTCTTTCCATGAGGGCGGCGGCGGTGGTCAGCAGCCGACTGTATTCGGCCTCCGTTCGAATGACGACGGGCAGAGTCTCATCAAGGAGCTTCCGGTACTGACGTTCATCGAGCAGCGTTGTGCTCATAGTTTCCATTTCCCCTCATCGTATTCGGCGTGTGTGAGGATGTGGCGGATGTAAACGATCTGCCATCGGTACTTGATCACCGAGACGAGCCTGTACTTGTTCCCGCCGATGTTGAACACCGTGAACAGGTCCACGGCATCGGCGTGAGGAAAGTCGGCGCGGACGTCGACCAGGTGTCTCCAGGCCGCGCGTTTGGTCACGCTGTGCCAGTGCAATAGCGATTCCAGCGCGTCGTTGTGCGTTTTGGTGAATTCGGTGATCGCCGTCTTGCTGATAACCCTCACCGCCTCCAGGTTACCAAAACGGTAACCACCGCGCAAGTGGGCATTAGTTTGCGGACGACTTGCCACCCAATCCGCTTCAGTGCCGCGAGCACGCGGGGACTTTCGTCGCGGGCCACTCGCTCATGCGGCTACGGAGAACTGCAAAGAGTCGGTTGCCGGCAGCAGCTCGCCGTGCTCGATGTCCTCGGCAATCACACGGAGGGAGAGAGCCTTGGCTTTCATGGTGGCGTACTCCGGGCTTACCCCGTAGACCGTGACTCCGGGCAACTCGGGAACGTCCGCGATCCAGCGACCGTCCACTTCCCGGAGCAGCCGTATCGTGAGTTGCATATCGCTCATGGTACCAGAGAAGCGGGTGCGGAATATGCGCCTCCGCTTCAAGAAAAAACCCGAAGCACAAAGTCATGGTCCGGGCTTGTTCTTGGTGTTCTTGGCGGTACTGGTTCTTGCTTGGCGTGAAAGCTTTTCCCCGCCTGGCCACTAAGTCCGAACTAAGTCCTGCATGGACGGAATGGGTTTGATAAATCAGATAGATCAAATGAGAGACCATCCTCGGCTTTGGGGGATCGGCGACCCGAAAATGTGGCGCCAGAGCATCTGGCACTATCTACGATCACTCGGGAGGACAGAGCACTCTGGAATATCGCGGGCCTCTGGGGTTGTAGCCGCGACTTCACAGGCGGCGAGGTGGACTCCAAGGTCCATGGCGGATGCGTAAACGCGCATGGTCTCTCGCCGGTGTTGCGGAGTCAGGCTCCATCCATAAA
>PMTT01000713.1:4206-10845 GCA_003167275.1 Bryobacterales bacterium | reverse complement strand
CAGGGCAAGGAGATCAGTTGCGGCTGCTTCGGACCCGGAGAAATCATCTCCGCATGGACGCTGCTCCGGGATGGCAGTATGCTCGTGGGTGCGCTGCTACTGACCTGGATCGCCTTCCAGAGGCAGCGGCAGGCAGTGTGAACCGCGTTCTCGAACGCGAGCTGGCCTACCACGAAAAGCTCTATTCGGGCTTTGCGCAATCGCACTTCGCGCGTCCCGCCGTGCGCGCCCTGCGGCAGCACATGGTCGGCCGTATCCTGTCGTTGACCGGCGCGGGGCCGCAGTCGCGGGTCTTAAGCCTGGGATGCGGAATCGGCGATACCGAACTGTTGTTGGCCCCGCATGTGGCGGAGGTCGTTGGCGTTGACCTCTCGCCCTCGGCCGTGCGGCAGGCACAGGAGGATGCCGCGAGTTTAGGCATCGCCAATGCGCGTTTCCAGCAAGGCAGCACTGCGGCCGGCCGGTTCGACGTGGTGATGGCCATCTTCTTCCTGCACCACCTCGCGGACGGGGATCTGGCGGATCTGCCGAAAGCGGTGAAGGCCCTGCTGGCCACCGGTGGCGTGTTCTACTCGCTCGATCCCAGCCGCCGGCGGGCCTCCGGTGCCCTGGGACGGCTCCTCGTTCCGGGCTTGATGAAACGGTATCAGAGCCCTGACGAGCGGGAACTGGAGCCCGAGTCGACCGCGGCCCTGTTCCGCGAGGCCGGCTTGGACACCCGCGTGAAGATGTACGATTTCGGTTCCTCTCCGTTGGCAGGTCTATTTCCGGGTTGGCGCGCGGGATACCGGATGGCGCGGCGATTGGACAATGTCATTTTGCGCGCGCCGTTCTTGAGGCGGCTAGGAAGTAACTTCGAGCTGATCGCACGGTACGGTATGCTTTAGCTTGCCCAGTCTAAAAGAGTCTAAAAGAGATCCCGCCCCGCCCAGAACGGGCACTCCGGGCACACCTTGCCCGGATAATCGATCCCTTCTTCATGCGGGCAGCCCAGGATGCCGTCCGTCATCGTGACCGATTTGACTTCGTGGAGTAGGAGGAAATCCTTGATCTCTTCGGCGACCGCGAGATCATTGCGAAGGTCTCCCACCTCGCCGTACCAGCGCTTCATGGCGGTAATACCCTCGTTCTCACCGTGCACAACCCCCACCGCTACCTTGGTGGCGCGCTGATCGTCCGGTCCATACCATACGATGGTTGCGACCGGAAAACCCCTAAATCCCCTGCGCTCCTTCTTCTTAGCTGGATCCCGTCGCTTGAATTTCATGGCTCGACGTAGCCGCGCCTCCACGAAGCGTGCACCTGCTTGAGGCCGGCCGGCGGTTGCACCTCTACCCTCAATTTATGATATTTTCCGTCTTTTTGCGCGTGCTTTGAGAAGTAGCCCACCACATATTCATTGCGGATCTGCAGGCTGAGCGTCTCCATGGCCTCCGGCAGTTCGCTCATCTTGTGGACCCAGATCACTTTCCCACCCGTCTCCTCCGCCAGTTTTTCGAGATAGCGCGGGCGCTGAAACAGGCCGATGGCGTAGACCCGCACATCCGCCTCGCGCACCAGGGAAAGCAATTCCGCCTCCGAATACCGGCTGTTGTTGTCCCCGCCGTCCGAAAGTACCAGCAGGACCTTGCGCGGATTGCTGGCCCGGCGCATCTCTTCCACCGAGCGCCAGATGGCATCGATCATCGCCGTCCAGCCGTGAGGTTGGACCAGGCTCAACTGCCGCCGGATTTCGCCTGTATCCCGTGTGAAGGGGCTGGTCAACTCGGCGTTGTCGCTGAACCTGACCAGAAAGAACTCATCGGCCGGGACGGAGGTCAGGCAGAACTGCTCGACTGCTACCCGGGATTCGCCAATGCGGTCCTTCATGCTCCGGCTGGCATCGAAGACCAGCCCCGTGGAGATGGGCGCATCCGCCATCGAGAGCGTCGCGATATCCTGCTCCACGTCATCTTCAAAAAGGCGGAAGGCGACCTTGGGCAGGTTCATCACCGGCCGGTCCAGCAGGTCGGTGACCTGAACTGGAACCTGAATCATTTTCACGTCCAGCCGGAACGTGGACGCCGGCAGCCTCTCCACCGCCGGACGCGCGCGGGGGATTACCGCGAGGTTCGGCTGAGCGCTGGATGATTGGCCGTTCGCCGCACTGATGCCAAGACACACAAAACAAGAAAGGAAACCTGCAACCTGGTTGGATCGGATACCCAGTAAACCCATATTTTCCCCAAATTGGACAGAAGAATCTAGTTAGTATATGCCGGATCGGGCCGTCGTGGGGGGCTTGGTTTGGGGTGTGTAACCGTTTGGCGGAAGTCCCCGCCCGGCAACCTCTCCCTGACGGTCGCGGCTCGTTAACTCACGTTGAATCAGCAACCGCCGCAACCGAGCCGCGACCGTGAGGGAGCGGTTGCCGGGTGGGGCTGGAACGACCCAACTGCGGCCAGCAACCCGAGCGTAAGGATTACAATCAGACCGGTGAGTCTCAAATGACCTTATCTAGGTTTGTGGCACTCCTGGTGGTCGCCTGCGGCGTAACCGGCTGGTCGCAAGAGCATACGCTATCGACCATAGCCGGCCAGGCATCCGGCCAGACTTATGCAATTTCGACATTTGCCGGCGGTCTGTTGCCGGCAAACTCCCCGGCGACTCAAACCAGCATTGGCGTCGTGAACGGAGTCGCCGTTGACTCGTCCGGTAACGTATTCCTGGCTTCCGTGGAGCTTGCCGCAGTGCTGCGATTGGATGTCAAGACCGGCCTGTGGAGCGCGGTAGCGGGAAACGGGACACGGGGTTTCAGCGGTGACAACGGCCGGGCTGTCAACGCCCAATTGTCGGCTCCCGTTGGAGTCGCGGTGGACTCCGCCGGCAACCTTTACATCGCGGATGGAGGTGACAATCGCATCCGCAAGGTCTCGAACGGCATAATCACGACCGTGGCAGTGATCGGAACGTCTGGGACATTGAGCTCTGACGCCGGCCCTGCGAAAGTCTACAGCCCCCCCGGCATAGCCGTGGACTCCGCCGGCAACCTTTACATTTCCGATTCCATCCATACGGGTCCGTTATTGTGGTTCGGCGGGCTGAGCGACCGACCAGTTGCTAATCGTGGAAGGCCGATGGAGTCGAAGTAAGCGCCGCCTCAGCGGTTTCCCCACTGCACTTTTCTCGCTGCTTACTATGTCGATTGCTGTATTCTGTTTCTGAGGTTGCTCCGGCGGATTACCCTATGCGTTTGGCGCCTTTTGTTCTCTTGGCCGCTTCCTGGCCCGCGGCGTTCCTGCCGCTCCCGGTTTCCGCGGCGCCGGCTCAGAAGTGGGTCACAAGCTGGACGGCCTCCGTGCAAGGCCCCTATCCCACCGGCAATGCGTCCGCTCAGCCCGACCTGCGCTTTGCGCTTCCCGTAGCCCAGACCGGGGCCCGCGATCAGACTTTTCGCTTGATCGTACAACCGGACATTTGGGGGCGCCAGGCGCGCCTGCGTTTCTCCAATGCGCTCGGTTCCCAGCCAGTCACCTTCGACGGTGTTTTCGCCAGCCTGCAAATGAGCGGAGCCGCCGTGGCGGCCGGCACCAACCAGCCGGTGCACTTTGCCGGGAAGCCGGTCGTCAGCATTCCACCGGGGGGCTCGGTGTGGAGCGATCCGGTGGCTCTGTCGTTCGTCCGCAATCCGGTTCCGGTCGAACTGGGCGGCCGGAAGTTGGCGGTCAGTTTTCACGTCGCGGGAGAGAGCGGCCCCATGACGTGGCACGCCAAGGCGCTCACGACGTCTTATCTCACCTCGCCGGGAGCCGGCGCGAAGGGGCAGTCTGAGGACGAGTCGGCCTTCCCTTTCACCACCACCTCCTGGTTCTTTCTGGACGCGCTGGATATGCAGGCGCCCGCCGGGACGCGGCTGATCGTGGCCCTCGGCGACTCCATCACCGACGGCACGGCATCCACCCTCAACGGAGACGACCGGTGGCCCAATGCGCTGTCCCGCCGCTTGCATGCGGTCTACGGGAATTCTGTCTCGGTCGTCAACGCGGGCATCGGCGGAAACCAGGTGGTGGGACCCGCGGAATACTCGCCGCAGAAACCCTTCTCGGGCGGTCCCTCAGCGCTCGAACGGCTGGATCGGGACGTGCTCAGCCTTTCCGGCGTGACGGCAGTGATCTGGCTCGAAGGAATCAACGACTTCAGCAACAACGCCAACGCTCCCGTGGAAGGCGTGGAGGCGGGCATGAGGACGGTGGCCGCCCGGATACGCTCGCGGTTGCCGGGTGTTCGGATCATCGGCGCTACGGTCACCTCGGCGCTCGGTAGCACGAATGCCGCGCACGGGTCCGAGGCGGAGGACCGGAAACGGCAGACGCTGAACGAATTCATCCGAACCTCCGGGCTGTTCGACGGAGTGGCCGACTTTGACAAGGCAACCGCGGATCCCAAAACTGGCGCCCTGCGGCCGGAATTCGTGCCCGATAGCACGACCGGCGGACCCGGCGACCGGCTGCATCCCAACCGCGCAGGCTATCTCGCGATGGCCATGGCCGTCGACCTGAAGCTGTTGTAGGAAAGCCTTCGCAGTCAGCTCCAACTGCGAGGCAGCCGCCAGGTCAGTCACCGATTTATAAAATATTTCCAAACCACACTTATAAAATGACTTAGCCTCAGATTCCACCTTCGCTTCGGCTCTTTTGAGGTGTCTGGCGTGTACCATGGAAGTTGTGGGCGAGGCATTGAACCGCTGGCAATCCACAAAAAGGGCAGCTTTTGTAGTGCAGCGAACTGGTTTCCGCTTCGATCGAAGCGGTCAAATTCAGATAAGTCCTTTATTTACAGTAAACAGGTCCTGGATTTCCGCTTCGATCGAAGCGGTTAGGAGCTAGCCAGGCAGCTTCGCGGTGCTGCCTAAAATTGCCTTTCCCAATCCGACCGCCTCCGCCGCTTGCTAAACTAAGGATTCGCTATGGCTATCAGCAAAGAGCTCCTGGAGATCCTCGTCTGCCCCGTCTGCAAGGCCGTGGTCGACCTCAAAGCCGACCAAAGTGGTTTGAAATGTGTGCAGTGCCATCGTGTCTACCCCATTCGCGACGATATCCCCGTGATGCTGGTCGACGAGGCGAAAGTCGAAGAATAGGCAGCCGTGGAAAGCGTTCTGGATCGCCTGCCGCAGGGCAGCCGGGTGGCCATCCTCCGGCTTCGGTCGCTGGGGGATTGCGTCCTCACCACGCCCGCTCTCGACATCCTCAAGCGCGCGCGTCCCGACCTGCGGCTGGCCATCGTTGTGGAAGATCGCTTCCGGGCCATATTTGAAGGCAATCCCGATCTCGATCGGGTTCTGCCGCCAGACCTGGGCGCGCTGCGCGGTTGGCGTCCGCAGCTTTGCATCAATCTCCACGGCGGCACCCGCAGCGCCTGGATGACGGCCCTCTCGGGAGCCCGCTATCGGGCCGGTTTCGGACACTTCCGTCATCGTTTTGTATACAACGTGCACATTCCCAGGGCACAGTCGTTTCTAGGCGTGGATCGCGTCGTGCATACCGCCGAACACCTGGCCAGCGCCATGTTCCATCTGGGAGCGCCGCTCGTGGAGATCCCCCGAGCGAAGCTATTCACTGTGGGGCGGACCCCCCGGTCCGCGGCCGACGCCCTCGTCGGCCCTCTTGGCATTGGGCTGAATGTCGATTCCATCGGCGACGGCGGGTCCGGGGGGACCCGCGCGGACCAGGGGGTCCGCCCCACAATGCGGCCGTACGCCGTCCTCCATCCCTTCGCCGCCACTGCTGAAAAAGCCTGGCGCTCGGAAGGCTTCCTGGCCGTCGCCGAACACCTCAAGCAATCCGGCCTGGAGCCCACCTTCATCGGCGGACCCATCGACGACCTGTCCCCCTTCCGTGCCTTCCGCACCATCTCCAACCCGCCGCTTTCCGAAACTAAGCGACTGCTCTCCGCCGCCTCCCTGTTCGTCGGCAACGATTCCGGCCCGGCCCANNGACGCTCTCACGCGACTGCGGGTGCACGCATGAACGGCGTGCCTCGCCTGCTCTCTTACGCCCGGCGGTACTGGGCGCAACTCTTGGGGTCGGTGGCCCTGATGGCCGCGGCCGGCGGCGCGCAGGGCATGATGGCGCTGCTCATCAAGCCGATCTTCGACAAAGTCCTGGGGAGCGATCCGCGCGATGGCACCCTGACGCCGCTCCTCACGCGCCCCATCCTCCACCATCAGCTCTACCTGGAGCAGATCGTGCCGCTCCACAATCGCACCCTGTGGACCCTGGTGGCGATTGCCATCATCTCCGTTTTCCTTATCAAGGGCATCTGCGACTACCTGGGCAATTATCTGATCAGTTACGCCGGCTTCTCGTCGATCACCGACCTGCGCAACGCCGTCTTCGACAAGGTCTTGAAGCAGGGCGCGGAATTCTTTGAGGCGCACTCCACCGGCCAGCTCATGTCGTCGATCATGAACGACGTCGACAAGGTCCAACTGGCCATGTCGCAGATGCTGGCGGACTTCCTCCGGCAGATTTTCAGCGCTCTCGCCCTGGCCCTCGTGGTCATCAGCAACGACTGGAAACTGGCGATGGTCAGTCTGACCGTGCTCCCTTTCGTCATGCTGCCCACGCGCTCCATCGGGCGGCGCATCCGCCGCACCAGCCG
>PMTT01000713.1:3396-4148 GCA_003167275.1 Bryobacterales bacterium | reverse complement strand
GAGGTTTTCGGCGCCATCACCATCGTCGGCCTGATGAACTACGCGGTCATCCGCATCCACGCCCATACGCTCACGCCCGGCGATTTCGTCAGCTTCGTCTTCGCCCTGCTGCTGCTCTACGAGCCCGTCAAGCGCCTGGTGGGCATCCACAACATCTTCGAGCAGGCGCTGGGCGCGTCGCAGAAAGTCTTCGAGTACCTCGACCACACCGAAGAGATCGTCGAAAAGCCGAACGCCCCGAAGCTGGCGCCGTTTTCGCAAAGCATCGTCTTCGACAATATCGGTTTCCACTATCCCGGCGCTCCCGACGGCTTCCATATCCCCGGACTCAGTCTCGACGTGAAGGCGGGCGAGGTGGTGGCGCTGGTCGGTCCCTCGGGCGGCGGCAAGACCACGCTCGCCAACCTGGTGCCGCGCTTCTACGATGTATCGAGCGGCCGGGTGATGGTAGACGGCCGCGACGTGCGCGACGTGGATCTCGCTTCCCTGCGCTCCCAGATCGGCATCGTGGCGCAGGATACCTTCCTGTTCAACGACACAGTGGCCAACAATATCGCCTACGGCCGGCCGGGCATCCCGCAGGAAGATCTGCGGCGCGCGGCTGAGACCGCCTTGGCCCACGAGTTCATTCTGCGGCTGCCGGAAGGCTACGACACCGTCATCGGGGATCGCGGGATCCGGCTCAGCGGCGGCCAGCGCCAGCGGATCGCCATCGCCCGCGCCTTGTTGAAGAACGCGCCCATCCTGATCCT
>PMTT01000713.1:0-3369 GCA_003167275.1 Bryobacterales bacterium | reverse complement strand
CGGTCCCTATGGGCCCAACGGTGGTGGATCTGTGAGCGTGCGCAGTATGACCGGCTTCGCCCGGGTGAGAAGAACGATCGAGCAGGGCGAGATTATCCTGAGCTTGAAGAGTGTCAACCATCGAGGCCTGGACCTGCATTTCCATATACCGCCCGAACTGGATGCCCTGGAGAGCGACATCCGCGGCGCCTTGAAGAGCGGGGTGGCGCGCGGCCACCTGCAGATCCATCTGACGTTCAACCGGACCGTCGCGGCCGGCGGCGGGCCTCTCAACCGCTCCCTGCTGGATGGCTATATGCGGGCCTTTCGGGAGGCGTGTGAACTCTACCAGTTCGATTCCAAGCCCGACCTCAACGCGGCACTCCGCATCCCCGGCATCTTGAGTACGGGCACGGATGAGGAGTTGAGCGAGGATGTCACGAAGGCGATTCTGGAGCTCACGGTCGAGGCTGTCGCGGTACTGAACGTATTCCGCGAGCGCGAAGGCGCTGCCACCGCGGAGGAGATGCGCGATCGTTGCCAGAAGATCTGCGTCCTGGTGGCTCGCATGGAGGAGATCCGGGCCGGCGCCCTTCCGGCCTTCCACAAGCGCCTCCGCGATAAGCTGACCGACCTCTTGCACGGCATCAACATCGACCCCCAACGTTTGGCCCAGGAAGCCGCCCTGCTGGCCGACCGGAGCGATATTGCCGAGGAACTAGTGCGTCTGCGGACCCACGCCGCGCACCTCAACGGGATGCTCTCGGGCGACGGTGAAGTAGGCAAGCGCCTGGATTTCCTGCTACAGGAAATGAACCGCGAGTCCAACACGATCCTCTCGAAGACCGGCGGCCTGGGGGAGTTGGGCTTGACGATCACGGACCTGGCTCTGGGAGCGAAGTCGGAGATCGACAAGATCCGAGAGCAGAGTCTAAATTTGGAGTAAGGGAGGAAGTATGAGGAATAGGAGGACTTCTTTTGGACGCGGAGACGCGGAGACGCGGAGATCGGAACGCGGAGAAAACAAACCTCTCTTTCTTCTTCTCCGCGTTCCGATCTCCGCGTCTCCGCGTCTCCGCGTCCAGATCTCAGCCTCGAAGCTCTCATGACCACTGTCTTCATCGTCTCCGCGCCCTCCGGTTCCGGAAAATCCACCCTGGTGGCTCGTCTGCTTGCCAGCGTCCCGGGGCTCATGTTCTCGGTGTCGTACACCACCCGCCGGCCGCGCGGGCATGAGGTGGACGGACAGAGCTACCACTTCGTTACGCGTGAGGACTTCGAGGCCATGCTCGCCCGCGACGAGTTTCTGGAATGGGCCGAGGTCTTCGGCAACTATTATGGGACCCATCGGGGGATTCTCGAATCCGCCAGGGACCGGGACAGCGACCTGGTACTCGACATCGACGTCCAAGGTGCGAGACAATTAAAGGAACGGATTCCCGAAGCTGTTACCGTCTTCATCCTGGCTCCCTCGCGGCAGATCCTGGAACAGAGGTTGCGCGCGCGAGGTGAGGACCGGGAAGATGTGATCGAGAGGCGGCTGAGGGAAGCGGCCGAGGAGATCAGGAATTACAAGGCGTACGATTATGTTTTGATCAATCGCGAGCTGGCCGAGTCCGATGCCGTTTTGAGCGCGATCGTGCGTGCCGAGCGGGTACGGCGGACCAGAATCGAAGATCAAATCCGGCCCATTCTGGACACATTTCAAGTTTGAAGAGGTATCGAAAACATGAGTGACAAGGCTCCCCGCAATAACGCGCACTGCACCATCCCGGACGACCCAGACCAGAGCACGTACCGGTTCATCATCGTAGCGGCCAAGCGCGCCCGGCAATTGCAGGGTGGAGCTCGGCCGGTGCTGCCCACATCTTCCAAGAAGCCGACCGTCATTGCGATGGAAGAAGTCCGCCGCGGCCTGGTGAAGTACAGCCTGACCGGCCCCGTGCAGAATCGCCCGCTGCCGGAACCGGCAATCTAAGGAGCACTGTGGCACAGGCATTCCTGCCTGTGTCGGTTTTGGCTGCTTTCTGGTTTGCAAGAAAAAACCAACACAGGCAAGAATGCCTGTGCCACGCCCTATGAAACTCATCCTTGGCGTCGCAGGCGGAATTGCTGCTTACAAAGCTGCCGAATTGGCACGCCTTCTGATGCAGGAAGGGCACGAAGTTCAGGTGGTGATGACCCCCGCCGCGGAGGAGTTCGTCCGCCCGCTGACCTTCGCCGCCCTCACCGGACGCAAGGTGCTCACCAACCTGTTCGCCATCGAAAGTGCGATCGAGCACATTTCCGTGGCCCAGGAGCACGAACTCCTGGTAATCGCCCCGGCCACCGCCGACCTGATTGCCCGGATGGCGCATGGTCTGGCCGACGATTTCCTGACTACCCTGTACCTGGCTTTCACCGGCCCCGTGGTGCTGGCGCCCGCGATGAACGTCAACATGTGGCAGCACCCCGCCACACGGGCCAACCTCGACACGCTGCGCGGGCGCGGCCATCGGATCGTGGAACCCGACAGCGGTTACCTGGCCTGCGGGATGACGGGGCCGGGCCGCCTCGCGGACCCCGAGATCATCGCCGAGGCCATCGCGCGGGAAGTGCATCAGCGCCGCGATCTGGAGGGCGAAACCCTGCTCATCACCGCCGGCCCCACTCAGGAACCGCTCGACCCGGTACGCTATATCTCCAATCGCTCCAGCGGCAAGATGGGGTATGCCCTGGCGGAAGCCGCCGTTGCCAGGGGCGCCCGCGTCATCCTGATTTCCGGTCCCGTGCACCTGCCGCCTCCGCCTGGAGTCGAAATCATCAACGTTCGCACGGCTATCGAAATGCGCGAGCAGGTCTTCGCGCATCTTGGGCCGGCCGATATCGTCATCAAGGCCGCCGCCGTCGCTGATTTCCATCTGAGCAAGGTGCCCGACCAGAAGGTCAAGAAGACCGCTGCCCGAATTTCGATGGAACTCGACCCCACCCCCGACATCCTGGCGGAACTGGGACGCAAGAAAGGAGACCGCCTGCTGATCGGCTTTGCCGCCGAAACCCAGAATTTGCAGCAGGAGGCCCGCCGCAAGCTGGAATCCAAGAACTGCGATATGGTGGTGGGCAACCTGGTGGGGGTGAGCGACAGCGGTTTTGAGTCCGACCAGAACGAAGTCATCCTGGTGCTGCGGACAGGCGAGTCCATCCCCCTGCCGCGCGCCCCGAAACGCGAGATTGCCGACCACATTTTCGATCATGTTTTGAAATTGCGGCTGGCCCTGCATGCAGCCAATGGACACTGATCTTCTCCGCAAATACCTGGAGTTCTATCAGGACCTGGGGATTAAAACCTTGTACAAACGGCCTGTGACACCAGAAGCCGAGGCCCCCGTGGAGCAGGCGGTCGCCGCCTGC
>PMTT01000751.1:11349-12560 GCA_003167275.1 Bryobacterales bacterium | reverse complement strand
ACCGACTACGACACCAGCGACCGCCTGTACTTCGAGCCGCTCACCCTGGAGCACGTCCTCAATATCTGCGACACCGAAAAGCCCGACGGCGTGATCGTGCAATTCGGCGGGCAGACGCCCTTGAATCTCGCCCTCCCGCTGAAGCGCATGGGCGTCCCGATCATCGGCACCGACCCCGCGGACATCGATCTCGCCGAGGACCGCAAGCTATTCGGCAAGCTGCTCGACGAGCTGGGTATTCCCTGCCCCGCCAACGGCACCGCCACCAGCGTCGAAGAGGCCTGCGAAATCGCTCGGCGCATCGGGTACCCGGTGCTGGTCCGCCCCAGTTATGTGCTCGGCGGCCGCGCCATGGTGATCGCCTACAGCGAGGAGATGGTCCGCCAATACATGCGCGAGGCGGTGACCTTTTCGCAGGAGCGCCCCGTACTGGTGGACCGCTTCCTGGAAGACGCCACCGAAGTGGATGTGGACGCGCTCGCGGATGGCGAGGACGTCCTGATCGCCGGCATCATGGAGCATATCGAGGAAGCGGGCGTGCATTCGGGCGACAGTTCCTGTGTGCTGCCGCCGCAATCGCTGCCGGAGAAGACCATCGCCGAAATCCAGGACTACACCGTCCGGCTGGCGAAGGCGCTGCACGTCATCGGGCTGATGAACGTGCAGTACGCCATCCAGAACGGCGTGGTGTATGTGCTGGAAGTGAACCCGCGAGCCTCGCGTACGGTCCCCTATGTGAGCAAGGCAACGGGTGTGCCGCTGCCCAAGATCGCCGTTGGCCTGATGTGGGGCCGCAAACTGAAGGACTACGCGGAGCTTACCGGCGGGCGGACCTCCGGCACGCTCTCCGTCCCGCAGCACTTCGTGAAGTCGCCGGTCTTCCCGTTCAACAAATTCCATGGCGTCGACCCGGCCCTCGGCCCGGAAATGCGCTCCACCGGCGAAGTGATGGGGGTCGGGATCAATTTCGGTGAAGCCTTCCTGAAGGCGCAGATCAGCGCCGGCAGCCCGCTCCCCGAAAAGGGCACGGTCTTCATCAGCGTGAACGACCACCACAAGGCCGAAGCCGTGGAGGTAGCCAGCCGCTTCATCAAACTGGGCTTCCATCTGGTAGCCACGCGCGGCACCGCTGGCGCGCTCCGCAATGCCGGCCTGCCCTGCAAGACGGTCCTCAAGGTGAACGAAGGCCGTCCCAACGCCGTGGATCTGCT
>PMTT01000751.1:9347-11330 GCA_003167275.1 Bryobacterales bacterium | reverse complement strand
GCCGCCGACGCCGTAGCGGCCAAGCTCCGCGACCCCATCCGCGTCTGGAGCCTGCAAGAGATCCACAAGAAGTAGGGCAGGTCCTCGACCCGCCCTCGGTGGTTTTTGTATCTTTGTTTCGTATTTCGTATACTTCGAGTAAGGTGATCTCAATCGTGCCGGTACATCAGCAAGTCACCACACAGCGAGCGGCCAACATACTCGGCGTCACTGGTTCCTTCCTGGTGAGGCTCGTTAAAGACGGCGAAGTCCCATTCCACATGGTCGGCTCCCACCGCCGGATCTATCTCCGGGACCTGTTGGACTATAAGCGGCGGCGGGATGCCGCCCGGCACGAGGCCATCAACAACATGGCTCGATCGGAGCTGGAAGCTGGCACCTATGACAAGGTGGTGCTTCCCGAGGGTGCCGAAGACGAGTAACGGCGATTTTCTCATCGTCCTGGACGCCTATGTCCTGTCTGCTCAACCCATCCGCTATGAGTTGTAGTAGGCTCCCAAAAGAGACCACTTAGCCTCAGAGTACTCGCCTCCGCCGCCCCAGTGTTTCCGCGATATCTATTAAGGATATAAGAATCCGAAATAGGTAATTGCCGTCGCGATCGGCCCGCCGTGCACGTCGATAAGTCGGTTAATGACACAACCGCAAAGGTCTTTCAAACTCCTATTCAGGCTAGCTCTGTCGGTCTTCCTGTTGGCAGGCTCGCTCGTCGCACAGCGGACGGTCCACCCTGTCAACCGCGTAACCGCCATCGTCGATGACCGCTTCACCGTGCCCCGCCTTGGCGACCGGCATCCGCTCGCGCGAGCCGAATACGATGCCGGTCCGGCATCTCCCGACACGCCCATGGAGCGGATGATTCTGGTGCTGTCTCCGGATGCGGACCAACAGTCGGCTCTAGACCAGTTCCTCGATGCGCAACAGGATCCGGCATCGCCGGATTACCATCGCTGGCTCACTCCCGAGGAGTTCGGCAGCCAGTTCGGCGTCTCGGAGGACGATCTCTGGCAGATCGTGAACTGGCTCCAGGGCCACGGATTCACCGTGGAGCCCGTGTCACCCGCCCGCCGTTCGGTGGTCTTCAGCGGGACGGCGGCCGAGGTGGCCTCGGCCTTTCACACAGGGATTCACGTCTACATCGTGAACGGCCAGAGGCATTTCGCCAACTCGACCGCCCCGGAGATTCCCGCGGCGCTCGACGCGGTAGTCCAGGGGATCGCCTCTCTGCACGACTTCCACTCGAAGCCGATGCTGGCCGGCGTCGCACCCTTAGCGGTCGTCCCGTACCGGAGCCGGCCGGAATATAGCGTCAACAGCACCACGCACTATCTGGCGCCCGCGGACTTCACGACGATCTACGATGTCACGCCGCTATACGGATCCTCAATCGATGGCACCGGCCAGTCGATCGCCGTTGCCGGGCGCAGCAACATCAACCTTTCGGATGTGCAGGCGTTCCGGCGCACCTTCGGCCTGCCCGCGAAAGATCCTACCATCATCCTGAACGGGACCAATCCCGGTATACCCAACCAGTCTGAGCAGTTTGAAGCCACTTTGGATGTGGAGTGGTCCGGAGTGGCGGCCCAAGGGGCGTCGGTCCAGTTCGTGGTCTCGGCCTCAACTAACGCCTCCGATGGCGTCGATCTGTCGGTGCAGTACATCGTCAATCACAATCTCGCGCCGGTCGTAACGCTGAGTTTCGGGAGCTGCGAGAGCGCCATGGGAACCTCCTGGAACCAGCATTGGAACGCTCTTTGGCAGCAGGCGGCAACGCAAGGTATGTCAGCCATGGTGGCGAGCGGAGACGCCGGGGCGGCCGGATGCGATAGCGGTTCGGAGAGCACGGCTACGGGAGGCCAGGGCGTGAATGGGCTGTGTTCGTCCCCGTTCAGCACGTGCGTGGGAGGAACCCAGTTCAACGACACCGCGAATCCGGGCGCGTACTGGTCCCCAACCAGTGCCTCCAACTGGAAATCCGCATTG
>PMTT01000751.1:0-9299 GCA_003167275.1 Bryobacterales bacterium | reverse complement strand
GTTCCGGACGTGGCGCTCAACGCCTCGTCCCACGACTCCCAGATCGTCGACATGAACGGGGGCCTGTACCTGGTATCGGGAACGTCCATCGCGGCGCCGTCCTTCGCCAGCGTGGTTGTCCTGGCGGTCCAAAAGGCGGGAGTGCGCCTGGGTAATATCAACCCGGCGCTCTACACTCTGGCCTCCAAACAGGCCACCGGCGGCACTGCGGTCTTTCACGATGTCACAACCGGAAACAACTCGGTACCGGGTGTCACCGGTTATAGCGCCGGCGCCGGGTACGACCTGGCAACGGGGCTGGGTTCGGTGGATGCAGCCAACATGGTCAACCATTGGAGTGACTCGACGGGGCCGCCGGTTCCCGCGTTCCAGTTGAGCGCTTCACCGGCGTCTGTCACTGTGTCCAGAGGTGCGAGCGGGACCTCGGCGTTGTCCCTGAGCGTCAGCGGAGGATTCAATGCGGCCGTTGCGCTCTCGGCCAGCGGATTGCCGGCCGGCGTGACCGCAGGCTTTTCGCCCGCGACGATTCCAGCGGGCTCGACGGCGAGCACTCTGACCCTGAATGCGAGCACCCAGGCAGCGGCCGGCAGCACGGCCGTAACGATTACCGCGTCGGGCGGCGGCGTCACCCGGACGGCGCCGGTCACGGTTGTGATTCCGGCGTGTACCTACTCGATCAACCCAACCAGCGCGAGTCCGGGATCGTCGGCCGGGACCTACTCAGTCCAGGTGACCGCCGGAACCGGCTGCTCCTGGACCGCCGTCTCGACGGTCAGTTGGATCACCGTCACCAGCGGCGCTTCCGGCAGCGGTAATGGGACGGTGAACTACTCTCTGGCAGCCAATACCGCGACGACGACAAGATCCGGCGCCATCACGATCGCGGGGATTTCACTTGGTGTTACCCAAGCGGCTGCGGCGCCACCATTCTCGCTGAACATGTCCTCCGCGAACATCGGCGCCGGTGCGTCGACTGGCAGCGTGGCCGTGTCGGCGGTGTCCTCGACTGCGTCCTGGACGGCGGTGAGCAATGTCAGTTGGATTACCATCACCAGCGGCGCATCGGGCACCGGAAGCAAGAGCGTCGGATATTCCGTGGCGGCGAACACGACAACTGCCTCCCGCACCGGGACCATGACCATCGCCGGGCTGACGTTTTCAGTAATACAACCGGCCGCGCCGGGCATCGCCCTCAGCGCCACTCCTTCGTCGGTATCGCTCACGGCGGGGTCCTCCGCAACCAGCAGCGTCAGCGTCGCGGGTACCGGTGGGTTCACGGGCAGCGTGACGTTATCCGTTTCCGGTCTGCCGGCGGGCGTGACGGCGGCGTTCAATCCGCCGTCAGTGGCGCCTGGCGGCGCCTCCGTGCTGACGCTCACGGCGGCCGCCTCTACCGCCGCTACCACCGCGAGCCTCACCGTGACCGGCGCCAGCGGAAGCCTCAGCGCCAAGGCTGCCATCAGCCTGACCGTGAATGCGAACGTGGCCGCCGGCTTCACTCTCAAGGCAGCTTCCCCATCGCTCAACCTTCCGTTGGGATCGTCCGCGTCCACGGTCGTCAGCGTGGCGCCGGCCGGAAACTTCACGGGCAACGTCACTTTGGCGGTGACGGGCCTTCCCTGCATGGTGCAGGCGGTCTTCACTCCCTCTACCGTCAAAGCGGGCGGCACAGCCTCTCTGCAATTGACCTCGAGTAACGGCCCTCTGGTCACCACGGGTCTCACGATCACCGGATCGAGCGGGAGCCTGAGCGCCACCACTCCGCTGAACCTCACGGTAACCGCTCCGGCCGGCATCCAGCTTATCGCGAAGACCTCTTTCCTCAACCTGACGCCAGGATCGACCGCCTCCACGACCATTACGATGCAGGCGACCGGCGGGTTCACCGGCACCACGAACCTGTTGGCTACCGCGATCGACCCCCTGACCGGTGGAGCGCTGCGGGGCGTCACCGCATCGATCACTCCGACCACGATCGGACCGGGCGGCACCGCCACCCTGACGCTGACGGCCTCGGCATCGGCCCCTGTCGCGATCGGTTCGGTGGGTGTCGAGGGATTCACGCCCGCCATGGCGCTGATGGGCGCCACCTGGATCACGCTGAACAACGCGAAACCGGGGTTCACCCTTCTCCCGGTTAGCCTGCCAGCCTCTTCACAGACATTGACCCGCTGGCTCGACCAGTCGGTACTCATCAATTATTCCGGCGGATTCAGCGGCCCCATCCAGTTCACGTTTTCAGGTCTGCCCAATGGGGTTATCGGCACGTTCTTACCCGTTGACAATTGCGCCGGATCGAGCATCTGCGATGTCCGGTTCGAGCTGTTAGCCGGTATCACGGCCACCGCCACGCCACTCACGCCCATCACGATTACGGGAACCAGCGGCAGCCTGACGGCTTCCACTACCTTCAACATCGCCGTGGCCCCGGCTGCCAGCCTGGCGGTGGGTCCGCAGTTCGCGGGCTACTCGGATTCGTATCAGCTCACCACGCCGGTGGGCGGAACGGCCACGGCCACACTACGGGGATCCGGCAAGGTCACGGGGTTCAGCGTCAACGTGACGGGCTTACCGCCAACCGCCACGAGCAGCATCGTTGCGGCGCCCCCGAGCGGGTACCTAGTGAACATCGCGACGGCCAGCCAGACGGCACCGGGTTGCTATTCGCTCAACTACAGCGGAACCCCCACGGGCGGGCAGGCGGTTCCCGGCGCGCTACCCCTGTATCTGACCGTCACGAAATGAGCGGGGACGGGGCAGGTTGTCAACCTGGTTGTCAACCTGCGGCGGGTTGGCAACCCGCCTGCTGACGAGGTGCGTGCCCTCGCATCGAAACTGAACAGTACGGATGGACTGGGCAAGCTAAAGCATACCGTACGAAACGAAAAAACCCGGCGGGATTCTCTCCCGCCGGGCCGCGTCGTTCTAATTTGACCCTGTATTGGTAACTTCCTGGTCCCCTTCGAATCGGGGNNATCCGGCCCCTGCCCGCCCTGGTCGGGCATGTCGCCATAGCTGCTGTAGAAGCTCTCGACCACCGACATCCCGGTGATCACCTTGCCGAGGGGCGTGAAGCCTTGCGAGTCGAGACCCGAATTGTTCCGCAGGTTGATGAATAGTTGCGTGGAGCGCGTGCGCGGCCCCGCCGTGGCGTAGGTCAGGGTGCCCCTGACATTGCTTTCCTTATGCGGGTCGTCCAGCAGGTTGATGTCCCTCCAATGGTTGTTGATCTTCGGATCGCCATTGATTCCGAACTGCACGATGAAGTTCCTCACGTACCGGAAGAAATAATCCCCGTCATAGAAGCCCTGCTTAACCAGGCTGTACAGATGGTCCACCCCGATGGGTGCCCAGTCCCGGTGGATCTCAAGCACCACCTCACCCTTCGAGGTGTCCAGGTTGAGTTTGAAGACATCCGGAGCCTGCTCCTGTTTGGGAGGGACCACGGCCTCCTTCTTCGGCTCTACTTTCTTGGTTTCGTCGGAGGACGAACATCCGATCAGCGCCAGGAGTGCCGGCGCGATCCACAGGATTCCCAATCGTCTACGCATCGTCATCCAGTATGCCATGCTGAAAGGAGCCGCAACCGATGGCTCCCTACGACGATTTTGCCTGGTTCTACAACCGCTACTGGAACGAGGAGTATCACAGCCTGGCGTTCCCCATCCTGGAGAGGATCTGGCTGCCACGCATTGCGCCGCAAGCTCACATCCTGGACGTCTGCTGCGGCACCGGCTACCTGGCGGCGTTGCTGGCGGCCCGCGGCTACAGCGTCACGGGCATCGACGCCTCCGCCACCATGATTCAGCATGCCCGCGAGAATGCGCCGGCGGCGGAATTCCGGGTTTCGGACGCGGCTGACTTCCGGCTGCCTGCGCCCTGCGATGCGGCCGTCTCCACCTTCGATAGTCTCAATCACATCCTCACCCCGGAGCAGTTGGAGGCTGCGTTCCGACACACGGCCGCAGCCCTCAAGAGCGGCGCCCCGTTCGTCTTCGACATGCTTCGGGAGGAGGCTTACCAGACGCATTGGGGAGAGGCGTTCGCGCTGGTTCGCAAGGATCATCTGCTGACGATCACTGGGGCAGGCTACGACTTCCGCAGCCGCCTCGCCTGCTGCCATATCACCATGTTCCGCCTTCTGGACGGCCTTTGGCAGCGCTCAGATGTGGAGATTCAGGAACGCTGCCATACGCCAGCGGAGATCGACGCGGCTCTACGCCACGCCGGCTTCGGGGAGATCCTCTGTCACGATGCCCGCGACCTCGGCATGGCCGGAGACCTCGGCGTGGGGCGGAGCTTCTACGTCGCCACGAGAGAGTGAGGACCCCGTGGGGTATGCTTTAGCTTGCCGATTCTTGTGTAGTACTGGGCAAGCTAAAGCATACCCCACGCCCTACGCCGAGGCGCGCTTCGCGGACTCGTCGATCGCAGTTGCCGGCGTCGCCTTTCGATCGTAGTTCCGCAGGTACGCAGCCATCATGCGATCAGTCAGCGCGGTGTGGTCCTTGAGCCAGCCGGAGAGATAATCGAGCAGCAGGATGGCCGCCTCACCGTCGCCACTCTCGATACTCGGCACGAGTTGGCTCACCCTCTTGCGAAGGGTGTCGTGCTGCTGCTTGTGCCAGGCGTAGGACGGGTAATGGGTGGTACGCATCTGGCGTTCTTCGTGCGAAAAGTGGTCTTCGGTCGCGGCGATCAACGCTCGCAACGTCTCCAATACGTGGCCTGTGTCCTTCGCAAGGACTGCCGCTGCGAGTTCGTTCGCCAGGTGGAACAGGTTCCGGTGTTCCGCGTCGACCTCCGGAAGGAAGACAGCGTGTGCCTTAGTCCACTTGAACCTATGCATCCAGCCATTCTACCGCAGTTTGGGGCGCTCTTCAGCATTTCAGCGCCCTTACTCTTAATCGCCCCGATGGACGGCCTTCTCCGCGAATCTTTTGAGCTATGGACAATCGGCCCTGAAAGTCGTAAAACAGGGGCATGAACGCTACGCGTGCCCTCTTGGCCGTGCCAATCGGCCTATTCCTTCTGGCCGGGCTCTCCGCCCAGCAGCCCGAGGCCGGCGTCATCGGTTGGTATAACGGCGAGTGGCAGTCCGGCATCCCCGGTCTTGCCAACTGGTACCTTTCGCCCGGTAAGTTCTCCCGCGTCTACGACGAGTTCGAAGTGCCCCAAGACGGCTGGACGATTGTCGGCGTCTTCAGCGACAATGCCCTCTACCAGTTTCCCGAGGTCAGCCGGGCCTCCTGGGAGATCCGGCGGGACATGGCCCCCAGTCACGGCGGCAAAGTCGTCGCCTCGCACGTCTCGAGCGCGACGGCGTTGCCCGATCCGTGGGTGACCGCGCCGCGCTATCCCGCCGGTGAAGCTTCCAAGCACTTCCGGATACAGGTTGACGATCTGCGGGTTCATCTGCCCGCGGGCCGCTACTGGTTGAGCGTCGCGCCCGTTGGACGCGGCCAGTCCTTCATCGGTGTCACGCTCGGAGCCAACTCCGTCGGCACAAACAACGGCCAGCCGGGGATTGCCCTGTTCCGTCGCGACGATGATCCGGACTTCGTACTCGCCTTTACCGCCGGCAGCAACGCCCAGCTCCGCGCCGGCCAACATTTCTCACAGGGCGTCATCATCGCGAAATAGGCGACAGACATTGTGGCGCGGACACTCATGTCTGCCGCGTCGACACTCGTGTCGACGCATTTGGGATCGCTCGAAAGTAACCCAATCTTGATGAACTGGGCAAGCTAAAGCATACCCTACGGGGTTTTTATGAATGGCAAAAGGAGCGTAGCCGCTCGGCCGTGCCGACCCCCGTTATGACCCACGTTTGTAAACGGGGTGGGCGTCCTCCGAGCGCCTTTAGGCTTCTCCCTTGCGGAGCCCACAGAGCACCCCGCCAGGAGCTTGCACACCAGCGCGTTGTGATCGAGTCGGACTCCCTATTTTGATGATGTTTGGATCAAAATAGGTGGACCAGCACCTGCATCGCAGACACGCTCCTGGGTCCTATTATCGCATTATTTCCGAAAAACGAACCATTCGCTGGCTGCAAAATTCAACAGCGAGCAAATCGCGATGGCGAGGCCGGTCCCCAGGTAGGGATTCAGGTGCAGAACGCCCACCAGCACCCGCATGAGCGCTATGTTGCCCAGAATGGACACCAACCCGTTGCCGGCATGGAAGCGCACCAGGCGCATCGCCACGTCGCGCGGCCGCGGCGCTTCCTTGGTGCGCTCCTTCCACGTGAACCGCTCATGCCACACGAAGTTGTGGAGCACGGCGGCCTCCACCGAGAGTGGGGTCGCCAGCAGATAGTGGACCCGGAGACCGCTCATCAGCAGCGCGAAGCAGCCGAACTGCACTCCGATCCCCAGGGCGCCCACGAAATTGAACTTCAGCCACCGCAGCGTCAGCGGTTTCACGGCAGCCGCCTGACCGGTACCAGTAGTTGCATCTGTCCTTCTACCCAATACCGTATCGTGGCGCGGGCACTCCTGCCTGCCGCGTCCCGACTCATCGGGACGCATTTGCCCTGGTGCGCCGGATGGAGTGTCGCGCGGAAATGCGCCGAGTCTTGACGCTGCAGCCTCGGAAGCCCAACGGGAAGATGACGTGCGCTCCGGAAATGCGTCCCGATGAGTCNNAGTCGGGACGCGGCAGGCACGAGTGCCAGCGCCACGACGACGAAGTCACGGCAGACGCTCGGCGTTGTAGAGGACGCGGGTGTGCCGGATGGCCGACCACGCCAGCATCAGACCCATGCCCACGATACCCACTGCCCCACCCACATCGAACAACAGATAGCGATGGCCGAAGAGCCCCACCACGGGACGGTAAAACAGAGCGAGGTTGCCGATGCATAACAGCAGCCGCAGCTCCGTGGGGCCGAAGCTCCAAAACGACAGATGGAAGGAACCGATGGTGTAAGTGGTCAGATACACCTCAATCGAGAGCAGGAAATAGGCGATCAGCAGCCCAAGCGCGATATAGGGGCTCATGTAACTGGAGAGCGCCAGCCCGCCCATCAGGAAAAACGTGCCGATGGCATCGGTGATGTGATCGACGTAGAAGCCGTAGCGCGGGCGGAGCCGGTTGCGGACCCGGGCCAACGTTCCGTCCAGGCTGTCGCCGAACCAGTTCACGGCCAGAGCCACGATCACTCCGAGGAGCGCATTCCGGTCCCGGCTGGCGGCCCAGTAGCACGCGCCAGCGGCGAACATCGCCACAAAGCCCAGCAGCGTCAGGTGATCGGAGTTCACCCACATCGGCATGCGTTGGGCCATCCAGATGAGGGTCTTCTTCTCGACTACCGCCAGGATGCTGAGCTGTTTGCGCTCAGCATCCCGGAATGCTTGATTTGGCATATGAGAGGCACGCTAAAGCATGTCCTACTCCACCATCTGCGGATTCGAAAACAGGAAATGATCGAAGTAGTAGTGCATCAACAACACGCTGAGCACCACCACGAAGTAGCTCTGGTCGGCCGCCAGGGGCGTCAGGGCCCGCACCGCCAGAGTCAATAGGACAATCACCCCGGTGGCCGCCAGGAAACAGGCGTAGTAGGCCGTCATGCTGTTGCGGCGCACCAACCGCCGCACGAAGCCGTTTTGGATCTCGCCGCGCTGGTCCCGCAGCCGGTTGATGAGCCACAGCAGGAACAGATACTGGAACGAGTGCCAGGTGTTGTACCCCTGAAACAGCACATCCAGGTTGGAGCCGAGGGGCAGGCAGAAGGAAACCACCGTCGTGATCCCGATCAGGAGCGTCTTGGGAACGCTGCCACGGCCGTCCTGGAACTCCGCCACGGTCTTCACGATCCAGGCCGTCAGGAAGATCGCGAAAACCGCCCCCGCCACCCAGGGAAGGTGCAGTCCGCGAGCGAAATCCGGATAGGGCAGCACGATGCCACCCACGCGGAACTGCATCAGGGAAAGTTTGTACAGGCCGATGGGGTAGAGGCCCGTGAGGATCAAGCCATAGTCCACCAAACGCGACCACCGCTCCTCGGCGAAGGAGTTGCGTGCCCGGTAGCAGTCCGTCAGGTAGATGATCTGGTGCAGCACGTGCAAAGACGCCCACGAAAAGAAGAACGTAATCAGAATGGTGTAATGGTAGACCCCGAGGTACACCACCACGGCCGGGAGAATAAACGCCAGGGAAGCATACCAGCGATGGCGCGACCGGAAGTTCCCGTCCAGGAACGTATAGGTGATGGTGGAAAAAAGATGCGGTCCGCCAATCAGCAAGGCAACCGTGATATTAATCAGGTCCACCGCCTGTTGCTGTTTCATCCAGCCGGAAAGCTGAGCGACCCAGGCAACCAGGAACGGAAGTGGAACCAGGGCGGCGCTAAAGATGATCAGGGGCAGGTCCCAGGACGGTTTATAAATCCAACCAGGTACCCTGCGGGGAGCCAACATCGAGGCTTGCGCAATTGCCGCCATAGCGATGATGATACGCTACCCGGCGCGGCCATTCAATCGAATTGACCGCCGAAAACCGGAAGTTGCCGGATTTAGCCGCCACAGCCGGTCTTTTTTGTCGTAGGATTAGGTGCTGGTGGGGCCGACCCCTGGTCCGCAGCCGACCCCCCTGGCCGGCTTGTCGCGCTCGCCAGTGAATAGGGATCTCCGCGCGGGATGGCGACCAGGGGGTCGCCCGCGGACCAGGGGTCCGCCCCACTATCGGACGGGGATGGCGGCGGTTTGCCGCCCGGATTTCCTGGCGGGTTGGGCATACGGGGGCCGGCCGCGCGCGTTCGGCGTGAAACAGTGCTTGAATTTGGGCTTTAATGGACATAGCATTAAAGTCAAAGGACCAGATATTCAGATGAAACTGTCTTTTGCCATTTCAATTCTCGTAGCCGCCAGCTTCGTGGCCTACGCCGAATCCCCTCGTATCACGGCTGTCGACCCGCAGAACGGAAAGGTAGGGGACGTTATCACGATCACTGGGGAGAACCTTCAGAAGGATTCAGTTGCCAAAGTGTACCTGACCGACGGCACCAACGACACCCAGGTGGATGTCATCACCGAGCAGACCGCTACTTCGATCAAATTCAAGATTCCCGCGAAGGTCAAGCCTGGTCGGCTGGCGTTGATGTTCCTCACCAGCGGCAAGACCGGGCAGTTGATGGAGCAGCCGTTTAAGATCACCATCGACGAACAGTAGCTGAGAGCTTTCAGCTTTCAGCGATCAGCGGTCAGCTACCCCATCCAGCGCACCCCTCCTTCAGAGCCGGCTAACCTGCTGAAGGCTGATCGCCGATCGCTGATCGCTCCCCCTCACAGCCGGTG
>PMTT01000428.1 GCA_003167275.1 Bryobacterales bacterium | reverse complement strand
GTGCGGGTGTATCCGGACTTCAGCAAGTTGAGTCCGGGGAGCATCCAGCAAGGCACGATCACACTCCAGTTCTCCGACCGGTCGCCTTCGCAGTCGATCAATGTGCTGACCGTCGTGGCGCCGTCGGGGACGGGGTCGGCTAGTCTGACCGAGCACGCCGAAGGCCCTTCGGCAGGCCAACCGGAAGCTTCCGGCTGCGCAAGCCAGGGCCTCTTGATCGCGTTTCGGGAGCCGCAGCCATCGCAATCGACGTTTTCCGCGGTGGTGGGTCAGTCAAAGACGCTGGATATGCAGGTCTCGGATCAGTGCGGCAACCTGGTCGGGACCGGGGGACAGAGCGCCAGTGTGAAAGCTAGTTTTTCCAACACGGACACAGTGCAGATGGTCCACATCGGAAACGGGATCTGGCAGGGAAGCTGGCGCCCATTGAGTCCCGGAACCGTGTCGATGATCGTGACGGCCTTTGCAGTAGGACCAGGCGGTACTGTCCAAGCCGGACAATCACCCACTTTGAACGCCGTGGTGAGCGCGCCCGCGCCGGCCGCGGCCTCGCCGACCGTGACTGGGCCGGGGGTGGTGAACTCGGCCAGTCTCCTGTCCGGAGTGCCGATCGCCCCGGGCGGGTTGATCACCATCTATGGACAGAATTTGGCGGACGGTGTGGGCCAGAGCAGCGGTTTGCCGTTGCCGCAACAGTTAAACGGCACGCAAGTGATGTTGGGCAACCTGACGTTGCCGATCCTTTATACTAATCCCGGACTGCTAAACGTTCAGGTGCCCTATGGGGTGCCGGTGAACACGCAATACCAATTGACCATCCAGCACGGGAACAATTACTCGGTGCCTCTGCAGTTGGTGGTGGCTCAGGCGCAACCTGGGATCTTCACGCTGGACGAAAGTGGATCCGGACAAGGGAGCATTCTGAAGGGCGATGATGTGACTCTGGCGCAGCCGGGGACGCCGGCGGGCATCGGGGAAAATATAGTGATCTACTGCGCGGGGTTGGGCTCCGTGACGCCCAAGGTGGCTGAGGGAGTGCCCGCTCCGGCGACGCCGCCGTTGTCGATTACGGACAACACCGTCACGGTGACGATCGGAGGCCAGACAGCGACAGTACTCTTCAGCGGGCTGACCCCCGGAGTCCCGGGCGTATACCAGATCAACGCGGTTGTGCCCTCGGGGATCGTAACGGGCGATGCGGTGCCGGTAGTGATCGGCGTGGCCAGCCAGACCAGCCGGACGGTGACGATGGCAGTGAGGTGAGTGTTCTGGCGGTGGAGGCCAAGAGAGAACCCACAAACCCAAAAGTTGCCGATCGCCGCCGATTAGGATGCGCCGAGCAGACGCTTCCATGCCGGACGCTTCGGCGGCTGTATGCCAAGCAGAGTGCGGTAGGGCTCGACCTCCTGCTCCGTTAGTGGTTGAACTCCGCGCAGCAGTTCTACGATTTCCAGCATGCGGCAAAAATGATCGATGCAGTGCCAGCAGCCGTTGACGTGCCGTTCCAGTTCCTCGCGCCCACGCCAGGTCATGCGGCCGTCGAGGATATCGAGGAACGTCTTCTGCGAGAGACACTCTTTGCCGCCCGCAGCGGCCGCGGCACGCCCCAGCGGCGCGCCATTATCCGCCAGCAAAGTACGCCGCCAGGTGTCGACTTTGCCGCGGATCAACTCGGCCGCGCGGTCGCGAATCTTCTGCACCGTCTGGGGAGCCATGCGCAGCATCGGACCGGTTTCTTGCGGCTGGTAGCGCATGCCTTCGGTCCAGGCGGCCTGCTTTTCGACCATGGTCAGGGGCTCCAGCGCGGCTGCCACGGTCTCCAGATCGAGATCGATTTCGGGAGCGGGCGAATCGAGCTCGGCCAAGACATTTTGGCGCAATTCGGCCAGGAACCATCGCTCAGGCACGGGTTCCAGGGTTTGAAACAGGCTCGATTCGGGCTTGCGGATCCCCACCAGCACGCGGTTGAGCAGGGCGGCGTCCGGCGACCCATAGTGGGCCACGATCTTTCGCACCACCGGCACATAATTGGAGAGGAAATAGGACCAGCCCTCAGGCCGATCGGTCCGGCAATCCCGGGCCATCTCGTAACAGGTATAGATCATCGCTGATACGATCTTACCGAAGCCGTGGCACGACTTGCGCACGGTGCCATACGGGAGTAAGCTCCAAGTAGAGGATCATTCTATGAGGCTCTTTCTTCCGATTGCTCTATCTTGCCTGCTAGCCGGAGGTGCCATGGCACAGCGCGGCGGCGGTGGCGGTTCTCATGGCGGCGGCGGCGGTGGTTTTCATGGGGGGGGCAGTGTTGGCGGCGGTTTTCGCGGCGGCGGCTTCGGCGGCGGCAGCTTTGGGGGCGGATTTGGCGGCGGATTTGGGGGCTTCAATCGCGGAGGATTCGGTTTCGGCCGGGGCTTCTACGGTGGGTACGGGCTGTACGGTTATCCGGGATTCGGCTATGGCTATGGCTACTATCCGGGTTATTACGATTCCTACTACCCCTACAACTACAGCTATTACGCTTCCCCGGCTTACTCTTCGTATCCTGCGTACAATCCGTCCCCGAATGTGACCGTGGTCTATCCTTCCCAGGCCTCGGCGCCCCCGGCATACGAGCAACACGCGATGCCGGTGACCCGGGACTACGATGAATACGGCCAGGAGATCCGGCGGTCGGGCGGCAGCAGCGCGGCTTCGCCCATTTATCTGGTGGCATTCAAGGACCATGCGATCAACGCGGCTGCGGCGTACTGGGTGGACGGCAGGACGTTGCATTATGTCACGCTCCAGCACGAAGAGAAGCAAGCGCCGCTCGACACGGTAGACCGCGATTTCAGCATGCAACTGAATCGCGAACGCCACGTGCAATTCCAGTTGCCCCAGTAGAACGGCCTGTGGGGCATGATGGCGATGCCCGTGCTCGGGGTCCCTCGCGGGCGGCCTCAGGCGGCTATGGCAGCGCTCCGCAACCCGGCGCCGGCCCTTGGCCCGACAGCGTCCCCCCGTTCGCTACGATTCGGCCCGCTTGGATGAGCCGTCTGAAAAGGCGGCTGCAGGCAAGATTGGCAGGCAAGATTGCCTGCCCCACCACCTTGGGTATTTCTGTATCCTGATCTTAACTTCGGACTCGACCTGCCATAATAGGTCTATCTTTATGAAAGTAGAAGTGGTCCTCACGGAAGCGGATATCGCGCAGGAATTCGCCGAGGCGATCGAGGCGCGCGACCTCCCCGAGAAGTTTTTCTTTTGGTTCCCCAGATCGGCGACGGAATGGGCCGCGCTCGCCGGAGACGCCGAGCTTTACGGCGGGCTTTGGGAAACCTGGAAGGAAATTGCCGCATCCGCGCCGCTCCTGGTCAAACACTTCGCGGGCCGCGTACCGGTGATCAGCTTCGGCGCCGGCGAGGGTGGACGTGACCGCCTGCTGCTGGCTGCCCTCAAAGACGCCGGCTGCGAATGCCAGTATTTTCCCGTGGACGCCAGCCAGGCGATGCTCGAAATGGCATGCGCCGGGGCCGATGATGACGATATCGAGACGGTTGGAATCAAGGCCGATATCTCGAGCCCGGTGCACCTGGTCTATGCGGCCGACGCCGCGGAACCGCCGCGGCTGTTCATCATGTCCGGGAATACCATGGGGTCGTTCGACCCGCTGGCGGAGATCCGCTACATCGCGCAGTGTATGAAGCCGGAGGACCGGTTGATTATCGACGGCGAAGTGTTCGACCCCGAGAAGAGCATGGCGCGGCGCGACAATCCATCCTCCCGGAAGTTCGTTTCGGCGCTGCTCGCCAGCGTAGGGATCGAAGACGAGGACGGCGACATCGGCTTTAATCTGAAGCGCGACGACCGTCATGCCGGGTTGCACCTCATCACCCGCTATTTCCGTGCGGAACGCGATCTCTCGGCCACTGTGGCGGGTCAGGAGATCCCTCTGGAGCGCGGCGAACGAATCGGGATGAACTTCCAGTACGCATACACCCCCGAGGCGTTCCGCTGGCTGGTAAGCCAACACGGCGGCCTGCGGATACTCAACGAGTATTCGAGCCCCGACGCGCGCTTCTTGACGGTGATGTGTGGGAAGTAACCTCTCCCGGGTATGTGGACAAGAGTTCGGGATGCGCAGGCGAGAGACCGCCTGCGCCACGGGTGAGTGCGTCGCCCTCGGCGGACGGTTTCTCGGGTTATTCGGCTTTTGAGGCTTTGAAAGAATCGCCCGCAAGCGGGCGCGACAGGCGGAACCGCCTGTCCCACCAGGCCTGATTGGCGTAAGCCGGAAGTGCTCACAGGGCAGAGTTATTCGAGCCCAGATCGCGCGCTTCTGGTTTCAAAATGAGCTATTGGTTGCCGCCGCTATCGGAAGCTCACCGTCGCCGTGCGGTACCAGTGCTGGCCGGAATCGTCAATTCCCCAGAACTCGAAGTACTGAGTGCCCGCCGGGAACACACCAGTCCCCGAAAGCGGAGCTGAGATCGTCCCCTTCGCCGGAATGCGAGCGGTGCCGAACCAGTTCTGAATGCTCGAAGAATAGTCGTTGCCGTCGACTTTGATAGTGCTCAGTTGCGTGGCTTCCCCCGCCGTCTCGGCGAGTTTGATGGTGAAACTCCACTGACCGCCAGTCTGTTGTACCTGGCTCGGCGTGATGGACGCGACTATGTTCGACTGGTCTACAGTAACGTTGGCCGTGACGTTGATGAACTGTGGCGCAGCCGTACCCGAGAGGATCGAGATGGTGCTGGAGTATTGTCCGGGTTGATCGAACTTAGTTGGATCGATGGTGACGATCACCGTCGCCGGGGCGCTCGCCGAGACATTGCCCGTGACCGTGGAGACCTGGAGCCACGTCGCATCGGCCCGAAGCTTATAGGTGACCGCCTGGGTGGATTGTGTAGTCAGGCGCACGGTCTGCCCGGGTGGTGTGGAGTGATTCGATACCGCGAAAGTCAGCGCCGCCTTGTCGGGCGTTACCTGGGAGGCTGGCTGGTCTTCGAGGTAGGCCGTCAAGTTCTGATAGGTGTTGGAGAACCTGGCGTATCCATCGACGCTCGGGTCGATCTGACAGGCAGACGCGTCCGGGGAATATGGGCCGTAAGTCAGGGTGCCCACAATCACACCGGGGCTGGAAAACAGCGGGGAACCGGAGGAGCCCGGCTCGGTACGGCCCTGGTCCCACAGGATCTGGAGGTACAGGTTACCAGGAGCCGTGTCGTTCTCCACCACCACCGTCTGATCGTCCACGCGCTCGCCGAAGGAGATACGCTTCCAGGAACCGGCGGGATGGTGAACTCCGGTCAGCGGAGTACTGAGCGGGGGATCGGAGACATCCCATCCGGAGAATGTCACGTTATTGGGGATGTCTTTCAGCAACACCAGACTGTAATCGCCCTGGTCGACGGTGCCCCAGTCGATCAGATCCGCACCCAAGGTCGATTTTGCGCTGGAATCGCGGCTGGCCGGCGGAGTCCCTCCACACGTGGAGGTCTGATAGGTCCAATAGACTTCCAGGCTGCGGGCTGCGGCTTCGGTGTTGATGCAATGGCCTGCCGTCAGGAAATAGAGTTTGAAACTGTTGTCGCGTGTGCCGATTAACGAGCCGGAACACAAGTACTCCACGCCGGCCTCTTCAAACGTGATCTGCCCGACCATGGGCATCGCGCTCTTCCACTCGGGGTAGCAGTTGGGGTCGAGGTGGCAGTAATCGGCGGGATCGGGAGTGCCGGCACTCGGCATGGGCAGAGGAGCAACGCCGTCCAGGAGCGATACTTTGCCGCGCGTCCGGGGGGCTTGATGCGCGATGGTGCCGATTTCGAATGGCGGCGCACCTTCCTGGGGTGCGCCCGGACCCGGCTGATACTCGATGGTGATGGATTCGGAGGCGACCGAACCACTCCAGAAGTGGCCGCCATCGAAAAGGCCGCGGCCCGTGTAGGGGCCAACGAAGTGGCTGCCGTCGTGGAGCCAGACAGAGCCGGCGCCGGCGGAGAAATTGCGGAACTCCACCCGGAGGCTGGTGGAGCCGGGGGATCGAATAGCCATACGCCACACCGGGGCGCCTTCGCTGGTGACTTCCCACGCACCCGTGGAAAGGATATTGGGCGGAAGGCTCCGGTGGACACCCAACCTCAGCCGGGGACCCGGCTCGGACAGAACCGCAACCTCAGAGCCGCTCAGTGGCGCGAGAGCGAACTCCCGAGGAGTGCGAAGGCCGAGCCGCATACCCGGTGGCGGCGCCTCGACGCGAGAGGCTCGCTCCGTGACGGCGTACTGGGCAGGCTCCTTGCGTTTTACCGTCTGCGCGCCGGCGATCGAAACCGCGATCAAGCCGGCTGCCCAAGCCGTGAATAGAAAGTGGCGCATAGTTCGAACTCCGAATCTACGTCTGCGCGCGATAGTACACAAGGTTGGAAATGGTTACAGTACTCCAATAACCATGGATAGGAGCCGCTGTAACAGGACCACCGAGGTCATGGTTATTGGGGCCAGGACCCGCCGCCTATCCTTTTGAGAACCCCGGCGTCTAACCGGTAGAATCCCATAGCTAGTTAGGCATAGCTAGATAGGTGAGCGGACGTGGGCGCAAAGAAGAACGACATTCTCCAGGGGACGCTGGTGCTCCTGATTCTGAAGACACTGGCCTCGAATAAGCGCATGCATGGGTACGCCATCACCGCGCACATTCGGGAGGTTTCCGTGCAGTTGCTGCGCGTGGAAGAGGGCTCGCTTTATCCCGCCCTCCATCGCATGGAGCAGGAGGGTTGGGTGCGCGCCGAATGGGGCAAGACCGAAAAGAATCGCGAGGCGCGCTTCTATTCGCTGACCGCTAAGGGACGGAAGCAACTCGCGCAGGAAGAGGAAAGCTGGGCGCGGCTCACGGAAGGCGTGGCGCGCGTGATTGGTTACGCCTGGCAGAGGTGAGGTCATGGCTTGGTATCGGCAGGTTTGGAATGTCTTGCGGCCCGGCCGCATGCAAAGGAATCTGGAGCGCGAACTGCGGTTTCACATGACCGAGCGCGCCGAGGAATTGCAGGCCGGCGGCATGAGTGAAGAGGAAGCCGTGCGCAACGCACGAAAGCTGTTCGGCAATTACACATCGCAGGTGGAAAGGACGCGGGAAATGGACATCAACGGCTGGCTGGAATCGGCCCTACGAAATTTGCGGCTGGCGGTGCGTGCGCTGGGGAAGACCCCGGCATTCACCGCGGTCGTGGTCTTGACTCTGGCGCTGGGGATTGGCGCCAACAGCGCCGTCTTCTCGGCGATAAACGCGGTGCTGCTCCGGCCGTTGCCATTTCCCGACGGCGACCGGCTGGTCAAGCTGACTCAATCCAGTCCTAAGACCCGGGAGCCCTTACTTGCGCCCATACGCCTGGAGGAGTGGAATCGTCTCAACAGCACGTTCCAGGCGATTAGCGGCACTTACTCAGAGGACGAATCGGAGCTTTCGGGCGAGCTTCCCGAGAAGCTGAAGCGGGCGTTAGTGGCTCCCCGCTTTCTGCAGGTGCTGGGAGTCGCTCCGGCACTGGGCCGCGACTTCAGCCCGCAGGAGGAGCACTTCGGCGGGCCCGATGCCGTTCTCATCAGCCACCGCCTGTGGCTCCGCCGTTTCGCCGGCAGTCCCAACGCGGTCGGCCAGACGCTGCGCATCGGCAGATCTGCCGTCCCCATCATCGGCGTAATGCCGGCGTCGTTCCTCTTCCCCGAGCGCGATGTGGATCTCTGGTCGGTGAGCGCCCCGGATGCGCCCTATGCGCAGAGCCGGGAGTCGACATGGTTCATCGCCATCGGACGCCTGAAACCGGGCGTGACGCTGGAGCAGGCGCGCGCCAACCTGGCCACCGTGCAGGCCAACCTCGGCCGGCAGTTTCCGAAGACCGATGCAAAGCTGGGAGCCACCCTCAAACCACTCAAGGAAGTCACTGTGGGGGGAGTGAGTCAGTCTCTTTGGATCCTGTTTGGATCGGTTTCGGTGCTGCTGCTGATCGCGTGCACCAATATCGCCGCGCTGCTGCTGTCGCGGGCCTCCGGGCGGCAGCATGAGATCTCCGTTCGGTTTTCGCTGGGCGCATCGAGGGCCTCGGTGGCGGCACAACTGCTGACTGAGGTGTTGGTGCTGGCGCTGGCGGGCGCGTCTCTCGGCCTGGTGGTTGCGGCGGGGGCGTCGCGGGTGTTTCGCGCGCTGGCCAAAGACCTGCCGCGCATCGAAGAGATCGGCCTGGATGGGAGAATCGTGCTCTACACGCTGGCCTGCGCGATTCTGGCGACGCTGCTCTGCGGCGTCTTTCCCGCCATCCGCGGCACACGCCGGAACCTCGCCGGCTCCCTGGCGAATGCCAGCCGCTCGCAGGTGTCGGCGCGCAGCCCCATACAGTTCGTGCTGGTGGGNNTTTCAGGAACTGGGGCGCGTATCTCCGGGCTTCGAGCCGGAGCATGTGCTGACATTCCATATCAGCACCTCCTGGGGCGAGACTACCGACTTCAAAGCACTCGGACAGCGAACGCAGAGACTTCTGGATGGCATGCGCTCCGTCGCCGGCGTAGCCGAGGCAGCCACCTCACTCACTCTCCCCGGAGTGCCTGCCAACTACCAGATCGAGGTGACTACCGTGGAAGGTCGCGCGCCAACCGATCCCAAGATGCTGACGGAAAGCCGCCTGGTCACCCCGAGCTATTTCGCCGCCCTGCGGATTCCCTTGCTGACCGGTGACTTGTGCCGGGACGATCAGAGCGCCGCCAGCATGCTTGTGAACCGCAGTTTTGCGAATACCTATTTAGGTGGATCGGCCGCCATAGGCCGACACCTGCTGCAGCCCGGGAACGCTTATGTCCCCCCCAGCGAGATTCGCGGCATCGTGGGCGATGCGCGGGAGAACGGCATGGACCACGAACCGCCGCCGACCGTTTATTGGTGCTTCGGAGCCATGCAGCCTGGCACGTTCTTCCTGGTGAGGACGCACGGCGACCCCGCGTCGATGACCGAAACGATTCGCCGCAAGATCCACGAAATCGAACCACGGCGGTCGGTATACGACCTCACGCCGCTAAGCGATCACATCTCGGACGCCTACGCGGAGAACCGCCTCCGCACGATCCTGCTGGCCTTCTTCGCCACGACGGCAGTGCTGCTGGCGTGTGTGGGCCTCTACGGAACGCTGAGTTACCTAGTGACGGTGCGGCAGCGGGAAGTAGGGCTGCGCCTGGCGTTGGGAGCGAGGCGGACCCAGATCGTTGGGCAGTTTTTGGCGCAAGGCCTGCGAGCGGCGCTGTTGGGCTGCACGGCGGGCCTGGCAATCGCGGAAGCTTCCGGCCGCCTGCTGGCGGGGATGCTGTATGGCGTGTCTCCCTCGGATGTGCCCACACTGGCGGGAGTGGTGGGGATCGTGGTAGCCGTCTCGATCCTGGCGTCGTTACTGCCGGCCATCAGGGCATCGCGGCTGGAACCCATGCAAGTGCTGCGCGAAGGGTAACTCGTGGGGCATGCTTTAGCTTGCCAACGATGAGCAAGCTAAAGCATGCCCACCCGCGCCGCTACTCAATAATGCGGAAGGAGTAGATTTTGCCGATTCGGCCCGAGGACGACGTCGCGTCCGAGGAAGCCGGAGGCAAGAGGCCGAATTCGCCGGAGCCCACATTGGGGAACAGGATCTGATAGGTTCTCGGGGCAATCTTCTTGCTCTCGAAAGGCACCAGGTCGCGCGTGGCGCCACCGGAGACGTGCATGACGCCCCCCGTCACCGTGCGGAACTCGCGCGCGTCCTTGGACTCCCGAAGCCGCAGGAGCTGATACTCGGTGATGTCCACACCTTCGTGCGTGTAGACCAGGAGCGTGACTGGCGTCTTCAGTTGCGTACTGCTGTGTTCGCCGTTCAGGTGGCCGTTGACGTCGCCTTTTACGATACCCGCTGTCCCGATGGTCTTCAGCACGCCGCCGGTCTTGAAGTTGACCACTTCGGGATGCAGGTCGGCCCAGGCGTCTCCCTTCAGGAAGTACACACCCACTTCGTTCACCGGTGGAGGTGTGCCGCCAGACGGCGCCGCGGCCGCTGCCGGGGCTGGAGCAGCAGCGGGGGCGGGTTCAGGAGGCGGAGCCGTGGCAGCGCTGTTGATCGCCACCATTCTCTCCACCATGACGCCGATGACCCGGTCGCTTACGGCTGCTCCCTTGAGCGCGATCAAATCGTCCGGAGCAGTTGCGAATTTCGCAGGCTGCGACGTGATCGTGCTGATGATGACATCTTCACTCAGACCGGCCCTTACCATTTTGATAATGGTTTCGTTGGTGAGCGCGGTTTGTCCGAAAGCGATGACTCCGAGTGCGACCGCCAGGATCCACGATAGAAACGATTTGCGCATCTCAGCTCCTTCTCGATTGCGTCGAGTATTCCACAATCCGCATCTACTGCGACGCTACGAAGTGTACAATACCGTACCGCCCGCGTGCAAGGATCCGAGGATGGACTCCGAAGATGGACAAAGGAGACAGCACAGGCTTTGGCTGGGGCGATCAGATACCCGACCGGGGCAGATGCCGCACGCGCGACAGTCCGGCCATCGTTGGTGNNTCCGTCATGACCCGGATGCCCCGCGCCGCACAAAACTCCCGGACATTGGCCGCACTGAAGTGCTTGAGATTTCGGGTGCAAAGTTACGTCCGCCTTCCCGTCCGCGGCGGTGTAGAGGACTGCATCGTCGGCGGGATCGGAGAGAATGACGGGCTCGACTATCACGGGATCAACCATGTGCGCCGCATCGGCTAGATTCCCAGTGAAACGCATCGCTTCGTTATGCGTGATCTGGTACCGTGCCTGAAGTCTCGGGTAAAGCAACACACGTTCCACCTCATCAAGAATGAACCGCGACAGAACCAGAGTGTGGGTCGCGCCGACCACGATATTCAGAAGTCGCAATGCCGGTCCGCGTGGGCTTGCTACGGCGCGGACAAGAATGTTGGAGTCGGGAGTGAACCTCACCCGCGTCGACAGCGGGCGGCGGCGAATGCTTCGTCTAGAAGAGCGTCAACCTCGTCCTCGCTAACATTTTGAGCGCGCGCGCCGATCTCACGCGCTTGCATGACAGTCTCCCGTCGGAGGGCCTCGCGTTCGTCCCCGTTCGGCGCGGGGTGGGGTCGATACACGTTCACGCTGATGGTTTCCTCATCGGAAAGCACACGGCCAAGCCACCGCTCGACCAATAGTCGCTCGTCCCGGGGCAACTCGCTAGCTTTGTGCGTGGAGTGGTTTGACATCGCTCACCCTCTTCCCACTCCAGGATAGCGAATTCGGCTGTGGACCAGGCTGACGCCGAGGCCAATATCTCCAACTGGGACACGCGGGCACCTGAACAGGGAGGCCGTCACGCCCGCCATCAACTGTCGCCGCCGTGAATTGAGCCTGGCGGACAAGCTACCTTCCGGGAGGCTCTGGGGTATCGGGCGGGCATCAGTGCTGTTCGGGGTGGAGTTCGCGTTCGATCTTGGTGAGGCGTTGGGCGAGTTGATCGATGGCGCGTTGCTGGGCTCCCTGGGTGGTGGCGAACTGGGAGCTGAGCTGTTAGCCCACGGTGAGGGAGCGGGAGATGCCGGACAGTTGCATGAGGATCGCGTTGACGTTGATCTCGGTTCGCTCGGTTCGGCGGTCGAGGGTGTCCAGGCGCTCGCTGAGTTCCTGGCGGACTTCCGAGAGGTTGGCGGTCAGGGCTTCCATGGTGCGTTCCAGGCGTCCGGTGATTCGCTGCTCGGCGGCGGCGATTTGGCCGTCCAGGCGTGCGGTGATTCGCTCCTCGGCGGCAGCGACGATGGTGGTGATTTGGGCGATGTCTTCGGGTGTCATGGGAGTGCGGCAGTGCTCCTCTTCCAGTTTAGACCAAGTTTAGACCAGTTTTCGAAGCCGCACAGATCGCCTGAACCGGAACGCAAGTGCAATCGCCAACCCGCGGTTTGGCCGCCGCTCGACCGCCCGAGTCCCGACAACGTGCACCGCCTTACACCACCGTCCGATAACGGGCAGTTAAAGATGTTATAATCCTAATCTGTTCGAAGTACGCTGCAACGTCGCAACCACGCCGGTGGGCAACGGCATCGCGACCATCGTATGGGACTGGTGTAACCGGTCCAGTAGCCGCGAGTGATTCGGCAGTTTCGACCGATTCCGCGTCTGCCGTGCTGTCCGTGAGGTGCCAGATCCAAGACCCGGCGGCCTGAGGCGCAGCCTCACGATTGCCACACTCGGGGGAAAGGACGATAGAAGTATGGCCGAAAACGTTTCCGAACTCAGCGTAGACCGGATTGCGTACCTGGAGGGTCTGGTCAGTCAAGCCAGAACCGCCGCCGCCGTGTTTACCCAATACACCCAGGAAGATGTCGACCGCATCGTCAAGCCGATGGTCCTGGCAGGGTTGGAGCAGGCTCACTACCTGGCCCGCCTGGCGTTTGAGGAAACCCGGCTCGGGGTTCTGGAAGACAAGGTCATGAAGAACATGGTGGCCACGGAGTTCGTGTACAACTACATCCGGGATAAACGAACCGTCGGCCCCATTCGCGAGTTTCCGGAAAGCGGCCTGGTGGAGATCGCGGAGCCGATGGGGGTCATCTTCTCACTCACTCCCATCACCAACCCCACCGCGACGGTTCTCTTCAAGTGCATCATGGCCATCAAGACGCGGAACGCGGTGATTTTCGGCCCCCACCCCGCCGCCTCGCGCTGCTGCCAGGAGGCCATGAAGATCATGTATGAAGCGGCCGTCAAGCACGGCGCGCCGGAAGGCGTGTTTACCTGTCTGGAATCGCCCACGCTCCAGGACAATGCCTGGCTGATGCACCACAAAGACGTCGCCTTGATCGACGCCACCGGCGGGCGGGGCGTGGTGAAAGCCGCCTACAGTTCCGGCAAGCCGGCGTTGGGTGTGGGGGCGGGCAACACGCCAGTCTATCTGGAAAAGAGCGCCAACCTCGACATGGCAGTGGTCGACATCATCACCTCCAAGACGTTCGATAACGGAACGATTTGCGCCTCCGAACAGACCGTGGTGATCGATGACGAGATTTATGACCTGGTGCTTCAGAAGTTTGCGGAACTGGGCGCGCACATCTGCAGCCAGAAAGAAGCGGCGATTCTGGCGCGTGCGGTGATCGATCCCGAAACCGGAAACGCCCGGCCCATGGCCATCGGCCAGAAGGCCACCGACATTGCACGCGTGGTGGGTCTTTCGGTGCCGCCGAACACCAAACTCCTGATCGCGCCGATTCAAGGCGTAGGCCGGGAACATCCCCTGTCGGTCGAAAAGCTGTTCCCGCTGCTCGCTGTCTACCGGGCGAGATCGGTGGACGAAGCGCTCAAGGTGTGCCTCGACGTGAATCATCTGGGCGGGCGTGGACATACGGCGGTGGTCTTCTCGAACAACGATGAGGTGATTCGGAAGTTCGGCGAGACGGTCGACGCGGGCCGCATCATTGTGAATTCGCCGGGATCCATCGGAGCGCTGGGCGGCATTTACAACGACATGGTGCCCACCTTCTCATTCGGATGTGGGACCGGCGGCGGCAACAGCACGACTGACAACGTAAGTGTCTATCACTACCTGAATATCAAGCGCATGGCCTGGAGGACACCAACGCATATGTGGTACCGCGTCCCCAATCAAATCTACTTCAACCGGAACGCCGTGGAAAATCTCGGCCAATTCCCGTCGCGCTCCACCATCATCGTGACCAATCCCGCCCTGGAGCAGTTCGGCCTGGTGGAGATTGTCCGGCGGCACCTGCCACCCGGGACCCTGGTCCACGTCACAGCGATTCCCGACGCGGAGCCCAATACCAAAATCGTCATGCAGGGGCTGGAGGCGCTCAATCTCTATAAAGCCGACCAGATCGTCGCGTTGGGCGGCGGGTCGGTGATGGACGCCGCCAAGATCATGCGGCTCAAGTATGAGTCGCCGGACGCCGACCTGGAGGAACTGGGCGCGCCGTTCCTGGATATCCGCAAGCGCGTGGTCCGCTTCCCGGCCGCGAAGATCGGCCACGTGCGGCTGATTGCCATTTCCACGACCAGCGGAACGGGCAGCGAAGTCACTCCGTTTGCCGTGTTGTCCGACAAAGGGCGCAAGGTGACGCTCGTCGACTACTCGCTCAGTCCCGATGTGGCCATCATCGATCCGCAGTTCGTCATGTCGATGCCGAAAGGCCTCACCGCCGATACCGGCATCGACTGCCTGACCCATGCGCTCGAAGCCGGGGTCTCGGTGTACGCTTCACCCTACACCGATTCCCATGCCATGCAGGCGATCCGGATGGTGTTCCAGTACCTGCCGATCGCTTATGAGCACCCCCACGACGAAGACGCCCGCACTATGATGCACAATGCCGCCTGCATCGCCGCGCTGGCGTTCTCCAATGCGTCGGTAGGCGTGAACCACTCGCTGGCGCATGCTTTCGGAGCGCGCTTCCATGTGGCACACGGCCGGGCCAACGCGCTCCTGCTGCCGCATGTGATTGCGTACAATGCGGCGGTACCCACCAAGTTCATGCCGTCGCCGCACCAGCGGGCGTATACCGCTCACAAGACCTACGCGAGGATGGCGGACATGCTGGGTCTGGGCGGTCAGACCATCGAGGACAAAGTGAAGAACCTGGTGGCGGCAATCGAACGGTTGCTCGACCAAGTGGGGATTCCGCGGTCGATCGCCGACCTGGGAATTTCGAAAGAAGAATTCGAGCTGGCCGTGCCCGAGCTGGCCAGGGTTGCCTTTGACGATCCTTCGTGGCGGACGAATCCCCGCATGCCGCTGCTCAGTGAGTTGGCCGAACTGTTGTGGAAAGCGTATTACGGGCGAGCGATCCAGGTAACAGCCAGCGAGAGGGAGTTGACCTATGACAATGAATGCTGTGTGGCTCAAAGTTGAGGGCGGGCGCGTGGTCCCGGCATTGCAGGAGGCCCTGGAGGCGCTGGACATGGCCGGAGGCGAAGTGCTCCTGGATTTCTCTCTCGTCGATCGGATCGATGCGACTGCGATCCGGGCGATGGAAAAGCTAGCCGCCAAGGCTAGGGAAAAGGCGGGCAAGGTGGTGTTGCGCGGCGTCCACGTTGATGTGTACAAAGTGCTCAAGCTGACCAAGCTGGCACCGCGACTGACGTTCCTTTCGTAGGGTATGCTTTAGCTTGCCCAGCCTTGTGTGGGGCATGCTTTAGCTTGCCCCGTACTTTATTCTTGATCGGATGGGCAAGCTAAAGCATACCCCACCGGAGTACAATACCTCCGGGGGGCTGATTATGAGTTCGCGCCGAATCATCCTGCTGGCAATTGTTCTTGCCCTCGCCCTACCTCTTGCGTTTCACGGACAGGTCGCGATTCAGCCTCGCGAAAAACCCGTGCCGAAGGGGACCCCCACCGACAAACCTACGCTCCGCGTGGATACCACCCTGGTGCTGGTGCCCGTGAGCGTGAACGATCCACTGAACCGGCCAGTTTCCGGCCTGGAGAAAGAGAACTTCCGCGTTTTTGACGACCAGGTAGAGCAGACCATCAGCCAGTTCTCGATGGATGACGAACCGGTCACCGTGGGCCTGGTGTTCGACACCAGCGGCAGCATGGGAGCCAAACTGAGCCGATCGCGCATGGCCGCGGTCGAGTTCTTCAAGACCGCCAACCCCGAGGACCAGTTTTTCCTGGTGGAGTTCGATAGCGCTCCCCGGCTTGAGGTGCCGCTGACCAGCGATACCGGGCTGATTGCCAACCAGTTGATCTTTTCGCGATCCAAAGGTTCCACGGCGCTGCTGGACGCCATCTATCTGGCGCTGCACGAGATGAAGAAATCCAAGATGAGCAAGAAGGCGCTGCTGGTGATCTCCGACGGCGGCGACAACAACAGCCGCTACACTCCCAACGAGATCCAGAATGTGGTGCGCGAGAGCGACGTCCTGATCTACGCCATCGGAGTCTTCGGCGGCGGGTCCACGGCGGAAGAGGCGGGCGGGCCAGGTCTTCTCGCTCACATCGCCGAGCAGACCGGCGGCCGCATGTATGAGGCCAACCCGGTGGAGTTGCCCAATATTGCGCTCAAGATCGGCATCGATCTGCGAAACCGCTACGTCCTCGGGTTTTCGCCGCGAAACCAGCAGCGGGACGGCCGCTACCACAAGGTGCTGGTTCAGGTGGTTCCGCCGCGCGGCCTCCCCAAGCTGCGCGCTCACTGGCGGCTGGGATACTACGCACCAGCGGACTGACGCACGCCCTCGGCGCTAACGTTTCGCCGGCACAATGGCGAAATCGAAAACCTGGATGTTCAGCTTTCCCTCGGTGTACTCCACCACGGCATACTCGCCCGGCGGAAGCGGCTCCTTGCCCCAGATCTTGTAAAGGCCGTCGGGCGACAGTTGCTGCTGGAAGCTCTCCACCATCGTGGCCTCTTCAATGGCCTCGTTGGTAATGGGAACAAATGTCAGGTTTTCGACAATCCGCACGGCGCCCTTGGACGTGAGTTTGACGATGCCGAACCGCTCGGTCTCCGAGAGTTGAATAAAGAACTCCTGCTCGGGGTTGCTGAAAACGTTCTGAGAGTGCGCTCCTTGTAGCTCCAGGGTTCCCTTCCCCGACACCGCGGGGATGGGAGACAGCTTGGCCAGAATCTGCCTCCGCTTGTTGGTAACGACAGTAGCTTCGGCAGCTTTGATGACTTTGGTCTCCTTACCGTCGATCCAGTAGACGCCGGGATCCGTGGGGATGCGCGTCACCTGCCTCTTCAGGTCGCGCTCGGCCTTTTCCTCCTCGGAGATGACCTTGGCGTCCTTTTCCAACGCCGCCTGGCGCTCGGCCACTTCGGACTCGGTGCGTTTCAAGTCCACCAGGTCCAGCGGGATCTCCTCCCACTCGCTCCGCTCCACGCTGTAGTAACGCACCCGGTCCGATTCCACCTTATATTCCCGGACCACGTGATAGTTGCCGTCCTTCAAGTACAGCTTGAGGTTTGCCGCCCAAGCCGTGACCACAAGAATCGTGAACGCCAGCAGGTACTTCCGCATATGCCTACCGACTACTTTACCGCCGCCGGGGTTTCGCGGGGCAGCCTCGCCTTCACGAAGTCCGCGACGGCCGCCGTCACGTAGCGCGGAGGCTTCACCAGGAATTGCGGCTTCTGGTCCCACAGGCCGCGCGCAATGTCGTCCCACAGCGGGCCGTTAATCCCGCGGTCGATCACCACGAAGGCGTCCGCTCGATCCATGAATCGCAAGCTCGATGCTTTGAAATCCTGGCAGGAGAAATCCAGCAGCATGAGAAAAACGTCCGGTTGCACCAACTCCAACACGCTGTTGGATTCCACGATCACATTCTCGCTGTGATCCAGAATCTTCCGCAGAGTGCCCGCCGCCCGCGCCAGTTCTCCCGACGGCGCGCGCAGCCAGAACGAACGTTCCGCGCCGGCCGCCAGGAACCGCCCCGAGTCCGTCCCGCTCGGCTCATACTCTTCGCTGAGTGCGAATGGATGATCCGGCTCCGCCTCGCAGCCGCAGGCTTTGCCCTCATTGGTGCAAACCCCGTGTCCGTATTGCGTGATCTTGACCGCGGTCCACTTGCGGTCCCGCAGTCTGCGGATCAACCCCGCCACCACGGATGTCTTGCCGATGTTCCGCGAGTGCCCGCCGACCACCACCAGCATCAGGATCTCCTTTCGAGTTCCGCCAGCCGCCGCTTCAACTCCGCCACCTCGCGCCGCAAGTCGGGAAGACGCGCCATATTGGCCAACTGTTCCAGATGCTGCTTGAGGGGACGCGCCGGAGTGCCCCAAACCGTCTCGCCCGAACGGACGATCTTGGACGTCAGCACACCGCATCCCGACCCCAGCACCGCGCGCGATTCGATCCGCGCCTTGTCGCCGATCCCCACCTGCCCGCCGATGAC
>PMTT01000686.1 GCA_003167275.1 Bryobacterales bacterium | reverse complement strand
TGAATTCTCCTCACTGAGTCGGACCGCTGTCGGCAACACACCTCCAATTCAAGCCCCCGCCAGCCAGGCGTTCACCAAAATCGCGATGGCCGCCGCGGCGGCCGTTTCCGCGCGAAGCACCAGCGGCCCCAGGGAAGCCGGCTGCCACCCAGCGGCCGCCGCGGCTTGCCGCTCCGCATCCAGCCACCCCCCTTCGGGACCGGAGAGGATCGCGATGCGGTCGGCATACGACCGGCACTCCGGCAAGATACGCAACAGCGCGGGGGCCGTAGTCTCCTCCAGGAAGTAACGGCACTCCGCTTCGGTCGCCAGACTACGGTCGAATCGAACCGCGGGCAGAATCTCGGGGCTGCGAACCCGCCGCGATTGCTGGCTGCTCTCGCGCGCGATGCGGATCCATCGCTCGGTTCGTTTCCGCGAAGCCTCCAGCAGTCCCTTTTCACAACGCGCCGTCTCCACCGGGAGCACCCGATCCACACCCAGTTCGGTGGCCTTTTCGACGATCCACTCGAACCGGTCGAACTTGATCAGTGCCGCACAGAGCGTGATGCGGACCGGTAGCGGTTGCGACTCGATCGGCTCGATGACTTGGAAGACCACCCGCTCCCCCCGCGCCTCCACAATCTCCGCCAGGTACGCCGACTGGCTGTCGGTAATCTCGTATCGCTGGCCCGCCTCCGCGCGCAGCACCCGAGTCAGGTGGCGCGCCTCCTCGCCGCGCAGTTCCGCCATCCCGTTGCGGACCGCGTCCACAAAAAACCTTCGTCTGGCCACGATTCCATTCTACGCAGCCTCCCAAACTGGATCATTCCAATCCGGTTCCAGGCCCGAATTTCCTTGTAACTCATTGGTTCTACAGGACCCTCGATGATCCCGGACCCCAACTTGACCGAATTAGGGTTGTTTCACGTGAAACAAGAAATCCTGTTTCACGTGAAACATGGCAGTTCCGGCCACTACAATACAGACTGATGATCGCTTTGCTGCGCGGCGCGTTGATCGAGAAGCATCCCAACCAGGCCATCGTGGAGGCCGGCGGCGTGGGGTACGATGTCACCATTCCGGTTTCCACCTTCACGCACCTGCCCGACCCCGGCGCGGAGGTCCGTCTCCGCATCCATACCCACGTCCGCGAGGACGCCCTGTCGCTCTACGGATTCCTGACCCAGGATGAGAAGGCGCTGTTCGAAAAGCTCATCGGCGTGAGCGGAATCGGCCCCACGCTCGCCATCAAGATCCTCTCCGGCCTGGCCGCTCCGGAGTTGATTCATTCCATCCGCCGCGGCGAGGTGGACAAGCTGGTGCGCATTCCCGGGATCGGCAAGAAGACCGCCGAGCGCATGGTTTTGGAGCTTCGCGACAAACTGCCCGCGGTGGTCGGCGACGAGCCGGACACCCCGGCCGCCGCGACCCTCTCCGCCATCGATCAGGACGTGCTCTCCGCGCTCCTCAACCTGGGGTGCGCCCGCCCCCAAGCCGAAGCCGCCGTGCGCAAAGCCAAAGCCGCCGCCGGTCCCGCNNGACGATCGTTTTTCGTCGTCTGCCACCGGCTTTAGCCGGCTCGTGGGGTAAGCTGGTAGCACATGCCCGACCGGGAACTGATTTCCGGTGATCGCCAGGCCGAAGATCTGCAATTTGAAGCCGGCCTACGCCCGCGCCGCTTGGGCGATTTCACTGGACAGAGCAAGCTCAAGGAGAACCTCTCGATTGCCATCGAGGCCGCCCGCCTGCGCGGCGAAGCCATGGACCACGTGCTGCTCTACGGACCGCCCGGGCTGGGCAAGACTACCCTCGCCTCCATCATCGCCGAGGAACTGGAAGTCACCTTCACCACCACCTCCGGTCCCGTTCTGCAGAAGAAGCTCGACCTTACCGGGATCCTCAGCAACATCCGCGCGCGCCAGGTCTTCTTCATCGACGAAGTCCACCGCCTGATGCCCGACGTGGAGGAGATGCTCTACTCGGCGCTGGAAGATTTCCGGGTGGACATCCTGGTGGGCGTCGGTCCCGGCGCCCGCACGCATTCGCTGCCCATGCCGAAGTTCACGGCCATCGGGGCCACCACGCGGCAGGGCCTGGTAAGCGCACCGCTGCGGGGCCGCTTCGGGCTGGTGCTGCGCCTCGATCCTTACAATGTCGAGGAGTTGAAGGTTATCGTCAAACGTTCCGCGCGCCTGCTCGGCGTGGCCACCGAAGATGGCGCAGCCGAGGAGATGGCCCGCCGCTGCCGTGGGACGCCGCGCATCGCCAACCGTTTGTTGCGCCGCGTCCGCGACTACGCCCAGGTCCGCGCCGACGGCCGCATCACCTTGCCAGTGGCGCAGCAGGCGCTCAACCTGTTGGACGTGGACCGCTTCGGCCTCGACGAGATCGACCAGAAGATCATGATGACGATCCTCGAGAAATATCGAGGCGGTCCAGTCGGCGTGAACACCATCGCGGCCTCGATCTCCGAGGAGGCGGACACCATCGAAGAAGTGTACGAGCCGTACCTGATCCAACTCGGGTTCCTGAACCGCACGCCCCGAGGCCGCGTGGCCACCGAGCTGGCCTACGAGTATTTCAACGTGAAGCCGAAGCCTCGCAACGGCGACCAGCCCGGATTGTTTTCGTAGGGTATGCTTTAGCTTGCCCAGCGATGGGTTTGCCGATTTAACTGGGCAAGCTAAAGCATACCGTACGGCGCACGTGAAGACTGTCTACCTGAGTCTCGGATCTAATGTGGGCGACCGCGAAGACAACCTGCGCGCCGCCATCGAGCGACTCGCCGCGCCGGACCTCCACGTCCTCCGCACCTCGCCGGTCTACGAAACCGAGCCCGTGGACTACACCGCGCAGCGCTGGTTCCTGAACCTGGTCGTCGAGGCCGAGACCAGCCTGTTCCCCAAGCTACTGCTCTCCAGGACCGCCCGGATCGAGCGCGAGCTGGGCCGCGTCCGGACGGTAGCCAAAGGTCCACGAACCATCGATATCGATATCCTGCTGTACGGCAAAGCTGTAGTCGAGAGCGCCACTCTGCAGATTCCCCACCCGCGGATGGCCGAACGGCGCTTCGTGCTGGCGCCGCTTGCAGACCTGGTTCCGAACTTGCGCCATCCCGTCACGCACAAGACCGTGCGCGAGATGCTGGACGCCGCGCCGGTGCAGAAGATGCGCCTGATTGTATGATCACCTTGCGCAGCCTGTTACACTCGAAGTTCTACAAGTGGAAGACCTCTACGCGGCCCTGAAGCGCTATTGGGGCTACGACTCATTCCGCCCGATGCAGGAGCGGATCATCCAGAGCCTCCTCGCGGGCAACGACGCAGCCGTGGTCATGCCTACCGGCGGCGGCAAATCGCTCTGCTACCAATTGCCGGCGCTGGCCATGGGCCAAACGGTGGTGGTGGTCTCGCCCCTGATCGCCCTCATGCAGGACCAGGTGGCGCAACTGGGCGACATGGGGATCCCGGCCGCCCTCCTCAACAGCTCCCAGGGCGCCGAGGAACAGCGCTCCGTGATGCGCGCCGCGGCACAGGGCGCCTTCCGCCTGCTCTACCTTTCGCCCGAGCGCCTGGCCCGTCAGGACACCATCGGGTGGCTCCAGTCGCTGCCGCTGGCGTTCTTCGCCATCGATGAGGCCCACTGCATCTCCGAATGGGGGCACGAGTTCCGCCCCGAGTATCGCCAGCTCAGCTCGCTGCGCAGGCACTTCCCCGACAAGCCCATCGCGGCCTTCACCGCCAGCGCCACACAGCGCGTGCGGCACGACATCCTGGAGCAACTCCAACTCCGCCAGCCGCACAAGTACATCGCCAGCTTCCATCGCGCCAACCTGCGCTACATTGTCCACCAGTGCGAGAAAGGGTCGCACCAGAGCCGCCTGCTGACGGCCGTCCGCGCTTACCCCGGCGAGAGCGTGATCGTCTACGCGCCCACCATCGCCAGCGTCGACCAGACCGTGGACTTCTTCGCCGAACGGAAGATCCCCGCCGTCCCGTATCACGGCCAGATGGAGACCGCCTCCCGCCGCCGCAACCAGGAGCGGTGGATGAACGACGAAGTGCGCGTCCTGGTGGGAACCATTGCGTTCGGCCTGGGGATCAACAAGCCCGCGGTGCGCGCCGTGATCCACACGTCCCTGCCCAAATCCATCGAGCAGTATTACCAGGAGGCGGGCCGCGCCGGACGCGACGGCCTGCCCGCCGATTGCTTGTTGCTCTGGCAGCCGAAGGACACGGGCCTGCTGGCGTACTTCATCGGCCTGCTGAACGACCGCGAAGAGAAGGAGCGCGCCTGGCAGCGGTACCACGCGGTCCGCCACTTCGCGGAGGGCGCCATCTGCCGGCATTTGCAGATCTGCACGCATTTCGGTCAGACTCCCAAATGGCAGCGCTGCGAAATGTGCGACGTGTGCGGCAACATCCCCGAGTGGCTCAAGATTCCGGCGGAAGAGACTCTGGCCGTGACGAAGAAGCGCCGTCCCAGTAGGACAGACGATCGTTTTTTGTCGTCTGTCAGCCCGCCGGCACCGCCCGAAATGCCCGCGCCGCAGTACGCAGCGGAAGGACGGGGAGGGCTGCTGCCCTCGGCCGATCGCGACCTGGTGGATTTCTTCAAAGAGTGGCGACGCCGCACCGCGCAGGCCGCCGCCGTGCCCGCCTATGTCGTGCTGAGCGATGCCGCGCTCGAAGACCTGTGCCGCAAGCAGCCATCGAGTCTGCGCGAACTGCTGGGCGTCATCGGCATCGGCGAACGGAAGGCGGAGTTGTACGGCCGCGACATCCTGGCCAACTTCGAAGCCTTCCGAAGCGGCGCACGGGCAGCAGCGCGCGAGGTCGCCCAGGTCTCACCCGCGGAAGAGACCATCCGCTTGCTGGCCGAGGGCAAGAGCTTTGAGGAGGTGGCGCAGATTCGAGGCCGCCAGCTCTCGACCGTAGTCAACCTGGTGGCCGACCTGGTCGAGAAAGGCCGGCTCGAATACCGCATCGAGTGGGTGGGCGAAGAAAACCACAGACAGGCGGAGGAAGCCGTCCATCGCCTCGGATCGCAATGGCTGAAGCCGCTCCGCGACGCTCTCCCGCCGGAGATCACCTGGGAACAGATTCGCCTGGTGGTGGCGTATGTGCGGAGAGCGGCGGCGAGGGTGTGAGACAGAGAGGCACCAACAGGAAAGGCATGCACCGAATAGGGTCGGAGTACGAGGAAAAAACAAGAACGTTCCGCCTGTCCCCGGCTTTCCCGCCACGTCACTGTCCGTTGCCGGATGGAGGCCCAAAGTGGATGATGTAACAGCCCGCCTCAAAGAGAAGGAACTCCGAGAGAAAGTGGCAGGCGCGCCCGACGCGGCTGACGCTTACCTGGAACTTGCCAGCCTTCTTTTTGAGACCGGCCGCTCTGGGGAAAGTATTGACACGCTCAGACGAGCTCTCAGAGCGCCGCTGGGGGACATTCCACGAGCCAAACTGCTTACCTCTTTGGGGTGGTATATATACGATGTCACCGATGGGGCAGAGGAGCCCCGGACGCTGGGAGAGCGCGCGATCATGCTGACAGAAGGCACGGAAACAGGCGAAGGACTGGTCGCCAGGGCGATAGCAGAATATCTCCTGGCGGAGTGCGCTTGGCTCGACGATGTTGATCGAGCCGAAGAACTGGCGGCGTCAATCGATACTGAACCGCGTGCTGGAATCGGATTCCTTACTGGACGGAGTGGATCGCTACGACGCCTTTTTGGCGGCTGCTCACGTGAACCGCCTGTTGCGGAGGTTTGATGAAGCGTCCAGACGCTGCGAGGAGGCTTTGGGAGCCGCGTCGGACAAGAGCGAGCGACTGAACGCTTTGTACGCCTTGGGTACGATTTACCGTATGGCTGGGCGACTGACCGATGCCAGAGAGGTGTTCCAAAAAGCCATCCGGTTCGGAGCCGCGTCTTTTTGGCTGGTGCGCGCGTATTATGAGCTTGGCCTGATGGAGCGCGACATGGGAAAGTTCGCTGAGGCTCGCGCAAAGATCAGGAGAGCCATTGAGATTCTTCAGAGCGATCCGACCCTTCTCCGCGGTCAACTGCCCGAGCTTTTCGTGCTCTATGGTCATCTCTCATACGAGCTTGAGGACACTGAGGAGGCCGTGCGGTCGTTTCAAAGTGCCTTCAATTCTAGTCTTGAAAATTGTCCGTTTCACTGGAATTCCTTGCTATGGATCGCGAGGTGCCAGTACGATTCGGGCCAGCTCCAAAGTGCTCGAAAGAGTGCGGCACAGGTCGAGCAATCTCGATTCGCAAGCGACGAGGAGCGGTCAATTGCGAACGAGTTGATACACAATATTGACCTTTCGGACAACCGAAGAACCTGAAGGCTCTCGCATCACCCGCATCGGCCACCCCATCCCCGCGGTGGCTGCTGGCAAGGGCGCTTTTTCCCCTCGCTCGTTTTTTTTCGGTCCCGCCGGGAGTTCCTCGGGGACTCGGGCACGCAGCCGATGCTGTTCGTCGATATCCCC
>PMTT01000259.1 GCA_003167275.1 Bryobacterales bacterium | reverse complement strand
CGGCGGCGCCGGCTTCCCTTCCATGCTGAGAAGGTTGACATTCTTTCGGATGCGTTCGCCGATGGACGTCGATCGATAGATAGCAAGTTGTTGATTCAGGAAACTGATGGCCTCCGACCTTTCCCCTCGGGCGACCAGCACCAGGGCGTGGACTTCGATGGACGCACCGAGCGCGGTGGGCAGCCACGGGTCGGCATCGAGCTTGCGAGTGCGTAGCAGTTGGACCGCGACCTCGCGCGTCTCGGAAGCGTACTTATCGGCCTGATCGAGTTGGTGGAGATCCAGGGCGCCGCGAGCGATCCAGGACAACGCGGCCGCAAATTCCGGAGTGGCGCCGGCCTGCCTCTGGTAGCTCCGTGCGGTGCGTTCGGCGCCAGCAAGATCGTGTAGGGAAACGAGCGTGCGGACGTCGTTCACCAGGGAGACGTAAAAAAGTAGAAATGCCAGGTGCATTGCTTCTATTCTAGCGGCCCCGGTAGGACAGACGATCGTCTTTCGTCGTCTGTCAGCCCGTTACCCTCTCGTCTGCTCTCCGCTGGCGGCAGGCGCTTGAATCCAAGCTCCCGAAGGAGTATCCTCGGAGACCGCAGGTGCCTTGTGGATGTGAAACCGACCGAAGGAAAAGTGGTGTTGATTCCAGTGCACGACCCAGACATCACCTTGGAACAACTATTGTCAGGCGTAACCGAGGAGAATATTCACGGCGAGGTCGATTTTGGGTGTCCAGTAGGCAAGGAAGTCTGGTGAGTGCTGATCCAACTAAGGCTGTTGCAGAACAGGCCAGCGGCAATCCTGGCAGCCCTACCGTCCGGCAGCTTCCTGGTAGATCTCGAGTACCTGGCGAGCGGTCCGTTCCCAACTGAAGCGTGCCGCCTGGTCGCGGCCACGGCGGATCAACTCGGCCCGCAAGCGGTCGTCGAGCAGCACATCCTTGATGCCTCGCGCAATGTCGAAGACGTTCTCGGGATTGACCAGCACCGCGGCGTCGCCCACCACCTCGGGGAGCGAACTGACATTCGAGGTCACCACCGGCGTGCCACACGCCATGGCCTCGAGCGGCGGCAATCCGAAGCCCTCGTAACGCGACGGGAACACGAACGCCGCCGCGAATTCGTAGAAACAGCGCAGCGTCTCGAACGGCACAAACCCCAGAAATCGAACCACGTGTTCCACCCTGCTCTTGATCACCGCCTGCCGGACCTCGGGATACCTCGAGATCGTGTCGCCGATAATCACCAGCCGCAGATCCTTATACACGGGATGTGCAGTCAACTGATCGCGCACGACGGCGAAGGCCTCCACCAGGCGCGGAACGTTCTTGTGACGGCGAATATTGCCCGCATAGAGCAGGAACGGGTAGTTGATCTGGTATCGTTCCATAATCCGGAGCTGCTCTTCGGAACCGGGCGGCGAACTGCGCATCAGGAAGCCCGGATCGGGAGCATTGTAGACTCTCCGAATGCGGTCGGGCGGAACGTTCACGTGTCTCTCGACATCTCGTTTGGTGGCTTCCGAAACCGCGATGATCCGGCTGGCGCGCTTCAGTCCGCGCTCGAAGCGCCAGCGCCGCAACTGCATCCGGAGATTGGAGTGGTGCTCCTCGAACATCAGGTTCGCCATGTCGTGGATGGTCACCACGTACGGGCGGATCATCAGCAGAGGCACGCGATTCAGCGGGATATGCGACAGATCCGGAGAAAGGCCGCGCAAGTAGATGGGAAAAGTCAGGTTATCGAGAAAATCCGAATCGCGGCGCGGGTAAACGGCGGTGCGGAAATTCTCGGGCAGGCCGACCAGCGTACGGACATCCGCCGGCCCGCTCACGAGGGTGTACTGGTTGGTGACGTCAATGGTGCTGAGGGCATGAACCAGGCTTCGGATATAGGTGCCGATACCAAAGTCCCGAATTCGGCGGGCATCGATGACGATATGGAGCGCCATGGCAGGAACCGGGGACTCTGGCTTGGGCGGCTAGGCCCCGACCACGGAGTCCGGTGACAGCGCCGTCTGCCCGTGGCGCCTCGCGCCATCGAGCTTCCAGTGGTAGAGCGGAAACCGGGCGGTGAGTGCGCCCACCTTTTGCCGCACGGCGGCGATGGTCCCTTCGTCCGCGATGTCGTGGAGCACCTCCGCGATCAGGGCTCCGACCTGACGCATTTCGCCTTCCTCGAAGCCGCGGGTGGTGACAGCCGGCGACCCCAGCCGGATACCGCTCGGGTTGAGTGGCGGATTGGTGTCGAATGGGATGGCATTCTTGTTGACCGTGATGCGGGCGCGGTCAAGCGCCTGCTCGGCCTCCTTCCCCCGAACGCCTTTCGAGAAAACATCCAGCAACATCACATGGGTATCCGTGCCACCGGACACCACGCGGAATCCGGCGTCGATCAGGCTTTCGGCCAAGGCGCGCGCGTTGGCCAGCACCTGCCGCTGATAATCGACAAAGTGCGGCTGCATGGCCTCCAGGAAGCACACCGCCTTGGCCGCCATCACATGAACCAGCGGGCCACCTTGCATGCCAGGGAAGACATTCCTGTCGATATCTTTGGCGTATTTCTCCTTCGCCAAGATGAGGCCTGCGCGCGGGCCGCGCAGCGTTTTGTGAGTGGTGGACGTGACGATATCGGCGTACTGGCAGGGATTGGGGTGCAGGCCGGCCGCTACCAGGCCGGAAATGTGCGCCATGTCCACCAGGAAGATGGCGCCCACGGCGTCTGCGATCTGGCGGAAACGTGCGAAGTCGAGAGTCCGCGGGTAGGCGCTGGCGCCGGCGATGATCATTTTGGGATGGTGCTCGTGCGCCAGGCGTTCCACCTCGTCGTAGTCGATCCGTTCGTCCTCTTTGCGGACGTTGTAGGGCACCACTCTATAGGTCTTGCCGGAGAAGTTGAGCTGGTGACCGTGGGTGAGGTGGCCGCCGTGCGCCAGGTTCAACCCCATGATGGTGTCGCCGGGTTGAAGCACCGCGGCATAGGCTGCCTGGTTCGCCTGCGAACCCGAATGCGGCTGGACGTTGACGTACTCGGCGCCGAAGAGCTTCTTCGCCCGGCTGCGCGCCAGATTCTCGACGATGTCGGTGAACTCGCATCCGCCGTAGTAGCGCCTGCCGGGATACCCTTCAGCGTACTTGTTGGTGAAGACGCTGCCGGTGGCTTCCAGGATCGCTTCCGAGGTGAAATTCTCGCTGGCGATCAATTCGAGTTGGGAGTCCTGCCGTTCCACCTCGTGCTGAATCGCCTCGTAAACTTCGGGATCGACATCGGCCAGGGGCCGCGCCATTTCATCCATTGCCGTCATGATGAGATCTCCTGTTGTGGCCCGCTCTGTCGCGGGCGCACGGCTAGAAGCAAAAGATTTTGGGCCACGAATGAACACGAATGAACACGAATAAGACAAAGACAACGGCAAATGGTTTTTCTTGTTTTATTCGTGTTCATTCGTGGCCATAATGTGTTTGTTTTTGGCTCTCCGCAGTGGTCCGCATCTATCGTCCACCCTGTTCCAACTGGGCGATTTTGGCGACCCGGCGCGCGTGGCGGCCGCCGGCAAACTCGGTTTCCAGAAAGATGCGGATCAGGCCGGCAGCCTGGTCCTCGTCCAGGTATTTGGCGCCCAGCGTCAGTACGTTGGCGTCGTTGTGCTCCCGTGTGAGACGCACTTCGTCCGCGGATTGAGCGGGCGCCGCCCGCACTCCCGCAATCTTGTTGGCGGCCATGGCCAT
>PMTT01000440.1 GCA_003167275.1 Bryobacterales bacterium | reverse complement strand
ACCACCTTTCCGCGCGCATCCACGAAGTTATTGTGCGACTCCAGGCACACGGCATCGAGGCCCGTCACATTGCCCGACTCGTCGCGCGGCAGCAGTTCGTAGACCGCGTTCCAGCTTCCCACATCGTTCCAGCCGAAATCTCCGGCCGGAATGCCGCACACAGTGGCCGCCTTCTCCAGCACGGCATAGTCGATCGAGATGTTGTCGCACAGCGGAAAGGCCTGTTTGAGTTTCGCCGCGAAACTGCGCCCTCCGAAACCCGGCAGCGCCGCCAGGATAGCGGCAGTCTTCGGCAAGTGACGCCGCAATTCGTCCAGCAGCACGTCCGCGCGCCAGAAGAACATGCCGGAGTTCCAGTAGAAGTTGCCCGCCGCCACGTACTCCATGGCCACCGGCAAATCCGGCTTCTCGTGAAAATGCTCGACGGCCACCGGGCCGCCCTTCGCACCGGCCTGGGTGCCTTTCGGGAATTCGATGTAGCCGTAGCCCGTCTCGGGCCAGCGAGGCTCGATCCCCACCACCATCAACTTCCGAGCGGCGGCGCCCTTCAGCGCGGCTCGGATCACCGCCCGGTAGGCCACCGGCTTGTTCACCACGTGGTCCGAAGGGAAGACTCCCATCACGGCCTCCGGGTCCACCGACTTGAGGATGTGCGCGGCCAGCCCGATGGCGGGCGCAGTGTTGCGCTGCTCCGGCTCCGCCAGAACCTGCTTCCGCGGAATCTCCGGGAGCTGCTTCAGGATGGTGGCGCGCAGGTGTTCGTTGGTGAGGATCCACAGCCGTTCCGGCGGGATCACCGGGGACAGGCGCTCCACCGTCGCCTGGATGAGCGAGCGGTCTCCCAACACGTTGAGCACCTGCTTGGCGGAGCGCTTGCGGCTCCGCGGCCAGAAGCGCGTTCCGCGGCCTCCAGCCAGAATCAGGCCGTAATCATGGGCACTCATCTATTTCAGCGGATATCCGTGAATCAGATTGAACGTGCGTCTCCATCGAGTCTTGGTGGGGAAGTGCATCACCAGGTCCACGATGTGGGTGACGCTGATCGAAGGATCGGCCAGCGCTTCGGTGGGCGCGTCGTACGACCAATAGATGATCAGCGGCTTTCCGATGATGTTGTCGCGCGGCACGAAGCCCCAGTAGCGGCTGTCGAGTGAGGAATCGCGGTTATCTCCCATGGCGAAAATGAAGCCGGGGGGCACCACCACTTCCCCGCCCTGCACGTGGTTCATCAACATGTCCATGGCCGATTCGGCGACATGCACGTTGGGCTCGCCCGGAAAGTTGTCGCGGTAGGAATCGATGTATTCGGTCTTGTGGTAAACGTACGGCTCGTTCACCCTATTGCCGTTCANNACGGGGTAACGGAACACGATGATGTCGCCGCGCTTCACATCGGTGTAAGGCAGGATGTGATGGGAAACCGGTCCGTAAGGAGAGTAAGCCAGTTTATCCACCAGCAGGTGATCGCCGATAAGGAGCGTATCTTCCATCGACCCGGTAGGAATGACGAACGCCTGCACCAGCGATGTCGTTCCGAACAGCAGCAGGATGATGGTGACCGTCCATTCGGCGATGAAGCCGCGCTGCAGCTCCGGCCTATGGTGCTCCGGCGCCTCCCGGCGTTCGGCGTCTTCGAGGACTACGTTATCTTGATCCACAGATATTCATTTTAGCGGAAAGCTTGCTATTCTGTTTGAGATTGCCGAGGCCCGCTTGAGTACCTCCGTTGCCGCCCAACTGGCGCAGGCCGAAATCCTGGCTGCCAGGCGCCGATCCATGCTGCTGGTCTTCGCGTGCACCGTTCTGGGCGCCGCCGCCCAGATCCTGATGAAGATCGGGATGGCGCGCTTCGATCCGCACCTGATGGCCCTCGTCACCAATGTCCCGTTGATAGCGGGCTACGTCTTGTACGGCATCAACACCCTGATGCTGGTTTTGGCTCTTCGGGAAGGCGAGCTCTCGATGCTCTACCCGATCATCGCGCTGACGTATGTGTGGGTGACGCTGCTCTCATACGTACTGCTGCACGAAACGCCGAACCTGTTCAAGAATGTGGGAATCGCCACAATTGTCCTCGGGGTGGCCGTTCTGGGCAGGGGAGGGCGCAAGTGACGCCCGGTCTGCTCCGCTCCATGCTGCTGGTGTTCACGGCTTCGATCATCGGCTCGTTCGGCGCCGTCTTTCTGAAGCTGGGCGCCCAGAAGCTGACCAAATCGGTGTTCAGCTTTTTGAACCTCAAGCTGGCGTTCGGCGTGGCGCTGTTCCTGGGGTCGTCGGTCTTTTATGCCCTGGGTATCCGTGGCGGGCAGCTATCCGTGCTTTACCCCATGGTTTCACTGGGATACATCTGGACCCTGCTGTGGTCGCGCCTGTTTTTTAACGAACCCTTCACCAGGCAGAAATTCCTGGGATTGGGGCTGATCTTGCTGGGAGTGTTCTTTGTGGGCTTGGGAAGCTCATGAAAAGCAGGACGCGATCATTCGCTGTCGAGGCCGTCAGCCATGGCGGTGTCCCAAAGTTGGCGCTCATCGAGCTCTTCCTGCCACGCCTTGGGATCGGCCTGCAAGCGGGCGTAGCCCTCGTTTAGTTCTTGAAAACACCTGTTCCGACGGTACTGCTCCACGGCCTCGTCCAGGACCTTTCGGATGGAACTGTCATCGTGATCGGCAAACTCGCGGAGCGTCGCCTTGGATTGGCGGCTGATTCGAATGTTGGAATTCTCCACAGCCTTACCTATACCAGAACAATAACATCATCCCACATATTTACAACGGAAATCGCTGCACCAAAACGCTTCCGACGGTGGTAGACTCTACCCAACGGAGGGCTGGGTAAGCCTGTGACTGGGAAATCTTCACACTTAGGGCCGGGGTCTGCCGGTACCATCCTGTTGATATTTGCAACACTTTCGCTGGCCTACGCAGGTGATGAGCCGAAGGTCGGAATCGAACCCCGCGCGTCTCGAGAACTGGCATCGCCGGGCGCGACCATCCGCGTAGAAACGAATCTGGTTCTGATTCCGGTCAGCGTTACCGATCCGAAGAACCGATCGGTTGTCGGGTTGGAGCGGGAGACGTTCCGCGTGTTCGACGGCAAGGCGGAACAACAGGTCACTCATTTCTCCAGCGACGACGCGCCCCTTTCGGCGGGAATCGTGTTCGATGCGAGCGGGAGCATGCGCGACAAACTGGGCAAGTCCCGTGAGGCCGTGGCGCAGTTCCTCAAGGCCGCCAATCCGGAGGACGAGTTCTTTCTGGTGGAATGCAGCGACCGTGCCAGTCTGACTGTCCCGTTTACCACCAACTCCGCGGAGATTCAGAACCGCTTGCTGTCCACTCAGTCAAAGGGCAGGACCCCGCTGTTGGATGCCGTCTATCTGGCGGTGCAACAGATGAAGAAAGCTCACAATCCCCGCCGGGCGCTGCTGGTGATTTCCGATGGCGGCGACAACGACAGCCGGTTCACGACGGCCGAACTGCGGAACATCGTGCGCGAGACGGATGTGTGGATCTATTCGATCGGCCTCTACGACCGCACCGTGATGCTCCCGGAACAGGAGCCATCCGGACAGCATCTGCTAGCGGCCCTGGCCGCGGATTCCGGGGGACGGGAGTTTGCGATACACGATGTCCGGGAGCTGCCGGACGTGGCGGAGAAAATCGGGCTGGAACTGCGCAATCAGTACGTCCTGGGATTCACCCCGGCGGACCATGAGCGAGACGGGAAATATCACCGGGTTCAGGTGAAAGTGGTTCAGGGAAAAAATCTGCACGTGTCAGCGCGGCCGGGGTATTTCGCGCCGCAGTAACACGGGCATTCTTGCCTGTGTGGGTTTGCGTTTTTCCGGATTTGCAAGACCAACAACAGGCAAGAATGCGCGTGCCACGAAGCAAAAAGCAACACAGGCAAGAATGCCCGTGTTACTCTTCCTGCGTGCTCAGCTTGGCGATCACCGACAGGTCTTCCAGCGTCGTGGTATCGCCCTTCACCGCCCCGCCGGCGGCGATTTCTTTGAGCAGGCGGCGCATGATCTTGCCGCTGCGGGTCTTCGGTAAGGCGTCGCTGAAGCGGATGTCATCGGGCTTGGCCAGCGAGCCAATCTCGTGGGCCACCCACTTCCGCAACTCCTCCTTCAATTCGGCGCTCGGCGCATTCCCCGACTTCAGCGTGACGAACGCGGCGATCGCCTGCCCCTTGAGATCGTCCAGGCGGGCGACTACCGCGGCCTCCGCCACCTTGGGATGGGCCACCAGCGCGGACTCCACCTCCATGGTGCTCAGACGATGCCCCGATACGTTGATCACATCGTCGATGCGGCCCATGATCCAGAAGTAGCCGTCCTCGTCCTTGCGGGCGCCGTCACCGGTGAAATACATGCCGGGAATCTGCGACCAATACTGCTCCTCGTAGCGCTTGGGGTCGCCATAAATGGTGCGCAGCATGGCCGGCCACGGCGCTTTCAGCACCAGGTAGCCGCCGCCTCCCAGCGGCACCGACTCGCCCTCGCGGGTGACCACGTCGGCAATCACACCGGGCAGCGGGCGCGTCGCCGAGCCGGGCTTCGTGGCCGTCGCACCGGGCAGCGGCGCGATCATGATCATGCCGGTCTCGGTCTGCCACCAGGTGTCCACGATCGGGCAGCGTCCGCGCCCGATGTTCTCGCGGTACCACATCCAGGCCTCGGGGTTGATGGGTTCGCCGACCGTCCCCAGCAGGCGCAGGCTCTTCATGGCGTGCTTTTGCGGCCACTCGGTGCCGAACCGCATGAAGGCGCGGATGGCGGTGGGGGCCGTGTAGAAGATGTTGACCTTGTGGCGCTCGATGATGCGCCAGAAGCGGTCGGGCTCGGGGAAGTTGGGGGCGCCTTCATACATGAGCGTGGTGGCGCCGTTCTGCAAGGGGCCGTAGACAATGTAACTGTGCCCGGTCACCCAGCCGATATCGGCGGTGCACCAGAAGACGTCTTCGTCCTTCAGGTCGAAGACCCATTTCATAGTGATGTAAGTTCCCACCGAATAGCCGCCGGTGGTGTGCAGGATGCCCTTGGGCTTGCCGGTGGTGCCTGAGGTGTACAGCAGGTAGAGCGGATGCTCGGCGTCGAGCGGTTCCGCGGGGCACTCGTCGGAGGCG
>PMTT01000737.1 GCA_003167275.1 Bryobacterales bacterium | reverse complement strand
GGCTGGCATAATCGGGCGTCAGCAGGCGATCCCGGGTGAGGGCCCGGTCGGCGCCCTCGTCCACGATGCTGGCGATTCCAAAGTCCAGCAGCTTGGGGCGTCCGCCGGCTGCGACCAGGATGTTGGAAGGCTTCAGATCGCGGTGAATCACCAGGTTGCGGTGCGCATAGGAAACCGCGTCGGCCACCTGGAGGACAAGCTCAAGCTTCTCGCGAACGTTGAGACCCTCGGCGTAGACATCGATGGGTGTGCCGTCGATGTATTCCATGACCAGGTACGGCTGCCCGCCCGTAGTGTGGCCGGCGTCCAGCAAGCGGGCGATGCCCGCGTGACTCAGGGATGCGAGGATCTGCCGTTCCCGCAGGAACCGCTCGTGAAAGTTGGATTCCTGCGCGACGTTCTGAACCAGTTTAATGGCGACCTGCTGCTCCACTTCGCCGTCGGTCCTCTGTCCCAGGAAAACCGACCCCATGCCCCCCTGTCCCAGCAGCCGAACCAACCGATAGGGGCCGTAACGCACTTCTCCCACACCGGCATCCGGATTCAGGAAGGATGCGGCGGCCGCCGCAATCGGAGTCGTCAGTACTGCGGCATTCTGGGTATCGAAACGGAGTAGGGACTCCACCTCCGCGCGAACACCTGAGGGGACTTGCCTCTCCGCAAAGTAGCGTTCGCGCTCCGCCTCGGAGAGGTCGGCGACTTCCCGAAACAGCAGTTGGACATCGTTGGTCATCGGCGTGAATCTGGCCGCGGCCGGCGAACGCGAGGAACTGCGGCGCGGCGGAACCAATGCGGCGTGACCATGCTATCACGGAAAATAAAGCTCCCGCCTCAATCCCAATTCTTCACCTCGGGCCAGATCTCGGCTAGTGTCTGCTTGAGCCCGCGGCAATAGTAGACGTCGAAATGCTCGTACGGCATCGAGTAGGGATGATACACGCTCGCAACCTTCCGCACCTCGGCAAAACGCTGCTCCAGATCCTGCTGCCGTCCAGCCAGCACAATGACACTCTCGCCGGTATAACCGCGCGGTCCCCACAGGAAGTAGCTCTGATGCCCGCTGATGGCGGGCGGCAGACCGTACTTCGGACCGAACAGGTCGATGGCAGCCGCTTGCCCGTAATTCTGGCCGAAGATCGCGGTTTTGGGACGTACTTCCGGCGGGAGGCTGTTGTAGACGCCCGCGACGGTGGCCGCCATCTCCTCCCAGCCGAACTGGTCGGCAAAGATCTGCGGCAGCGGCCCGAGCCGGTGCGTTTCGATCGCCGGCGGGGCGAGGTGCAGCGCTTTCGTATACCGGATGTAGGTCTCGGACGGCAGGACCGGAATCGCAAGCGGCGCAAGGATGGCGCCGGTCACGACCAGCAAGGCCGGCCACACGAGTCTCTGCCACGACGGCCGCCCGACGAGCCACCTCTCCCAGATGACCGATCCGCCGGCGAACAAAAGCGGGAAGGCGGGGAAGAGGTAGTAGACGCGGGGGCTGAGAAAGACAATTACCGCCGCGGTGAAGACCCATGCCCAGCCCAGCGCCCGAAACGGCTTGCCCAGCGCGGAGAAGTAGAACCAGAGTCCGGCCAGCCACAGCGGCAACGTGAGCGGATGCATGCTCAGAATCTCCTGTCCGAAGAATGCCAGTGGCGTGAGCGGGACGTCACGCCCGCTGCGCCGGATGTTGGCCTGTAACTCGAGAAACGGAAAGTGGTGCTGGAAATTCCATAGGAGATTCGGCAGGAAGATCAGAAACGCGATCGCGCCGGCGATCCAGAACCACGGGCTGCGAAGCACACGGCGCTCGGGAGTCAGGAGCAGGCCGAAAACGATGCCGGCTCCGAACATCCCCATGGAGTACTTGTTTTCCAGGCCGAATCCCGCCAGGATTCCGAACCAGATCCAGAGCTTGTGGTTGCCGGTTTTGACGATCCTTATCAAGACCCAGGCGCCGCCCATCCAGAAGAGCGGCTCGAATGCGTTCATCGACAGCAGGTTGTCCATACCGAGAATGCCCGGCGCGACCACTGCGGCAACCCCCGCGAGGCCCTGAGCGAACCGCCCGCCGCCGAACTCGCGCGCGATCAAAGCTGTTAGGGCGACCTCTCCCGCTCCAGACAGGGCAGGGAGGAAGCGGATCGCCGGCAGTGAGTCGCCCAAAAGCGTTCGAGCGATCCAGGTGATCAGGGCAATCAGCGGCGGCTGGTCCACGTAGCCCCAGTCCAAATGCCGGCTGCACGCGAGGTAATACAGCTCGTCGACGAAATAGCCGTAATGCCGGCCGGCGTACAGGTGGATCAGCAGCTTGCAGGCGGCGATACAGAGGATCGCGGTTGTGGCGGTGAACGTCAGGCGGTCTTTGTGTCCGGCGTCAAGGCCGGGGGCGGATGAGGGTTCCATCGGAGGCGAAACTCCTTTATACACCTTTTGCGGGGCACGTCACCGACCTGCCCACCCGATGATCCACGCCCACGAGGACCCCTCCAAGGCCTCAACCTCCCCCAATTATTGACTGGGCTGGTCGGTGACCCATAGCGGTTCACATCCGCGTTGGCCTCTCAAGGCGATCTCTGACCTAATCGTTTTCGACGCGCTCCTTGATGTCCGAGTACGCCGTATCGATGAGCCTCCCTAGCGCTTCGGCGTTTGTGGCCGTTCCCGGTCTTAGCTTCACATGGCGCATGAACTTGCCGTTGCCTTGCAACAAGCGGGCCGGATCCGGCAGAGCTGCGCCTTGAAAGAACCCTACGTTTACGTGCGAAGTGAATACATTGACGTAGCCGAAGGGCGCATCTCCCAAACATGCAACCGGACAGCCGTCATGCANNAAGCTCCCGGACCTCGTCCCCGCATTTTCGCATCGCCTCAAACCACTGAAGCGCGATGGCTCCCAATTCACCGGCATGCTCCTTCATCCACCGATCGATGGCAGGATCCCGCTCCACAGCGCCGTTGAATCGCAGCAATTCCTTTCTCATCGCTGCGCCACTTTCTGCTTTCGAAATTTGTGGTTACGTAGCACCTTATCTTCCCTCCAGCAAATCCCTCGTCTGGAACAGTCCTTCTTGTTCTGGGAGTGTTGCTCGTGGATCTACTGACTCGGTAGCCGGCGCGGCGAGTCGGAAGATGGCGGTTCACTGAACTGGGTTATCCGCACTGACCCGTCCGGGAAGATCGCTCGGATTTCCAACTGGCCGCCCATGGCCTCGATGAACTTGGCGAGTGTACCGATGTACATGTCGGTACGCCGCTCCATTTTGGAAACGCTGGCCTGCTTGATCCGCAGGATTTCGGCTAGATGCTCCTGGGTCAACTCACGCGCAGCGCGAAGTTGGTCAAGGCTCATGTTTTCCCGGGTCTCTTTCACGCGCGCAGCCACCGCGGCCCGCCTCTCCGGAGACATTTTCGCTTCCAGTTCGCTGAAGTTCCTTGCCTTAGCCATTATCCTTCTCCAGTTCTGCGAGGACTCGCCGTACAGCCGCACCTCGGTCATGCCTTAAATATAGCGCTGAAGGAATATAGACGCAAGGGAATATTCAGAGGGGATTGGAGATCCTTGACCCCGTAGCACTGGCAGGTAGCGGAAGCGCAATCCGGCACAATTGGCTCATCCCTCAGCCAACCTGCCCTGCTCTCGGGACCAGCAGTTGCGACAACCCAGACCCCGAGCGGGCCTGACAGGCGAATCGCCTGTCCCACCAAACCGACGTACTAAACCACTGCACGCCGATGAATGCCCGTCAGCCTCTACTCATGCGCGATGCGTGCCAACTCCGCAGTAAGACCCTGCGCACCGTTCCGTACCCCAACCCGGTTGCCAGTGCAATACGGCGGAAGCTCCATCCTTCCTTTCGCAGTTGACGGACGATTCCTGGCGATGCCTCGCGCGCCGGCCGCCCTACCCGACGAGGCGTTCTTTGGAGAGTTTC
>PMTT01000330.1:4221-4711 GCA_003167275.1 Bryobacterales bacterium | reverse complement strand
TGGGGGTTGTCAAATCGTAGGGTATGCTTTAGCTTGCCCAGTGTTGAAATGTGGCTAGATACAGGGGATGGGCAAGCTAAAGCAAACCCTACTTCACATACAAGGACACCGGGTTCGACGACAAGCCCTGGCTGGATGGTCCAGTTCGTGCCGGCATCCGAGCTGCGAAGGAGTGTCCCGGCATCGTTTACCAGATACAGCGCGCCTGAGGGATCGATCGTCAGGCTGCCGGACTCGTAGCTCGATGAAGGCGCGTCGACTGGAAGCTTCACCGCCGACCAGGTTTGGCCTTCATCCGGGCCTGTACCAGGTCAATTTCCAGGTGCCGGCCGATGAGACGCCAGGCACGAAACCCTTGACGGTGACGATCATGCCCGCGACGTAGATGCTGCCATCGCGCCCCACGGCAACGCCCGAGGCGAAGTCGCGCTGATTGCCGCCCAGGTAGGTGGAATAGAGGAGCGTCGCGCCGGTGGGGTCGAACTTGGCC
>PMTT01000330.1:0-4212 GCA_003167275.1 Bryobacterales bacterium | reverse complement strand
GGCACGAATGCCCGCGCCACACAACTGGGAGTTACTCGCCGGCCTGACGGATTTTACCGTTCTCCCCTTCCAGCACCTCCCGCACTTTCTCAGTGAGTGCGCCTGGGGTGAAGGGCTTCTGCAGAAAGGCGACTTCGGTCTGGAGAATNNTCTCCCGCCAGTTCGCGGCCGCTCAACCTGGGCATCACTACGTCGGTGATGAGAAGGTGAATCGACCCCTTGGTGCTCTCCGACTTGCGGCGCGCCTCCACCGGATCGGCGAAGTCCATCACCTTGTAGCCCTCGCGCAGCAGCGTCTCGCGCACCAGTGTGCGGACCATTTCGTCGTCCTCCACCAGCAGGATCGTCTCGGTGCCGCGGGCGATCTTTCTCTTCTGCTTCTCCGCCTCGATAACCACCGGCTGGTCGATCCGCGGCAGGTACACCTTCACCGACGTCCCGTGTTCCGGCTCACTGTAGACATCCACGCTCCCGCCGCTCTGCTTCACGATGCCGAAAACGGTGGACAGCCCCAGACCGGTTCCCCGGCCCGCGCCTTTTGTGGTGAAGAACGGTTCGAACAGGCGCGCCTTGGTGGCTTCGTCCATGCCGCAGCCGGTGTCGCTGACCGCCAGGAGAATGTACGGGCCGGGTTGCAATCCGATGTGCCTGCTGGTGTAGCTCTCGTCGAGCAGCACGTTGCCGGTCTCGATAGTGAGGATTCCACCTTGGGCCATGGCATCCCGCGAGTTCACGGCTAGGTTCATCAGCACCTGTTCGATCTGCCCGGGGTCGGCGTTTACGCGGCCCAGGTCGGGTGGCAGCATCAGGCGCAGATCCACATCCTCGCCCAGCAGGCGCTGCAACATCGTGCTGAGGCTGCCCACCAGCTTGTTCAAATCCAGCACCTTGGGTTGCAGCACCTGGCGCCGGCTGAAGGCCAGCAGTTGCTTGGTTAGGGCGGCCGCACGCTCCCCCGCCTTCATGATCTGCTCGGCCGAATGGCGGTTGGGGTCACGCGGATCGAGGCTGATCAGGATGAGCTGGCTGTATCCCGAGATGATGGTCAGCAGATTGTTGAAGTCGTGCGCGATCCCGCCGGCCAGCATGCCGACCGCTTCCATTTTTTGCGCCTGGCGGAGTTGATCTTCCAGGTGACGGCGTCCGGTGATATCCAGCAGGATCGCCAATTGGGCTTTTTGGCCGCCGTAATCGATCTCGTACCCGGCGATTTCGACGTCGATCATCCGGCCGCTTTTGGTGCGATGGCGCCAAGCCGTGGGAGCCGGGCTGACGGCGGTCCGCAGCCCCTCCGGGAAACCAAGCAAATCCTCACTGACCTGTACCTCGGAAAGGGTCATAGCCCGGAATTCATCTTGGCTATAGCCATAGAGCGCACACGCCGCGGCGTTCGCTTCCAGGAACCGACGGCTTTGCGGATCCACCACCAACATGGGCTGGGGATTGTCCTCAAAGAGGAGTCGGAATTTCTTGTCTTGCTCCTGCTCTTTCAGCGGTCGTTTAGCCGGCACGAGTCACCCCTGGACGCCCCTACCCATCCTCAGAATAACGAGTAAGCGTGTGCGTCTACAATCTACCGCAGTTCCCGCGTGTAAGATTGAGCACTAAGAAGTTAGCATCTCGCCAGTGCCATTGCGCCATACAGCACACTATCTCCCAAGAGTACTGGGGGTACTATATCTATTCGGGCGCCTGACCACTGAGTGATTTGCCTCCGCACCTCCGCCCGCAAAGGCGGGAAGAGGCGGTCGCCGGCCTTGGCGATTCCGCCTCCGATCACGACGCGCTGGGGGTTGAGGAGCATGATGGCAGCCTTCAGGCCGAGTGCCAGGTCGACGACGTAGCGCTTCACGAATTCGGGATCTTCCATGAGGACTTTGGCGGACTTGCCGTAGTCCCGATCGAGCCACAGGCCGCAGCACATCCGTTCGAAGCACCCCCGCGCGCCGCAGAGGCATTCTGGACCGTCGGGCCGTATGGTGAGATGCCCGATCTCCCCGGCGTACGAATCGGCGCCGCGCCAGACTTGGCCGTCGGCATAGATGCCGCCGCCGATCCCCGTCGAGAGGGTCATGTAGAAGAGCGGGGAATAGCCATTGCCTGCGCCGAACTCGGCTTCACCGATGGCGCCAACGTTGGCGTCGTTGTCTATGATGGCAGGCGCGCCGGTCAGGTCATGGACGAAAGCGCACAGATCGAAATCGGTCCAGCCGCCGACGTGGGTGGAGAGGACGACGCGCTGACGGGCGAAATCGACTGGCCCGCCGAATCCGATCCCGCAGCGGTCGAAGGTGTAGTCATGGCGCCAGGCTGTGACGATTTCGGAGATCTGAGTCAGCATCCAGGGACGTCCACCGGTTGCGTCAGTGGCGCGCGATTCGCGGCGGATGATGCGGTTGTGGTCGAAGACTGCGAGTGAGAACTTGGTGCCGCCGATGTCGATGGCGAGGATCATGGGTTGATGATATCGTTGTTGGTCAGTCGGTGTGATATGCGGCGAATCGGATTGTGTTTTCTGTTGTGCGGCGCGGTGATCAGCGCGGCGGGTCAGACCAGCCCGATTAGTCCCGCAGTGACAATGGCTGGGAAGTAAACGACCCTGGCCTCATGCCGCACGAGACTCATCTCGATCTTTTCGGGCCTAGAATCAAACGGGTAGAGACGAGTCTCGACCCGGCAGGCACGAGTGCCCGCGCCACGTGGGGGTCATTCAGCCTGGGCGTAAAAGGCGTTGAAGAAGAACTTATACGCGGCGTGCGACTGGCCTCGCCACTGCGGCTTGAAGCCTAGCAGAATCACGTGGCCCTTGCCGTAATCCACCGAGGCCGCCGCAACTTTGCCCTCGATTCTGTCCGGGCCCGCCAGGTAGCCGCTCTTGAGCGGCGAACGCTCGCGCGGATAACGCGCCAGCACCGTGCCCTTGAATCCTGTCTTGGTGTCGAAGGCCGGGCCGCGCTCGAACATCACCACCGTGTCCGGCGTCAGGCCTGCGGTGAGCGGATTCTTGGCGTCCTCCACGTGCACCGTCACCAGGCAGCCGGAGCAGAAGAACTGGTCGGCCCGCAGCCCGGCCAGCGCGTTGTCCAACGGCAATTTGAACTGGTTGATCGCGAACATGGAGGCATTGTTGAACGCGATGACCGTGCCGCCGTCCGTGGTGAAGTCGCGCAGTTCCTGGACGCCCTCGTCGCCCAGGCCGCCAGCATAACGCTCCGGAATCGTCCCCGGCCGGTGGCCGTCGATGATCTGGCGTTCTGAAATGTCGGGAATCACAATCACGTCGTAGTGCTCGCGCAGGTGGCCGCCGCGGATGTCGGCATTGTAGAGGTTGGTGAACGGGAACTTGTTCTGCTCCAGAATCCAGCGGGTCCAACCCTCGTCCATGCTGGCCACCCACGGGCGGTAGAGGCCCACGCGCAGCGCCTTGATGGGCTTTCCGGCGTCCTTGTTATCCACGGCCTTCAGGCGGTTCTCGCTCAGGATGCTATCCAGCTTGCCCTTATCGAGACCCGATGCATTGATGGCGTCCCCGGCGAAGGAGACCGTGCCTTTGGCGGCCAGAATCTCGTTGATCGCGCGAAAGCTGGCGTTAGTTCCATGGTTGAAGGGGGCGGCGAGACCTTTGATCTCCTTGATGGGCTGCAGCGAGTCGCGCGCCTGCTTCGTCATCGGCGTAGTCACCGCGTGGACTTCCACGCCCATCTGGTAGGGCAACGTCCAGCCGGTGACGTCGTAAGGTCGCTGCGACAACGTGGGGTATTGCTGCGGCTCGAACAACTCCTTCACCAGGCCGGCGAATGGCTGGTCCATCAGGATCACCCAGGCATCCGGCTTGGTGGACTGGTGAACCTCGATGCCGTTGAGCATCAACTTCTCCATCAGGATCGCGGCGGTCGGAGCGTCGTGCTGTTCGCGCGGAATCTCATAGGCGAATGGCGGCTCCTTCCCGAACTTCTCGATGGTGTCGCGGGCCGCACGGTACTTGTTGTAGGCCATCTGCTCGCGGTACTTCGACGAGAGGTTGAGCACCGCCATATCCGCCTCATACATGTAGCGGCAGGCATCCGCCAGGCGCCACCATCCGCCCTTCCAGGGGCTCGAATAGAGCATCTCCGTGCCTAATCCCTGGCGCACGGTAGGGAACTCGTCCACCGTGTAAAAGTGCGGCGTGGCGTAGCGATAGAGCGCCGTCTCGGTGAAGAAGGAGATGGT
>PMTT01000340.1 GCA_003167275.1 Bryobacterales bacterium | reverse complement strand
TGGCGCAGTGACTATCACTCCAACATCAATATCCAGATGAACTACTGGCTCGCGGAGCCCACCAATCTCTCCGAATGCCACCTGCCTTTCTTCGACTATGTGAACAGCCTGCGAGGCGTCCGTATCGAAGCGACACGTGACTACTACCTCAACCAGGTCGACGAGAAGAAGATGGAGCGAAAGCCCGTTCGCGGATGGACCGTTCAGACCGAAAACAACATCTTCGGCGCCGGTAGCTTCAAATGGAACCCGCCCGGATCGGCCTGGTACGCACAGCATTTCTGGGAACACTATGCGTTCACCCAGGACAAGACCTGGCTGCGAGCGGTCGCCTATCCGGTCCTCAAAGAAGTAACCGAGTTCTGGGACGACCACCTGGTCACTCTCCCCGATGGGCGGCTCGCGACGCCCGATGGCTGGTCTCCCGAGCACGGTCCGGAAGAGAAAGCCGTCACTTATGACCAGGAACTCGTCTGGGACCTCTTCACCAACTACATCGAAGCCGCGAAGGCCCTCGATATCGACCCCGCCTACCGCGCCAAAGTCACTGCCTTGCGCGAGAAGCTGGTCAAGCCGAAGATCGGCAGTTGGGGCCAGTTGCAGGAATGGATGGAAGACCGCGACGACCCCAAAGACGACCATCGCCACACCTCGCAGTTGTTCGCCCTGCATCCCGGCCGTCAGATCTCACCCACCGCGACACCCGAGCTGGCCCAGGCCGCCAAAGTCTCTCTCACCGCGCGCGGCGACAAGTCCACCGGCTGGGCGATGGCATGGCGTATCAACTTTTGGGCCCGCTTGTTGGAGGGAGACCACGCCTACACCTTACTCCGGAACCTGCTCCACATCACCGGAAAGGGCAATAATATCGACTACGGCAAGGGAGGCGGAGTCTACACCAATCTCTTTGACGCCCATCCGCCCTTCCAGATTGACGGAAACTTCGGCGCAACCGCGGGGATTGCCGAAATGCTCCTCCAGTCCCAGGCCGGCGAGATCCACCTGCTACCGGCGCTACCCGCTGCCTGGCCCGAAGGTTCGGTCACAGGCCTGCGCGCGCGCGGCAACTTCACAGTCGATCTGACCTGGAAGGCCGGCCGCCTGACACGCGCCACAGTGCGCTCGGCGACCGCCAACCGCGCCACCCTGCGCTACGGCGACAAGACGACGACAGTCACTTTGACGCCGAACGCCCCCTGGACATGCAGTGGCGCTGCCTGTGCGCTCTAGTTTCTAGTGGCACAGGCATTCTTGCCTGTGTTGCCTTTTTGTCACACAGCCCAATAAGTCCGCTGCCAGACTCGTAAACCCAGACACCCGTCCGACGTTCACGCCGTGAAGCGGTAGCCGCGCCCCCGGATCGTCTGAATGTGCTTCGGACTCTGCGGGCGGTCCTCCAGTTTCTGCCGCAGCCAGGCCACGTGGACACCCACCGTTCGCGACGAAACCTCCTTGCTGTACTCCCAAACCTCGTGCATGATCTCCGCGCGCGACACCACGCGCTCCCGATGGTCCACCAGGTAACGTAAGAGCTGTAACTCCTTGGCCGCCATACTCACCGACCGTCCGCACTTCCGTACCTCCGCCCGTTCGAAGTCGGCCTCCACGTCGCCGAAATGAAACCTCCGCACCGAAATCGGTTCCGACCTGCGCACACGCCGTAACAAGGCTTCCACTCTCGCCAACAACTCAGCCGGATCGAAAGGCTTGGTCAGGTAATCGTCCCCCCCGAGTCTGAGTCCGATCACCCGGTCGATCACCTGCACCTTTGCGGTGAGCATCAGGATGACCGTATCCACCCCGTCCTGGCGGAGTTCACGGCACACATCGATTCCCATTTTCCGGGGGAGCATGACATCCAGAATGATGAGGTCGAACGCTCCAGTAGCCGCCCTGGCCAATCCGCTCTCCCCATCGGTGGCCGATTCCACCTCGTAGCCCTCGGCCGACAGCAGGTCAGTCACGGTCACCACCACCCCCGGTTCGTCCTCGATCAAGAGTATGCGCGAATTCATATGTAACACGGGCATCCTCGCCTGTGTTGGTTTTTGTGCTTTTTGTTCCAAGAAACCCACACAGAACGGGATGCCCCTCTCCTACGCCCTAATTCCGTCCCGGTCCCGGCCCCTGCCCCTGCCCCTCATACCCAGCGTTCTGGTCGAGGTGGAGGTGAGTGGCCCCAGTGCTCGTATCGTAAGTCTCCAGGGATGCCGCCAGGTCGCACGGCACGTTCGATGTGGAGGTTGTAGTCAGGCTCACCACCCCCACAATCTCACTTCGCAGGCCGGTTGCGCCCACTTTCGTGAACGGCAGGCTCACCGAGAAACTCTGCCCGCTGGTGACCGTGAAGGACGTGGCAGTCCCGATCGCTGCTCCGCTGGCATTCACGAAGGAAATGCTCCCCGTGCAGGATGCCGCCGCGCCGCTCGCGGACGCGGTTGCGCTGTTTAGCACACTGACCTGCGCTGTCTCTGAACTGCCTAACCCAACCGGCGGAAAACTGAATGACCGGGTTGTCGTGGTGGACGTAGTTTGTCCGAATGCGCCCGCCGCGGTCAGTGCGGCCAGCGTCAACGTCATAGATAGAGATCGTCTTAGAAGCCTGCTTTACCTTTCTTGGTTTCTTGGAAGAAGGCGGCGGCTCCCAACCGGGAGCCCCATCCTCATGCGTATCCGGACGGGCCTCCATCACCGCCAGTTTCGCGCCGGGCCTGTTCCTTTACGTTCTTAATAAAGACTTATCGGTCCATTAACAATTCGCGATCAGCCTGCGGCAGCAGGCCAGTTTTGACAATCTTTAACATGCCCCACAGCCTTCCGCGGCACGACCCCTGCTAAGGTCAATGAAAGAAGGTCTCTATGATAAAGACGCTATCCCTGATCTCCGCGACGATCGCCCTGTCAACGGCGCTCGCCCTCGCGCAAGGGCCCGGCACGCCGCCAGACCCGCAAACCATGGCCCAGATGCGCGTCAACTTCCTGACTACCCAACTGAGCCTCACCGACGCCCAGAAGGCCGCCGCTCTCACCATTTACACGAGCGCCTACACCGCCAGCCAGACCATTCAAACGAGTCTGCGCACCAACCAGCAATCCATCTACGCTGCGATCACATCCAACAACATCGCCACCATCGACCAGCTCTCCCTCGCATCCGGCACATTGACCGGCCAACTGACAGCCATCAACGCCAAGGCAGAAGCCGCCTTTTACGGCATCCTCACCACCGACCAACAGAAAATCTACGCGACCCTTCCCCCGGCAGGTGGCCCCGGTGGTCCAGGCGGCCCCATGGGACCTCCCCCCGGCGCCGGCCCCAACGCCCGTTTCGGACGTGGCGGCGAGTAACATGCAGGGCAGGTCCTCGACCTGCCCAATCCCGCCAATCGACAACCTCCCGGGACGCTATTTCGGTGACGGCTATTACGACGGCTATTACGGTGACNNCGGTGGCAGTCACCGTAACCCCCGAATTCCCTGCAATTGTTTGGGGGTTATGGTGACTGCCACCGTAATTCGCCACCGTAATTAGGTCCCTACGGCAGCACCACCACCGGGGACCTCCAAACCGCAAACTTCTCCGCCGAAGGTTCCACCACGCTCACCTGGCAGGTGTATCTTCCAGGCTGTAGCTTCTCCAACGGGACGCTGAACGTCACCGGAACGGCCTTCGACTTCGCGTTCAACCCCTCGGATATCCTCAGCGGCGCCGTTTCGAATGCCTTGACCTTCCCNNTCCTGGTCTTTACGGAACACCCGGGTCACGCTCGGAATCAGCTTTTGGCTGTCCTGCACCAGCGGATTGGCCGCGATCAGCTTCTTGTCCTTCTCCGCAGTCCCCACCGTGGCATCAAGCTTCTCCCGCTGATAGCTCAATACCACCGAGCTGATCGGCAGATATCTCTGGTCCGTAGTGAGATCCGGGATCACGAACTTAGTCTCGAAGGTCCCCATCTTACCCGTGGCGTTCTCACGAGCCAGAAACTTCAATGTGTAAGTCCCGGGCTGTAGCGTAAAGCCGGTATCGTACTCCAGGTTTCGCTTGGATAACTGGCCCGCCGTCTCGCCCTTCAGTTTGACTGTAATGTCATCGCGGACCGTGCCCTGCAGAACCCCCTTGGAGTCCTTCACCTCTCCGATGAAATCCAGGCGCGTGCTTTCCGCGCCGCCCTTCCTTGCCAATTCGATGTCGCTGCCGGGGATCTTCACCGAGACCGGCACGAAGTACCGGTCTTTCGCCTGCCGGAAGTAATTCACTTCCATGGCCACCGTAAGGTCCGTGACCGGATCGCCCAGCATCAACGCCTCTTGCAATTGCCGTTCCCGGTCGGAGGAGTTGAACTGTTTGAACTCCTTAGAGGCGAAGTAACCCGAGCGGTAATCCAGCTTTGCCGTCAGATCTTTACCAACCTGTACCTTGATGCGCCGAAACCGGCCGTCCAGCGCCGCATTCGTGCTGTAGTAGCCCAGGATGTAGTAGTTCGCAATGTCCTTCTGCGCCTGCACGATGCCCAGTGCCAGGTCATTCTGATCGATCAGCGCCTTACCCCCGGTGTCCGAGGCCAGGGTGTAGAGAGTCTCCTGCTGACCCTGGAGGTTAGCCTGCCCGGTCCGCTGCGAGCTGCCGGAGTACATCCCCTGTCCCCCCGGCGACGCCTGAGTAGCATCACCTAACGGAGCGGTGGCCACCAGGCCGCGAGCGTCTACCGGATAGAATGCCACGTTGCCGCGGATCGCGGCGTTCACCGTGGCATGCAATTGCGCCTGGTTGTCGATCCCGTTCAGGCTCATGCCGCTGGCGAAATAGACCAGCGCCTTCTTCTCCGGCAGGTTCCCCAGCATCTTCACCGCCGATTCGAGCGCGGCCAGCTTGCGATCCGTATTAAAGATGTTGAACTCACTCGAATCCTGGGTGTACGCCGCTCCGGTGTCGCCCTCGCTGTCATCGCCCGTGCTTCCATTCGCCATGCCGGTTTCCCCTACCGAGAGACTCTTGATAATCTTCGTGAGTTGATCGCGATCGGCCGTGAAATCCTGCAGAACTTCGAGGTCGGTGGAGTAAGTCATGATCGCGACCAGGTCCGCCTGCGTCATCCCGCCGCTAAGAAACTTCAGCGCCGCCTTCTGAGAGCGCAGTTGGTCCGCGACCGGCATACCCGCCTGGTCGAAGAACAGCACCAGCAGACGGCGATCCTTGTATTTCACCTCGCCGGCTTTGGCAGGTGCGATCGCCATGCCGGCCGCCGGTTTGGCCGACGGAGCCGCCGCTGTGACCGCCCCCGCGTCCCGAGGCGCCAGCGCCACTGCCGGCGCCGGGAGCACAGCATCCACCATCCGCTGGTATTCGAACACTTTGATCTGCTGCGTCTTCCCGTCCTCGGTGACGGTGAAGTCGGAAGCCTTCAGCCCGTCCAGGGATTCGCCGCTCTTCCCCTTGGCGGAGACGTTGATCACCACCAATTGGCTGGTGGCCTCGAACTTGACACCCCCTTTAGGGACAGCGCCCGCCGGCGCGTTCTGTTGCGCATAGAGACCCAACTGCGAAATGAGAACCGCAATAATGATTGTCAGCATGTGTAAGTTCCTTCCAACCCCGGCCCCCCGCCCCAGACTTAGAACCTGAACCTCAAACTAATAGTCAGCTTCCGCATTGCCGCTGCATTAGTCGCCAGTCCATAAGTGCTCGACCCCAGCACCGTCCCCCAACCGGTAATCGTGACCCGATTCAGGACGTTCTGCGCCTGAAACTGGAGGTCGGCGCTGCGCCGCTCCCCAAACCGGAAGACCCGTCCCAGCGAGCCATCCAGCGAAAACGTGGTCGGACCGGGAATCGTATTCCTCCCCGCTGTCCCCCACTCTCCGGCCAGCGGCGCCGTGAATGCCGCCGTGTTGAACAGCATCCCCGCCACTTCCACCGGCAAACCAGTCGCGTCCGCCCGAACCGTATTGCTTACCGCCGTGCCGCTCACCTGCGAGCGATTCCCGCCCACCGTCGCGGCAAACGGCGCTCCCGAGCGAAGGCTGACATTCCCGGTAACCGTCCAGTCCTTCACCAGAGCCCCTTTCCAGCCGTTCAACAGCGTGCCGCCGCTCATTCCCTGGCCGCTCGAGTACTGTAACTGCAGGTTGAGATTGTGCCGCGCATCGAAGCTCGAGAGCCCGCGCTCCGCCGAGAGGTCCAGCCAGTTCTGCGCCACTGGCGTGTTGCCCTGCCCGCGGCCGCCCGTCCCCGCGTTGTCGATCGACTTCGAGAACTGGTACGAGGCGCGCCCCATGATCCCGCTGTGGAAACGCCGGTTCAATTGGAATTGCGCAGCGTGATAGATCGAGTTGCCGTTCGAGGCCTCATAGATGTAGTTATGGGCCAGCGACGAAACCGTAGCCCCCGGCGCCACCGAGTTCGGCAGGAACTGCTGGTCGAGCCGCGTGCCCTTCGTCCCCAGATAGCCCGCCGTCGCGAACAGACTGAGGGGCAGATCGTGCTGCACCGAGATGGTCCAGGTCTGCGCATACCCCACGCGATAATCCGGGTCGATCGCGTAAGTGCTCAGCAGCGTCTGGCTGGATGCCGAGAGAAATCCGTCTTGGATAGTCAGTGGATTCGCCGCCGAACTCGAAACACTCAGCGATTCGGCGAAGGGCGGCTGTTGCGCCATGTTACTAGCGATCAGGTTGTAGACCGATGTGTTGTAGTAGATGCCGTAACCGCCCCGCACGACCAGCGAACCCTTAACCAGCGGCCTCCAGGCAAACCCCAGCCGCGGCGAGAAGTTATTGCGGTCGGGATGGATCAGGCCATTCGGCAGGAGTCCGTAGTAGGTGCCGGCCTGCCCCGGCTCGACCGCCGTAACCGACCCGAACCCAGGCGCCACATCCAGGTTCACCAGCCGGTTGTACAGCTCCGACACGGGAGTCGCATAATCCCAGCGCAGTCCCAGGATCAGGCTGAAACGCGGAGCGATCCGCCAGTCGTCATTTACGAAAACGTCATAGCCCGAGCCGCGGAAATACTTGTCCGGGCTGCCGTAGCGTATCGAACTGGTGGCTGGCATCCCGAGCAGAAAGTCGGCCAGATCGTACCCCGTGCCGCCTTGAGCGACTCCATCCGCCAGCAGGCTCGTGGCCGAGCCATTGAAGGTGTAAGCGCCGCGCCCGTTGGTGTCGGCCAACTGGTTGAACTGCTGGCGCCGGTAGTCACTGCCGAAAGTGAAGTTGTGAGCCCCGCGCACCCACGTTAAGCTGTCGCCGATGGCGCTGGTCTGGTTGCGGTTCAGCGAGTAATTACCGTCCGTAAGTCCGGCATAATTGGTGAAACTCAGGTTAGGAGGTCCCCAGTTCAGGGCATTCTGCGACGTGCCTGCAATACCCAGTTCTGCGGCCACGTTCTCCCGATCGGCGAAATACGGCGATGTGAGTTGCCGCATCCGGCTGAAGTTGTACTGCAGGTTGTTGGTGACCTTCGCGGTGAAGTTCCGCGACCACGCGACATTGGCGTTGACTCCGCGGCCCGAGCCCGAATCGGTGAAGTTGAACAGGTTCGGCGACACCGTGCTGCTGCCCTGGTAGCCCAAGCCCGCGTTCAACCGGTCCTTGGCGCCGATCCGGATGTTGGAGATTCGCGAGTTCAGATTGTGCGTGTCGTTCAAACCCGTCCACGCAGTCTGGTAATTGCGTGTCGCGAACGGCAGATTGGGATCCGGGAAGTACTTCAGCAGGGCGGTCGCAGTCGCGCTGATGCGGCTCGCCGGAATCCGATTACCCGGAAACGGAGATCCGGTTGTAGGGTCGTAGATCGTCACCGGAACCCCCTGCGACTGACTCTGTGAGAAGTCCCCGGTGCGTTCCAGTAAGGTCGGCATGTTGACCGGGTCGGAGGTGTTGCCAGTGCGGTTCCGCTGAAATTGCAGGTCGAATGTGAACTGAATTCGTTTGCTCGCACTCACCAGCTTGGGAATCTGCAGCGGGCCTCCCAGCGTCACGCCTCCGCGCCCACTGGCGTTAGCCGGCTTCTGCAAGTTGGCGCCCGTCACCGAAAACGTCCGCGCATCCCACACCGAATTGTCCAGGCTGAAGAACGCGCTAGCCATGTACTGTGTGCGCGGATCCCGCCGCCCGTTGCCGAACGCCATGGAATTGGGACGCCCCTGCCAGTCCGGTCCACCGCGACCGCCGGGACCACCGGGGCCACCCGGACCGAATCCACCGCCCGGTCCTCCGGGACCACCACCGCCGGGACCTCTACCAGGACCACCCGGTCCGCCTCCAGGAGCCCCACCTGCGACAGCGGGTCCACCGGGTCCCGCTCCAGGAGGTCCGCCTCCAGGAGGTCCACCCTTTCCTGCGCCTCTGCCACCACCGCCGCCTCTGGCAGGCGCCGGTTCGATACTGGTCACGCCACCGGGCTGTACGCCGCTCCAGAAGCC
>PMTT01000008.1 GCA_003167275.1 Bryobacterales bacterium | reverse complement strand
CCCCCTGGTCCGGCTCTTCGCCCCATGCGATGGTTAGTTGTGCTCTCGATCGCGTTAGAATTGCTCCAATGAACGTTGGCCCTCACGCCCGCATCCGCTGTTTTGCAGTTGCGGTTCCCACGTATCTGATCGCCATTGCAACAGCCGTCGCTGCCGGCGTGCCGGCGTACGCGCAGGAGTCACAAGCCTGGCCCGATACCTACGTGGCAAGACTGCAGGTGCTCGCGCTCGTTCAAACGCTCAATGCGCAGGTGCTTGCCAGCCGAAGTGCGACCCAGACATTGGAGGTGTGGTGCCGGGACCATCAACTTGCAAAAGAGCCGGCGATTACCGCGGAGCTGGTAAGAGGCGCTGCGAAGGCTCCGACAGCGGAACAGAGACAGCGCCTCCAAGTGACTCCCCAAGCCGAGGTGAAATATCGCAGAGTCCAGCTTCGATGCGGAAATCGGATTCTCTCCGAAGCAGACAACTGGTACGTACCTGACCGCCTGACTGCCGCCATGAATAGACTGCTCGATACCACTCGCACGCCATTCGGTAAGGTCGTCCAGCCACTGGAGCCGTATCGGCAGACATTCGCGGTGAAACTCCTATGGTCACCGCTCCCGGACGGCTGGGAGCGCGGTTCCATCGCGTCCCCCACCGGGACGGCCGGAGTTCTTGCGATTCCCGATGCGCTCTTCGAACACCGGGCAGTCCTTTACACTCGTGAGCACAAACCCTTCTCGGAGGTGGACGAGATCTACCAGGGGCAGCTCCTGGCCTTTCCTCCGCCACATTAAACCTTGCCGGGACGGCGCTCTCTGACTGGGTTGTAACTCTCTAAACCACCCTGGGCAGCCGAGCCCGGCGGGTGACCCACTGTTCGCTGGTAAAGAGGCGCGGACCAATCTGGATCATGCGGGGCAGCAGGCTGAACAGGTCGCTGGGTGTCCACGACTTTCCGGCACGGGTCTTGTACCCGCGCAGATTTAGCTCGGACGCCACCCGTGACAGCGCGCAGTCCTCCACGATCAGGTCCAGCGCCATGGTGACGATCTCCTTTTCGGTGGGACTCTCAACCAGCCCGCCGCAGTCTGGCGCCACCTGCAGGCCATAGGGGATCTCTTCGGCATACGGCTGCTCGGCGCCCGCCGGCACGATGTCGCGCTCCCATTCAATGGCCGAGGGCCTCCACCCCATCTCAATGCGCTGCATCAGGTATTCCAGGGTCGGCAGACCGGTAAGCGATTCGCGAATACGTTCTTTCTTTGCCATGACAACCTCTGCCGGACCTCAAGCACGCGGCGTGCCGCAAGAAAACCGGGGTTGGGGGTTTGGGGTTAGGGGTTCGGGAATTGCCGGATCCAACACACCTCCCGCAGCGCCACCCACGTCGCCCGCCCCAACCCCCAACCCCTAACCCCCAACCCCTGTTTTCCGGCCTCTGTCCCACCCTTGGGAGGTCACTGTCCACGCATGGGACGACTTACTCCCACCGCAAGGCGATCAGCGGGTCCACCCGCGCGGCCCGACGGGCCGGGACGTAGCACGCCAGCAACGCCACGCCGAGCATCAGTAGAGCCACTGCGCCATAGATCAGCGGATCGGCGGTGCTGACTTCGAATACCAGCCCGGACAGCACCCGCCGCAACGCCAGCGCCCCCCCGATCCCCAGGGCCATCCCCGCGCCGCTCAGGGCGATCCCGTAGCGGATCACCATCCCCAGCACCTGGCCCCGGCCGGCCCCCAGCGCCATGCGGATCCCGATCTCGCGCGTGCGCTGCGTCACCAGCCACGACATCACGCCGTAGATCCCGATCAGCGCCAGCAGCAGCGCCAGCCCCGCAAACACAGTCAACAACGCCATCGTCCAGCGGCGCGAACGGGCCGATTGCGCCAGGATCTCGTCCATCGTGCGAACGTCACTCACCGGCAGGTCGGGATCGATCTTCTGGATCTCCCGGCGGACGGCACCGGCCAGCGGCGCGGGATCGCCCGACGTCTTGACCACCAGGTAGCTGGGGGCCAGGCTGGGAAAGTACAGATCCATGCTCGCCTCGGAGTCCAGGCCGAAATTCTTGACGTCGCCGGCCACCCCGATGATCGTCGAGTAATTCGGATTGGGTCCCCAGGGACCGGTGACGAACTTGCGCCCGACCGGGTCTTCCCCTGGCCAGAAGCGCCGCGCCATGGTCTCGTTGATGATCACCACCGGGTCGTTCAAATCGCGTTCGGTGAAGGTGCGGCCAGAGCGCAGTGGGATTCGCATACTCCGGAAATACTCGGGGCTGACGGCGCGGATCTGCGCGGTCGGCAACGCGTCGGGGTTGATCAGTGGGCTTCCGGGTACGGTGAAACGGGTGGCATTGCCGCGGTTGGCGATGAGCGGCAAGGTGTTGGCCGCCGCTATGGATTCCACGCCCGGCAGGGTGCGCAGGCTCGTCTCCATACGGTGGAACAGCGCGTCTGGTTTGCGCGAAGGCGGCACCGAAATCCGTAGGGTCAGCAGGCCTCCGGGGGTGAAGCCGGGGTCCACCCGCATCAGGCGCTGGAAGCTCTTGACCAGGATCCCGGCGCCCGCCACCAGGATCACTGCCAATGCGAATTCCAGCACCACCAGCGCGGCGCGCACGTTTGCGGATCCGCCGCCAGGCTGGGACGCCGACTTGATGACGGAGTTGGTATCGCTTCGCAGCGTTTGGAGAGCCGGAGCGAGCCCGCACGCAAAGCCGGTAGCCGTGGAAATCCCCAGCAGAAAGAGGAGCACCGCGGAATCCAGCGGCGCGTCCACCGGCGCCGCCACCGCCAGGCTCCCATACGCCAGAGCCAGGCCGAGCGCACCGCCGCCTGCCGCGAGCACCACGCTCTCCGTAAGCAACTGGCGCACCAGCCGCCACGAACTGGCGCCGAGTGCGGTCCGCACGGCGATCTCCCGCGATCTCCCACTGGCGCGCGACAGAAGCAGGTTGGCCATGTTGCCGCAGGCGATCAGCAGAACCAGGGTGACCGCGCCCAACAGCATCAGCAGCGACGGACGCACCCCAGCCGTGAGGTCCTGTTGCAGTTCCGCCAGCTTCACCCCCCAACCCGTGCTGGTCTTGGGGTGCTCGGCGGCCAGCCGCCTGGAGATGTCCTGCAGGCGGGCGTTAGCCTGGCCGATAGTCGCGCCAGGACGCAACCGGGCGACAAAGCCGAGGGCGTGTCGCACCGGGTTGGTGAGTTCGTCACCCATCAGCGGCCCTTGCGGCAGCCAAAGGTCGGCCCAGTCCGGAAAGTGGTAATCCGTCGGCATCACCCCCACCACCGTGAATTCCCGCTCGTTCAACCGGATAGTCTTACCGGCAATCGCGGGATCGCCGCTAAACCTCCTTTGCCACAACTCATGGCTCAGCACGACCGTATTGGGGCCCTCGGCGCCCCCCTCGCCAGCGAAGCCGCGCCCCAGCGCCGGGGCCACACCCAGCATCGGGAAGAGCGTCGCCGAAGCGAAGGTGGCATGGACCTCCAAGGCCTCCGCGGCGGGCGCGGTCAGCGCCATGTTCTGCGGTACGTGCCGATACCAGGCGGTCTGCTCGAAGAGATCGGTCTGCTGCTGCCACGCCGCCAGTTCCGCCGGCGACACGCCCACGCTGGGGTATTGCGGCAGGAAGGTATCCCACACCGCAACGAGCCGGTCCGGATCGCGGAAGGGCAACGGCTTCAGGATGACCGCATGCACCAGGCTGAAGATCGCCGTATTGGCGCCGATACCGAGCGCCAGGGTAAGTACGGCGATGGTGGTAAATCCAGGCGCCCGCCCAAGCGTCCGCAAGGCGTAGCGCAAGTCTTGGAACAGGTTTCCCATATTCCCCCTCTTGAAGCGTTTCTTCCACCCCTCCTCAGCAGCCGTGTTGCCACAATCCGCCACCAATCTGGCGGTCCGGCCGCCTGGTTCTGGAACTGCCTTGCAACCGAGCCGCGCGCGTCAGCAAGCGGTCCCACAATCGCGACGAACCTCGCGTTGCCGCCGCCTAGTTCTGGAGCGGACCAAAGTCTGGCAGCCGCGTATGAGTTCGCGTCAAAAAGATGCCACCCGGTATGACCGCGCTGGGGATCTGCTGAGCGTCTACAATTGTGGTGGCGAGCAGCCGCCCGCCTTGCACAATCGCCCCGGTGATGACGAAGTCATCCACACCCGTAGACTTGGTGCCATCCGCCAGCGTGAGAATTCGCGAGAATTTGCCCGTGCCGTTGCAATTCACCGTGTATGTTCCCGTGTTGGTAGTGGTGGTGATCGTTCTTGCTCCAGTTGTCGATCCAGCCGTCGGCCCGTTTACGACTGAGGTTCGTGTCAGATTACCGTTTCCATCTAGATACCCCACACCAAGTGCCATTCCCACATTGGCGCCATAGTTGCCGATGATCGAATAAGACCCCTGAAGGCTGGCAAGGGTGTAGCATTGCGTGCTCTGAGCATTTGCGGCAGACATGCCGAAAAAGCCATTGAAAACAACTGCTGCCGCGACAAACAAGCTTCTCTGATTGAACATAGTTTCCCTCTCCTTTAAATGAACACTGTCGACAAAGGTCCAGAAAGCGCCCCTCACCTGGCCAATGCACGCCGGCGCGCCTGCCCCTCATACGGCAAATCCCCTCTGGCGCCGGGGCACGGGAACTCACAGAAACGTGCGGTCCTAGAGAACGTCCTCCAGCTTCTTTCTCAGCTCCGCCGAGAGCCTGGGGCTCTCTCCGCCGGTCGAGACCGCGACTTGCACACTGCCGCGCTGCACGCGCGCCGGCACGATAAAGCCGCACTCCTCCGCGGAGTCGGCGATATTGGCGAAAATGCCCTTGCCTTTGGCGGCGATTCCGATGCGGTGATTCGTCAGCCGGTCGTCCGTGGCAGCGAATACCAGCATGCAGCCGGCCAGGTCCGACGCGCGAAAGCGCCGCCGCACGATGCGCACCGGCATGGTTTCAAACTCCGGCTCCCACTCGGGAGCCACCACCGTGATGCGCGCGCCAGCCTCCAGCAGTCCCCTGGCTTTTCGCAGGGCGACCTTCCCGGCGCCCACGATCATCACCGGTCTGTCTTTCAGGTCGAGAAATATAGGGTAATGTCTCAATCCCAAAATGTAGCACGTAGGCAGACCAAGAAGTCGCTCTCTTCGCCCTCCGCGACCTTCTGCGCCTCGCCCCCACCACGACCGCTGCCCGCCCAGCCCCCCATCCGTTTATTTTGTCTCCGTGTTCTTCTCCGTGCTCTCCGGGTCTCCTAAGAAACAACAGCCTC
>PMTT01000927.1 GCA_003167275.1 Bryobacterales bacterium | reverse complement strand
AGCTAAAGCATGCCCCACAGCGCTACGATAAATAGAGTTCATGGCTTCGCCGCCCATTCCGCCTTCGCTCGAACACCTGGCCACCCGCCCGTTCTCCTTTTATCCTCCGATCATCAACGTCGAACACAATGAGTGGCTTTTCCGAAAAGCCACCTGGTCTGAGATCCTGGTAGTCAATTGCAAGTCCGGCGCCGAGATTTGGATCTCACGCCGCTTCGTGGGGGAAGTCTCGCGGATCGACGACCCGGTTCTGATCGTGGGGCTCACCCGGGAACTGGAATACAAGGGCGGGGCGGTTTGGCCCTGCCAGCGGCGGGTCATCGAGATGCCGCTGGCCGTTGGCGGGCGTCCCACCGCGTCGTCGGCGGTCCCCGAACGCGCCACTCCCGCTCCCATAGTCGGCATCCGGCTGGAATCCAGCGACAAGCGGATCGTCAAGCTGATTCTTGCGGCCATCGCGGTTGCGATTCTTCTCGCCTTTCTGGCTGCGAACCTGAACCGTGCCGGCGAGTTGCGGCAGCGCAGCGTGGTCTTCAGCACCAAGGACCAACAATACCTGGACCTGACCAGTCACGACGATTACCTGGCGATCGTGCAGAAACTCGGCCAACCGGCCACCGACCGCTGGCAAAGCGACACGAACACCATCCAGGTCCGCGCCCTTGGCTATCCGGACCGTAAGTACACCGTCATCTTGATGGGCAGCAACCGCCCCACCGCCACTTACATCGGCACGATGGACGAGAACTGGAGGCCGATCCACTCCGTGGAAATGCACTCCGGCGGCACGTACTCCTCCCTGTTGCGAAATCTGAAACGCTTCTAAGCGTCGTGGCACAGGCATTCTTGCCTGTGTTTTCCGAGCACAGCCCAACACCGGCAAGAATGCCCGTGTTACGCTCTCAGACGTGAAGATCCTTGGCCATCTCTTTTGGGCCGCCGTTGCCGTGGCGGCCGCATTCTGTCTGGGCGGCATCGCTTTCAACCGCGGAGAACACATCAACAGCATCTGGCTGGTGCTGGCCGCGGCCTGCAGCTACGCCATCGGCTATCGCTTCTATGCCAAATTCATCGCCGCGCGCGTGATGACCCTCGACGACCAGCGCGCCACGCCCTCCGAACGCCTCCGCAACGGGCACGATTTCGAGCCCACCAACAAGTGGATCGTCTTCGGACACCACTTCGCCGCCATCGCCGGCCCCGGACCACTGGTCGGACCGGTCCTGGCAGCTCAATTCGGCTATCTTCCGGGCACGCTCTGGATCATCATCGGCGCAGTATTGGGCGGCGCGGTGCAAGACTTCGTGATCCTCTTCGCCTCCATGCGCCGCGACGGCAAGTCGCTCGGCAAGATGGCACGCGAGGAAATCGGCAAGGTGGGCGGCATGGTGGCGCTGGTCACCGTCCTGATCATCATGGTGATTCTGCTGGCCGTGGTCGGCCTGGTGGTGGTGAATGCGCTGAAGGGCAGCGCCTGGGGCACGTTCACGATTGCGGCCACCATGCCGATCGCCCTGTTCATGGGACTGTACCTGCGCTTTTGGCGCCCCGGCAAGGTGCTGGAAGTCTCCGCCATCGGCTTCGTGCTGGTGATGGGGAGCATTTTCGCGGGCCGCTCGGTGGCGGAGTCCGCGACCCTGGCGCCGGTCTTCACGCTGGGAGCGATGACGCTCGCGATCGGCATCATCCTGTACGGGTTTCTGGCGAGCGCGTTGCCGGTCTGGCTGTTGCTGGCGCCGCGCGACTACCTCAGCACGTTCGTGAAACTCGGAGTGGTGCTCATGCTCGGGGTGGGCATTCTGTTCGTGCGGCCGGAACTGCAACTTCCCGCGTTCACGCGCTTCGTGGACGGCACCGGCCCCATCTTCGCCGGCAAGATTTTCCCCTTCTGCTTCATCACCATCGCATGCGGAGCGGTCTCCGGGTTCCACTCGCTGATCTCCTCCGGGACCACTCCCAAAATGATCGCCAAAGAGACGCATGCCTGGCCGGTGGGCTATGGTTCGATGCTGCTCGAGAGCTTCGTCGCCATCATGGCGATGATCGCGGCGTGCGTGCTCCAGCCCGGTGTGTACTTCGCCGTGAACTCCCCTTCCGGCATCGTGGGTGCGACACCCGCCGCCGCAGTGGCCACGATCTCCTCCTGGGGCTTCCCGGTCACCGTGGCGGACATGACGGTGCTGGCTCACAACGTGGGCGAGCAGACCCTCTTCTACCGGACTGGTGGCGCGCCGTCGCTGGCGCTGGGGATGGCTCACATCTTCGCGCGCACCGGCGGCGGGCAGGCCATCATCGGCTTCTGGTACCACTTCGCCATCATGTTCGAAGCGCTCTTCATCCTGACGATCATCGACGCCGGGACGCGCGTGGGCCGCTTCATGCTCCAGGACCTGCTGGGCCACGTCTCCGAACCGCTCGGCCGGACGAGTTGGATGCCCGGAGTGATCGGCGCCAGCGCGGCGGTCGTGGCGTCGTGGGGCTATTTCCTGATTCAGGGCGTCCGCGACCCGCTAGGCGGCATCAACTCGCTGTGGCCGCTCTTCGGGATCGCCAACCAGTTGCTGGCGGGGATCGCCTTGTGCGTGGCCACTACCATCCTGCTCAAGATGCACCGTACCAAGTTCATGTGGATCACCTGCGTCCCGCTGATCTGGTTGGTGACCGTGACCTTCACCGCCGCGTGGCAGAAGATCTTCTCCCCGATACCCGCCATCGGATTCCTGTCCCAGGCCGACAGACTGGAAGCGGCGTTACGCGCCGGAACCGCGGCGAACGTAGTTGCCACCCAGACGTTGATCTTCAACGCCCGGCTGGACGCCGTGATCTGCGGCGTCCTCATGGTATTGGTGGCGACGATCCTGCTGGATTCGCTCCGCATCTGGGTCGGGATCCTGCAAGGCACGCGCGAGTCCCGTGTGAGTGAAGCGCCCTTTGTGCTGTCCCAACTGCGGGCGGAGGAGTTATGAAGCGCCTGGGAAGGCTGATCCTGGCGTTACTGCGCGAGCTGGCCGATGAGAACGCCTACCAGCGGCATTTGGATGTCCATGGGCGCGTGCACTCCGGGGCGGAATGGCGGCGGTTCTCGGAGGAGCGGATGAGGGAGAAGTACGCCCGGGCGAAGTGCTGCTGAGCGACCGGGGCTAGTGGGACAGACGATCGCCTTTTGTCGTCTGTCAGCCGGCTCCTAGCCGGCAGGCGCCTTACCTGCGGGTGCCTCCGCTTTTCGCCCAGATCTTCCGCAGATTTCTGAGAACCTCGCCCTCCCCGCCGCACTACTCTAGCTACCAGATGTCCAGAAGCTCCCTGATGCTGGTGAGCGGCCTCGTCCTCTCTCTTGCTCTATCGACCGCCGAGCCGGATGTGAAAGCTCAGTTTATCAGCAAGACGCTCCCCGGCGAGCACGTTCCACGATCTCGCATCTGCGAGCCTCTGCTCGGAATCTCCCCTTCCTCATCAATTTCTAGAATCCAAAGAGTCGGGTGGAGACGGGTTGTCCTTGGGCTTCGGATTCCCGGGCCGCCCTTTGCGCCCGCACGGCAGGGTAGACACAACATGACACTTCGCCAGGAGGACCCGGATGCTCATTGCCGATCGTCAAGACTTGATGCACACCTACGAAGAGCGTGTTCGCCCGTTTCTCCAGAGCAATCTGGACAATGAGAAGGTCCAAACCTTCGACAAGGATCACGCGCGGCTGAAGCGGACGGCTCTCCTGGCGGAAACCGAACTGGCCGTCTGCTTCTTGGGCAACGCGGGTGTGGGGAAAAGCACGCTCATCAATGCCGTCATCGGCGGGGATCGTGCAGTCGTGCCCGCAGGCGGCGTTGGTCCACTGACGGCTCAAGCGCTGGTCGTTCGCCACAACGACCAAGCACGATTCGAGGTGGAATACCATAGTGCCGGGCAACTCCTGCGAACCGTCTTTGGTCTGGAGCAGATGTACAAGGCGGATCTGGGGCGTCCAGCGTCGCCGAGGGACGACCTGGAGGGAGACGACGAATTGGAGGAGCCAGACTTGGTCCAGTGTGACCCGATATCCGATATCGTCGAAGAAAAAGCGGGTGACGCCCTCGAACAAGTGGCCGTCGAAAAAAGAGAAGGACTTCGCCGTCGCGCGCAGCTTCTAGTCACCGGAAACCAGGATGAGGAGCGGGATCTCAGGTACTTGCTCGATTCGCTGAGAGAGGCGGCCGGGGGCAGGCGGTGTTGGGGAACGGCTCCCGAGGAACGCGATGCGGAACGGATTAGGGCCATTCAGTATGCTCTGGCTCTCGCAAAGAAGAAACAGCGCCACACCGCTACGGCGAGTGTCGATGGCGGTTTCCTGGGCGCCCTGTACGATCACGCAGCCGGATTCTTGGCGCCTCTGATTAAAGGTCTGGAACTGGGCTGGGACGCGCCGATCTTGCGCCAGGGAATTACGCTTGTCGATCTGCCCGGAGTCGGCATGATGCGGGACGTTCACCGCGATGTGACCCGATACTGGATTCGTGAGAAGGCCAACGCGCTGGTGTTGGTCGTTGGCGGCGCCGGCCTCCCTGACTCAGTGGCGGAAGCCTTGCGCCAGTGCGAGTTCTTGAACAGCCTCCTACATTCGGCTGATGAGCCAGAAGACGATGCGGTGGTGCTCGTAGCGGTAACGGGAATCGACAACATCGCGAATGACCATTTTCGCAAGGACAAGTCCAAGAAGAAGTTCGAGCACTTTCTTGACGCCGTGCAGGAAGCGTGTGAGAAGCTTCGCCACGAGATGCAGCGCTCACTGGAATCCATCTGGCTGACGGGCGATGATATTCCACCGGCGCGCCGCGTCGTAGTCAAGAACCTGCTCGCGAAATTGCGGGTGCATCCTCTCTCCGCGCCGGAGTATGCCAGATTCCTTGCCAAGGATGATGATGACCGATCCTTCCTACGTGACGTCGAGCAGTCCGGAGTTCCGGGCTTTGTCAAGAGCTTGGTCGAATTGGCGACCGAACGCAGAGTCAGGGCGCAGGCCAGGCTACAACAGGAGGAGGCTCTGTTCCGTGAGCGGCTCACCGCGACTCTTCGCCTCATTCAGGGCCAATGGGAGGGCGATACACGCGACGAGGAAGAGGTCCGGAGGCTCCGCGACGAACTCGACCTTTTTTTGGCCCCCCTGCGCAAAGAACTTCACCTGCGGCAGGGGGCATACCGGACTTTCCTCAAAAAGACCATCCCGCAAAGGATCGAGGATCTGGTGGGGACGGCGAGCCTGAAGTCGAGTGTTCAGATCAACAAATACCTCCTCAAGCTCGGAAGCGCCCATTGGGCAACCCTACGGGCCTCCGTGAAGCGTGGCGGACGATACTCGGGAGCATCCGACATAAATCTCCCCTCCGAATTCGCTTTGCGCTTCGAGGAGCCAATCGCGGAGATGTGGGGGAAGGAGATCCTGACCAACATCCGGGAGGAAACAAAGGACTACGCAAGGGATTGCGTGAAGCTGGTCGAGGAGGTCGCGGAATGGGCTCTGCGTCAGGGTGCCCGAATACAGCCAAGAGTTGTGGAAGCGCAGAGGGATGCCATAAAGGCTGACGCCAAGAAATTAGAGCGCGTCGGCCGTGAGATGGTGAGAGAGATACGCGATGAGGCGAAGGCGCAATTGATCAACCGGATTGAAGGGCCAATCAAGAAGCAGTGTGACGAGTTCATCCGGAAGAACCTGCAGGTTGGGTCGGGCGTGAAGGCCCGCATTCTTGAACTCTACGGCAGCCTGGCCGACGAGGTAGCCAGCGCTGCCAAAGAGCCCGCTGCGCGCATTCTCCAGAAGCTCTTCAAGGAAGTCGAGAAGGAAGTCCTCGAAGCCTTTAAGGAGCACGAGAATCCACTGGAGGCTGTCGCAGAGGCAATCGTAGCCACACAAGAGTCGAACCTCAAACGCTCTGACGCCCAAAGGCGGCGAATCTTGGCTCAGGTTGAGGAGATCTTGACTGCCGTGCTCCCGGAAAACGGCAAGAGTTGCCCCACGGCGGAGCGTCATGTCGGAGCGACTCACTTTTTCGAAACCCGGTAACACCACACTCTACTCCGTACTCCGTGAATACGAGGAGTGGGGGCTGCGTAGCGTCGACATCGTGGCGCCGCCCCGCCGGTTTTGGGGGGGCCAGGAACAGCAAGAGGTTTTGGTCGAGGAAGGGCTGGATTTTCGCCGTCTGGAGACCGTTCCGTTACCAGCACAACTCCTGGCATCATTGCCAGAGGGCGACAACTGGCAGTCCATGTCACGGCGAAGCATTGGACGGCTCCATGCTTATTTCCTCGCCCTTGAAGACCCTCAACGTCGCCTTGATATTCGCGAGGTCCAGACTCTGGCGCACCAGGTCAGCTTGGTACGGCACATCCTGGAAACAGAGAAACTCAAGCGTGTGCTGATCGCCGATGAAGTCGGACTTGGGAAAACGATTGAAGCCGGCCTGATACTAAAGGAGTTGTTGGCTCAAAGGCCCACGCTTCGGGTGCTGTATTTGGCTCCCGCGCGCCTGGTCAGCAATGTTCGCCGAGAGTTCGAACGCCTCGGGCTGGCTTTCCGTCAGTGGACCGCTTTCGACGGCGATGCGCGGTTGAGCGATCCAAAGATTCTCGCGAGCATCCACCGCGCAGTTTTCGCTGACAATTTCGAAAAAGTCACAGGCACGCAGGCATGGGATGTACTGATCGTCGATGAGTGCCACCACATTTCGGCCTGGTCGCCAGATGGGACGGACGCCCGACAGGCCTATAAGTTGGTAGAACAGCTAATCGGGAAACAGCAGCGCGGTGCCCGCGTGATTCTGATGAGTGGCACTCCGCACCAGGGCCACGCGACTCGATTCGAGAATCTTCTTCTGCTGCTCAAAACACGAGACGAGAAGATTGAAGACCTCGCCGGCCGCGTTATCTATCGCACCAAGGACGACATCCGGGACTGGGACGGAAATCCTGTGTTCCCGAACCGGCAAGTGAACGAACCTCTTATCGTTGATTTAGGACCCGACCACCGGCGATGGCTTCGAAACATCTTTGACTTCTATCGACCACCACACGATCTGGGGGAAGATGACGAGTCTCGGCGTCGAGCAGTAGGCTGGCGTTGTGCCCAAGCGATGCAGTGGGCGACATCGAGTCCTCCGGCCGGGTTGGGCTATCTCGTCCGTCAGGCAATTCGCGCGGGTTGGGAGCGCAAGAATGCTGTGCTGCGCGCCGCGGTGGCATCGCTTCGACCGTATCGGCTGGGGCCGGATGACGAGAACATCGACGCGCTCTATTCCAGGATTCTGAAAGAAGTGGATCGCCAGCAGCAGAGCGGCGACGTCGAGGATATCGAAGCGTTCGTGCCCGGCCAGCCGTCCGACCCCGAGTCTCAACGCGGGCTCGAACAGCTTCTGCAGGAGGGCATCGCGCTGATCCGTGTGGCGGGCGATGAGAAATGGAACCTCATCTATCGCGAACTCCTGGAGCCGGCGGGTGGGGAGAAAACCGTTCTCTTCGCCCAGCCGATCGAAACAGTGACGGCTCTGGCCCGATTCCTTCAAAAGAGGACCGGGCAGAAGCCGTCACTAATCCTCGGCGGTCAGGGGGACGGCGAACGGCAGAAGGAAGTTGAAGCTTTTTGGCGTCCCAACGGGCCGCGCTACCTGGTTTCGTCCAGAGCAGGCGGAGAGGGCATTAACCTGCAAGTCGCCCGCAGGCTGATCCATATCGACGTCCCGTGGAACCCGATGGATATGGAACAGCGAGTAGGCCGTGTCCACAGGTTCGGGTCGAGGGAAACTGTTATCGTCGACACCGTCGTGGTAAAGGACAGCCGGGAATGGGATGCCTACCGCGTTGCGCGTGAAAAGCTGGCCTTGATCACTTCGACCTTGGTCGAAAAAGAGAGATTCGAGTCGGTATTCTCCCGCGTCATGTGTCTACTTTCACAAGACGACTTCACCGGCCTTATGATCAGCGGATTTGGCTCTCCGTTGAGCGGGTCGGATCGGACAAAACTCGCGGAACTCGTTCACCAAGGATTTCAAAAATGGAAGGACTTCCACGACAAATACGGCCAACAGCAGGCGACTATCCGGATACAGGATTCCGGATTGGCTACTTGGGAGGACGTTGCGTTTTTCCTGGAGGAGTTGGGCAATGCCAAGCGGGCATCTGGGTATAAGCGGCAGCGCTTCGCCCGGGAAGGCGACCGAGTGTTGCCCGTTGAGGACGAAGCCGTAGTGCTTCGCGTTGCTGATGGGAGGACCTTCGTTTGCGCCGATTACGGCGAGTTCCTCGTCTATGGACCGGACGGAGGGATCACACCCAAGCTCGGGCTCAATTTCGATGCTGTTTCCGAACCGCTCAGAAAGGCGGCATTCCCTCCACTGCCAGTCGGAGCGGCATTTGTGCGCTGGCCCAGCGGAGAATTGCCACCCAACTCAATCTCGAGGCTGCCATTTGGTGTGCTCGCGTTCGCTCGACAAACGCTCCAGATGGATCGCAGTGGTGGTTGGGTCGAGCGAAGAGCTTCTCTTCATGTGTTTGTGACACTCGATGGCGGCTTTACCGAACTTCAAGGTGTAGACAAAGGGCGTCTCCTGCGCAGTCTTTTCCGGTCGGTCATTCGGAAATCAGCGGACACGGTCGGCTCGCTACTCGTTAGTCTCGGAAACGCGGAATACGACTTAGCCATGAAGTTGCGGCGTCCCAGCGAGGAGGAAATGGGTGCCCAAATCCGTCACGCGGTCACGCCCCTGATGGCGGCGATCATCACCGATTAGCGCGACTTTCCATGGCAACCCCGCACGTCGCGGGTATTGCCGCCTTGCTGATGAGCGCGAAGCCCAAGACTCCCGCACGGGATATAATCGAGGTGATCAGATCGACGGCCAAGCAAATCTTCCCCTCGGGGACCAACCGCCCGGATAACCGGTGGGGCTTCGGAATCGTGCAGCCGGTAGAGGCGCTGAAAGCACTTGCCTGAACCGAACACTGGAAACAAAGTGAGCGACGCATTCGAAGCCCGCCTGCGCGGACTTAGGGCTCATGCCAAGGTGCGTGCCGTAGTCATGCTGCAGCGCGAATGCCCCGCGGGGTCGGATCCGCGGGACCACGCAGATCAAGTTCGACTCACGCGAGAATCCGCGCGCGCCGCATTAGGGGAAGTGGACGCCATTCTCGCTCGGTTCCATGGGCGCCGCCTCGCGGACGAACCTAACGCCCTCGGATACATTTCGGTCGAGACGACGCCTGCCGGCATTCGCGCTTTAGCGCGATCCAATTCCGTGCGCGGCATCATCGAAGATCAGCCCGTCCGTCTTGGCATGTGACCCGCACACACGGGCCGCCAGCCGGGCGCGCCCGCCCCACAACGCGAGTTCCCGGTTGCCTGGCCTTTCGGCCGCTGAGCCGGGCGTGAAAGCTCGTTTATCGGCGGAACGTTCCCCAGCGTCGCGGTCAAACCGGGGGGCCCCGATCGACCTTGTCCCGCTGATCTGGCTGGTGACCGTGACCTTCACGGCGGCGTGGCAGAAGATCTTCTCCCCGCGCTAGTGCAGGAGAGGCTCTGGCTTTCACAACCGGTGGTAACCTGTGGCTATGACGCTCACGGTTGAGCTTGATCGGGAAGTCGATGGCCGCTGGATTGCCGAGGTTCCGGAATTGAACGTCCTCCTATACGGGGATTCGAGGCAAGACGCTATTCAACGGGCTCAGTCGGCCGCGCTTGAGATTGTTCTCGACCGGATCGCCCACGGTGAACTGCCCGCTGATTCAGCGAATGCCACCTTCGACCTTGCCGCATGAGCTCTTGGCCCTCGGCTAAGGCGGGCCGGTGTTCGCCGCCCTGAAGCGGATCGGGTGGCGTCATGACCGCACGGTCGGCTCCCAATAAGATCATGAAGAAGGACGGATGGGCGGACTATCCATTCTCTTTCCACGATTCCGAGGAACTTGGCCCCGCCATCCTCGCGGGAATCTCAAAAAGACGGGCCTTCAACCCCAAGATCTGTGACGCTGCTGTCGTCCTGCTAGATTTCTGAGAACCTCGCCCTCCCCGCCGCACTACTTTAGCTACCAGATGTCAAGAAGCTCCCTAATGCTGGTGAGCGGCCTCGTCCTCTCTCTTGCTCTAACGGCTGCCGAGCCGGGTGTGAAGGCTCAATTTATCGGCGGAACGCTCCCTGGCGTGGCCGCCAAATCCGATGCCCGGATCGACCTTACCGGCGCCGACTCGCTGGTCTTTCAGTGCCGCGGCGTCGATCTGCACATCGCCTACCAGCGGATCAACACGTTGGAGTACGGCCAGACCGTGAGCCGCCGCTACGCCGCCGCCATTCTGATTTCGCCGGTGCTGCTGCTCAGCAAGTCGCGCAAGCACTTCGTCACCCTGGGCTATGTCGATACCGAGGGCAAACAGCAGGCGCTGGTCTTCCGCGTCGAAAAGGGCGACATCCGCGCGGTGCTCGCGGCCCTGGAGGCGCGCACCGGCCGCCGCATCGAGTATCAGGATGCGGAAGCCCGAAAGGCAGGAAAAGGATGAAAATGCAACCGATTGCCCTCTTGTGGCTGGCCTTTGCCGGGCCCGCTGCCTACTCCGCCGATCCTCCACCTTCGCCCGCCGCGCTGGAAGATCACAGCTTGCGCCAGTTGCTGACCGTCCGGCGCGTCTTCGTGGACCGCCTCACCGGTGGGGAGACGGCAGCCCAGATGCGCGACATCCTCATCAGCAGCCTGGCGGGCACCGAACTCTTCATCGTCACAGAAAAAGAGGAGCGCGCCGACGTGTCGCTCCGCGGCGCGTCCGAGGACCTGATCTTCACGGACACGCATACCTCCTCCGACAGCATCAACGCCCACATGAATGTTGGCACGGGCCGTACCTCCAGCAAGACTTCCGGACCATATGGCGGTGTGGGAGTCGGCGACAACGACTCGGACCATTCCACCGAGCGCCGCCACGAGGCGGTCGCCGCCGTGCGCCTGGTCAACAAGGACGGGGATGTCATCTGGTCCACCACGCAGGAGAGCGTCGGCGCGAAATTCCGCGGCGCCAGCGCCGATGTGGCCGACAAGATTATCGGAAAGCTGAAGGAAGATTTCGAACGCGCTCGGAAGTTGAGGTAGCCCGCGGGAGGCGGCGCAGCTCATGTATTAGTGGGGCGGACCCCCTGGTCCGCGGCCGACGCCCTCGTCGGCCTGTTTACATTCGGCGGATGTTGATTCCATTGGCGACGGCGGGTCCGGGGGGACCCGCGCGGACCAGGGGGTCCGCCCCACTAGAGATCGGAAAAGACCTAATGCTGCAGATCGCCGCGCGGCTTGCCCTGAGTGATCTCCGCAAAGGCGTCCTTGATCTGCCCCTTCAACGATGACTCACCAACCCATTCGCTCACGGCGGCCGGCAACTGGACCGACGTCTGCAGCTCTTCCACCTTCTTGCCCTGGTCGACCCCCGCCTTTACCGACTTGTAGAGTTCGGCCATGAACTGCGCCTGTCCCGACAGCAGTTCGCGCCCGCCGGGCAGGCCGTGCCCGGGCAGCACGAATTTCACTTTCAGTTTCTCGGCGGAATGAAGGACCGTCGGCCAGTTCCCGATATTGGCGTCCGCGGTGTTGTTATACGGCCCGTTCACCGCCGCATCGCCGGTGCACAAGACCTGCTCCTTGGGCAGGTAGACGAAGCCGTCGCCGCGGGTGTGCGCCCAGCCGTAGTGGTGGAACTCCACCTTGCGCGAGCCGTCGTTGAGCACGAAGATGGGCTCGTTGATATCCTTCTTGGGTGGCTCGGGCGCATCACGCTTGGTCTCGGCAACGTCGGGACGGCTCTTCGCGGCCGCCAGCCAGCGCGCCGGCTCGAACCGCTTCAGTTCCTCCGCCACTTCTTTGAACGCCATGGTGGTGGAACCGGCGTCGGTCCAGACCACGTTGCCATACAGGTGATCGCCATGGTGGTGCGTGTCGAAGACGTATTTCACCGGCTTGGACGAGAGGCGCTTGGTATCCGCCATTGTGGCGTGGGCGCCGCTCGGATAGTTGGCATCCACCACGATGAGATAGTCCTTCATCTCGATGATGATGTTGTTGCAGTGCCCCTGTTCCATGTCGCCTTCCCGGAACCAGACCCCGGGGGCGATGATGCGAAGCGTTTCGGGCTTGGCGTCGGAGCGCGAAACCAGCAGCGCGATGCCGCCCAGCGCGGTAAACCCGAGTAGTAACAGTGCGCGTAGCCGTCTCATGGCGCACCTCCCTCCGGTCTACTGTACACCTATTCCCGGCGAAGTGTAATACCCGGTGCGCTGCGGTTAATCGCGCCCCACCATGTACGCTCCGAGGAAGCCGCCAATCATGCTGAGCAAGGTCGTATAGACGAACAGCGCCAGCAGCATCTTCGCGACATCCGCGCCGTTCTGGAACATCTTCGTGACCGTCTCCAGGGCCTTCGGATCGACTGCGGCTTTGAATTCCGCGGGAAATGCCGCCACGCCTCCCATCGCCCTGAAGAACAGCCAGAAGGCAGTCAGAAGACAGGCCAGGATGGTGAACATCAGGAGGCCCGTGATCCACCCCATCCACACGCCGCCTTCCATATTCAGGAAATACCCGGTCCGGCGGCGGTAGACAAACACCGCAAAGAACCCCGCGGCCGGCCCGCTCAGGAAGTACAAATAGGGAATGAAGCACAGGAGCGTCGCGCTGATNNGGAGGCGGAGGCACCGGGAGCACTACGTCCGGCGCCTGCACATCCGGCACCACGATTTCACGCGTCGGCCTTCCGCATTTGTGGCAGAAGAGCGAATCGGGCACGAGCTGCGTACCGCAGGTACAAAATTCGGGCATGGGTTGCGTCTGAGCGCACTTTCAGTTTGACGCACGCGAGCCCCCGAAGCAACCGCCGCAGTTTTTGAGTCCACATTTCCTGACCGGACAGCATCGCGGCGTCGTCGAGACCGGGGCGACGGACCGCGCTTCACCGGTGCTATCTTTGAAGCATGAGCACCGTGCTGGTATCCCTGGAGGAATACCTGAACACCGCCTACTCGCCAGATCGGGAGTATGTGGACGGCGTCGTCGTGGAGCGTAGTGTGGGCGAAAGACCGCACAGCCGCGTTCTGGGCAACCTCACCATTTTCTTCAGCCGACACTACCCACACCTGTTCGTTTGGCCCGAGCAACGCGTGAGAACCATCCCCGGCCGCCGCAGCCGCGTGCCGGATGTCTGCGTCACGCTTGAGGATCCCGGGATCGACGTTTTCGAGGAACCCCCATTCCTGGCAATCGAAATCCTGTCCAAGCGGGACGAGATGAGCGACGTGCTTGAGAAACTGGCCGAATACCAGGATTTTGGCATTCCGCATATCTGGCTAATCGACCCACGCCGAAAGAAGGCGTTCACCTATGAATGCGGCCGGTTGGGGGAGGTGGCGGGCCAAGCCCTGTTAGCCGGCGAAATTCGACTGCCACTCGATGAAATCTTCCTCGGCCTGTAATCAGCTCTGGTTTCTTGGTGTTCTTTTTTCTTTGTGTTCTTGGTGGTACTTGGTGTGCTTGGTGAGATAGCTTTTCTTTCCCCCTTTTTCATCCCAGCACCCAGCCCACAGCCCCACACCCTCCCGCCCGTGCTATCCTTTTTCCATACGAGGGCTTCGCATAAATGTGCCCGAATGTTGAACTTCCCGACAGTTCGGGATTGTCTGTAACTCCCGGTAGCTGCACGCACGTCCATATACCTATCGCGATGTTCCCGTGATTGTGGATTTCATGTTCGAACTACTGTTCAAGTATCCGATCAGCCTTTTCCACAAGGGCCAATTCGTCTTCCTGACGCCGTGGATGCCACAGCAGCTGGGGCCCTACCAGATGTGGCTGTTGGCCATCGCCATCCTCGCCGCGGCGGGCCTGCTCTTCTGGCACGTCCACCGCAACCACGGCATGCTGAGCGGTTTGCGTCCCATGGCGATCTGGGTGCTCGAAACCTGCATGGTGGCCCTGATTCTCTTCCTTCTCTGGCACCCGGCATTGAGCGTCGCCACCTTGCGGCCGCAACAAAACGTAGTCGCGATTCTGGTGGACGACTCCCGCAGTATGGCCATCGCCGACGCCTCCGGCACGCGCCAGGCGTCGGCCAAATCGATCCTCGATGGCGGCCTGCTGAAGGCCCTCGGAGAGCGCTTCCAGGTGCGACTCTACAAGTTTGGCAAGGAGCCCGAGCGCATTCAGAAGTCCGATCAGCTCACGGCTACTGCCTCGGCCTCCCGGCTCGGCGATACGCTAGAGCGCGTGCTGGCGGAATCGTCTTCGCTGCCCCTGGGTGCGATCGTCATGCTCAGCGACGGCGCAGACAACGCCGGCGGCATCGATCTGCAGACCATCAGCGCCATCCGCCGCCAACGCATTCCCGTCCACACTATCGGCTTCGGCCGCGAACATCCCGAAAAGGATGTCGAAATCTCCGACGCCATCGTCCCCGTGCGTGCCCTGCCCCAATCCAAGCTGGTAGCGGTGGTCACACTCCAGAGTTACGGACTTTCCGGAGACAAGGCCAAGCTCACGATTAAGGAAAGCGGCAAGGTTCTCACCTCCCAGGACATCACCCTGAAAGCCGATGGCCAACTGCAAAGTGAAAACGTGGTCTTCAATTGCGGCGATGCCGGCCCCAAGGCGCTCGAAATCGGCATTGAGCCGATCTCCGGCGAGGCCAATCAGCTCAACAATAAGGTGACCCGCCTGGTGGTGGTGGAATCCCGCAAACCCAAGGTTCTCTACTTCGATGGCGAACCGCAATGGGATTACGCCTTCATTGGCCGCGCCCTCAACGATTATCCGGACATCGAGCTCTGGAGGATGGTGCGTCCCACGCAAAACAAGTTCCTCCGGCAGTTCCCCAAGAGTTCGAATGAGAAGGACCTGGAGGACGGATTCCCCACCAAAGCAGAGGATCTGTTCGGCTTCCAGGCAGTGATCCTCGGCAGCGTGGAGGCCAACTACTTCACGGCCTCCCAACAACAGTTGATTCGCGATTTCGTGGACCGCCGCGGCGGCGGGCTGCTGTTTATGGGCGGCCGGGCCACGCTTTCCGATGGCGGCTATCCCGGTTCGCCCCTGGCCGACCTGGTGCCCACCAGGCTCCCCGAAGGCAAGGGCTTTTTCCACCGCGATTTCACGGGCCAGGAGCTCACCAGTGAGGGCGCGCAGAGCGTGATTACGCGGCTGGACGACGACCCGGTGCGCAATATGGAGCGGTGGAAGAAGATGCCGGCGATGGCCAATTACCAGGAAGTCGGCGAACCCAAACCCGGCGCTACGGTGCTGCTGCGGTCCACTCCTGCAGGCAAACCAAAGATGCCCCTTCTGGTCACCGAGAATTACGGCCGAGGGCGCACCGTCCTGTTCGCCACCGGCGGTGTGTGGCGCTGGAAGATGTGGATGGACCACGCGGACACCACCTTCGCCACGTTCTGGCAGCAGATTTTCCGCTACCTGGTGACCGATACCCCCGGACAGGTGGCGGCGACCACTCCCAAGTCCGTCCTCTCCGACGAAACCCGCGTGCCGATTCGCGTGGAAGTCCGCGACAAGGAGTACAAGCCCGTGAACAATGCCAAAGTGCAGGCCCGCTTCATGGGACCGGACGGCGTCAGCGCGACCATGGAATTGCCTCCCGTGCCGCTCGAAGAGGGCATCTACGGCGGCGAGTGGACGGCGGAGAAGCCCGGCACTTACGTCACCGAGATCATCGCAGGCCGCGAGACGGAAGAGATCGGGCATGAAGTGCTCACGTTCCGCCGAGAAGACGGCGTCGCTGAAAACTTCCACACGTCGCAGAACCGGGAACTCCTGGAGAAGCTCTCGCAGCAGACCGGGGGGCGGTACTATAAACCGGATGAGGCGTCCAAACTATCGAATGAAATCTCCTACTCCGAGGCGGGCATCACCACCCGCGAGACGCGGGATCTTTGGGATATGCCGGTGATCTTCTTGTTGGCACTCGGTTTCCGCGCCGGCGAATGGCTCTTGCGCCGCCGCTGGGGTGTAGTATGAGAAGCTCTGTGGCGCGGGCACTCGTGCCGGCCGCGNNCGACTCATCGGGACGCTTGGCGGACCTCATCGCACTTCTGCGATGGCAAAGCGCTTGCCTGCGTTTCTTGCTGTTTGCCTGCTCGCCGCCCTTTCCGCCCACGCTACCACGTTCTACGTGACCATCTCCGGCCTGGGTGGCGAGCCCGATTACGATCAGCGCTTCAAGATGTGGGCCGAGGACATCGATGCCAGCCTCAAGAAGGCCGGTGGAGATTCCAACATCGTCACCATGGAGGCGCCCACGCGGGATCAGATTCGCGCGAAACTGGGCGATCTGGCCAAGCTGACGAAACCCACCGATTCCGTGGTGCTTATGCTCATCGGGCACGGCTCGTACGACGGCACCGATTACAAGTTCAACATCCCCGGACCGGACATCACCGGCGCCGAACTGGCCACGCTGCTGGACCACCTGCCAGCCACCCGGCAGTTGGTCGTCAATATGACCAGCTCCAGCGGTGGATCCATCGAATCCCTGCGCAAACCAACCCGCATCGTGATCTCGGCCACCAAGACCGGGACGGAAAAGAACGCCACCGTGTTCGCGCGCTACTGGGCCGAGGCGTTGCGCGATCCCGCGGCGGACGCCGACAAAAACGAGGCCATCTCCGCGTTGGAAGCTTTCCACTACGCCCAGCGCAAGACCACCGAGTTCTTCGACACCCAGAAGCGCCTCGCTACCGAGCACTCGGTGCTCGAAGACACCGGCAAGGGCGAGGGCGAAAAGAGTCCATCGGCCGAAAACGGCGAGGGCAAACTGGCGGGCGCATTCTCGCTGGTGCGCTTAGGCGCCAATGCGGCCGCCGCGCGCGATCCCGCGAAGCGTGCGATGCTCGACCGCAAGGAAGAGCTCGAACAGGCTATCGACAAGCTGAAGTACGAGAAGGCTGCCATGCCAACCGACGCGTACAAGAAGCAGCTTACCCAGCTCTTGCTCGAACTCGCCAAGATCCAGGAGGAACTCGACAAGTGAGGATGGCTGGTTGGGCGGGGCGAGGCCCTGCCCGGGTGAGTCTATTGGGCAGGGCTTGGGCCCGCCCCACTCTCCTGTTGCTGTTGATCGCCTCGGCTGTTTCGGCCCAGACGCTCCAACAGGCGGAAACCCTGTGGAAAGCCCGGCGCTTTAAAGATGCCAACGATGTGTTCTTCGCGTTGGCCGAGAAGTACCCCAACAATCCAGATATCAAGGTCCGATGGGGCAGGTTGTTCCTGGAACGCAACCAGCCCGAAGATGCCAATGCCGAATTCGATCAGGCGCTGGAGATCAAGAAGGATCATGCCGGCGCACTGTTAGGCCTCGCCCTACTGGCCGCCGAAACGTACGATGGAGGCGCCGCCGACCTTGCCCGCAAGGCCCTGGAGATCGATCCCAAGCTGGTGGAGGCGCAAGAGCTTCTGGCGCGGCTGGCGCTCGAGGACAACAACAATCCCAAGGCGATCGAAGACGCCAATAAGGCCCTGGCCCTCGATCCGAATTCCGTTCAAGCCAAGGCCATTCTCGCCACCATCGATTGGCTGGCGGACAAGAAAGACTCCAAGTGGGACCCACAAGCCGCCAAGGGTTACGAGACGGCCGGCCACTTCTTCACCTTGAACCGCCGCTACGAGGAGTCCGATCAGTATTACATCAAAGCCCTCCAGATGGACCCGCAGTTGGATAGCGCGCGTGCGGCGCTAGGCATCAATCTGATGCGTATGGGAAACAAGGACGAGGCCTACCTGCTCCTCAAGACTTGTTGGGACAACGGCTATCAGAGCCACCAGATCTCGAACTCGCTGAAGCTGATGGACAGCTACAAGCGGTTCGTAACCTTCAAGACCGACCGCACCATCCTGGTGCTGGACAAGAAGGAAGCCGACCTGCTCCACCCGTATTTCGAATCCGAAATGCAGCGCGCCATCGCGACCTACGAGAAGAAGTACAAGTTCAAGCTGGACCACCCGGTGCAGGTGGAAGTCTACCCCGACCACGAAGACTTCGCTGTCCGCACGCTCGGCATGCCCGGCCTCGGCGCTTTGGGCGTGACGTTCGGTTACTCCGTGGCGATGGATAGTCCCTCCGGCCGCAAGCCCGGCGATTTTCATTGGGCCTCCACCATGTGGCACGAACTGAGCCACGTCTTCACCCTCACGATGAGCAATCACCGCGTGCCGCGATGGTTTACCGAGGGGTTGGCGGTGCATGAGGAGACCGCCGTCTCGCCCGAGTGGGGCGACCGCCTCGGACCCGATGAACTTGCCGCTATCAGGGACCACAAGCTGTTGCCCGTGGCGGAACTCGACCGTGGGTTCATCCATCCCAAGAGCAATTCCCAGGTGGTCGTCAGCTATTTCCAGGCCGGACGCATCTGCGACTACATCAATAAGAAGTGGGGTTGGGATACGTTGCTCGCCATGCTCAAGGATTTCGGCAACGACGACGACACCGCAACGGTCATCAAGAAGGAATTGAAGATTGAGCCGCAGGAATTCGACAAGGAGTTTCTGGCGTCGATCGAGGCCGAAACCAAGACGATGGTGACTCACTTCGACGACTGGAAAAAGGGCGTCAAGCAGATGGCCGAGTCGCTCAAGAACAAGGACTACGCCGACGCCATCAAAGTCGGGACCACGATCCGCGACTTCTACCCCGAGTACGTGGAAGAGCACAGCGTCTACGAGATGCTCGCGCAGGCTTATATTGCCAAGGGCGACAAACCCGCGGCCATGGCCGAGTTGGAGCGCTACGTCAAGGCTGGCGGGCGCAATCCCGATGGGATCCAGCAGGCCGCCAAACTGCTCCAGGAAGCCGGCAACGGCAAGGAAGCCGCGGCCGTGCTGGAGCGCCTGAACTACATCTATCCGATGGTCAACGCAGCCCATCAGTCGTTAGGCGATTTGTGGTTCGCGCAAGGCAATGCCGCCGGGGCCGTCCGGGAGTTCGGCGCCATCGTGGCGCACAATCCCGTGGACTCCGCCAAGGCCCACTACGACCTGGCGCGCGCCTACCATCTGAATCACCAGGACGAGCAGTCCAAGGATGAGCTGGTGGCGGCGTTGGAAATCGCGCCAGGCTACCGGCAGGCCCAGAAGCTGTTGCTGGAATTAAGTGAATCTGGAACTCAGCACGATACCGTCAAGAAATAAAGAATGGAACGTTCATGCCAACAACCGTGACAAAGCAGTTGGAGCCGGAAGTTCTGAAGGCGCGCATTGCGCGCTTCCGCCAGGTGCAATCCGAGATCGTGACGCAGGTACGCCGCGTGATCGTGGGCCAGGAGGAGGTGCTGGAACAGGTGATGATCGGCCTGTTTGTAGGCGGCCATTGCCTGATCACCGGACTGCCCGGCACTGCTAAGACTCTTCTGGTGCGGACCCTGGCTCAGACTCTCGGTCTGGTCTTCAAACGCATTCAGTTTACCCCCGACCTGATGCCCAGCGACATCACCGGCACGGACATCATCGAGGAAGATCCCGCCAACGGCCGCCGTACCTGGACCTTCGTGCCCGGCCCCATCTTCGGCAACATCCTGTTGGCCGACGAAATCAACCGCACCCCGCCGAAGACGCAAAGCGCCTTGCTCGAAGCCATGCAGGAGCGCTCCTGCACCGTGCGCGGCAACATCTACTCCCTGCCTGCGCCCTTCTTCGTCCTGGCAACGCAAAACCCCATCGAGCTCGAAGGCACGTACCCATTGCCCGAAGCGCAGCTCGACCGCTTCCTCTTCAACGTGATTCTCGACTATCTCACGGCGGCGGAGGAAATGAAGGTAATCGATCTGACCACGATTACCACGATCGACACGGCCGACACGGTGACGACCGACCAGGAAATCCTGGACTTCCAGCAACTGGTGCGCATGGTCCCGATCGGCGAAAGCGTAGCGCGGCACGCCATAGATCTGGTCAGGGCGACTCGTCCGCGAGACGAAAGCGCCCCCGACTTCGTCCAAAAGTATGTAAACTACGGCGCCAGCGTGCGAGCCGCCCAGTTCCTGGTATTAGGGGCGAAGGCGAGGGCGTTGATGAAGGGCCGTTACCACGTGACCTACGAAGACGTGCGATCGCTCTACGCCCCGATTCTGCGCCACCGCATCCTGCTAAACTTCCACGCCGAATCCGACCGTCTGAAGCAGGACGACATCCTGGCGCGCGTACTAGAGTGGAAGCCGTCTCCGAGGGACTAGTGGTGATGCGGGGCGGGGAAATTTACCGCCGAGACGCTGAGACGCCGATTTTATTGAGGTCATGGGGTCGGAAATCGAAGCCATGGTGATCAAGTCAAAATCCGAGAGCGCAGAGGTGGCAGAAGTAACTGAGCCCTCTTCGAGATTAGGGTTGGATCGATTGACCCAATTGATTATAGGCGCAGCGATTGAGGTGCATCGGCAGTTGGGGCCGGGACTGATGGAATCGGTTTATGAAGATTGTCTCTGTTATGAGTTAACCCAGCTTGCATTGAGTTTTCAACGGCAGGCGCATTTACCGATTTCATACAAGGGGATCAAGTTGGCTTCCGGATTCAAAATGGACTTGCTTGTCGAAGATGCAATCGTCCTCGAACTCAAGACAGTTGACCAAATTCTTCCTGTACATTGCGCGCAGTTGCTCACATATCTGAAGCTATCCGGCAAAAAGGTCGGCCTCCTTCTGAATTTCAACGAACCCGTTCTCAAGAAGGGCTTGAAACGACTGGTGAATCACTTCGAGGATCCGACCAAAGCCCCGGTTACCTCTGCCCCCTCGGCGCGCCAACCCGACGAAGGCAGCCACGGCCGAAGTGCCAATCCTCTTAAGACTCCGGGCCTCGGCGCCTCGGCGGTGAAATAAATGTCGAAGCAGTTCCCAGATCCGACTAAAGCCCCGGTTACCTCTGCCCCCTCGGCGCGCCAACCCGACGAAGGCAGCCA
>PMTT01000363.1 GCA_003167275.1 Bryobacterales bacterium | reverse complement strand
TGGTGGCGACCTGAGGGTCGGAGGGAGCCGGTCCACTCGTACCGGAGTGGGGCCATAGCAAAAGCGCAATCAGGACGACTTTGGCCATCAGACGCCTTAGGCTAACGCCGTGCACGCCGGGACGCAATCACCTTGGTTTTTTGGTGGGGCAGGCGGTCTCCGCCTGCCTCGCCCGCCTTACGGGCGTTTCTTTCACCCCTTCTCACGCGAGTCTTTCGGTACCAGTCGTTCGAATCGCCTGAGCCTGGAAGTGCAATAATCAACGCAGACTGCGTGATTAGCCGGTCTGATCGGGAATGGTCCCCATGACAGACACTACAGAGTTGCTCTCGGCTGCCAGACTGGGTGACGCCGGCGCGGAGGAAAGGCTGATTTCGCACCTCTACACTGACCTGCGGCACCTTGCGCATAGCCGATTGAAGCGGTCGCAGCCCTGTACACTGCTGGACACCACGGCCCTGGTCCATGAAGCCTATCTGAGGTTTCGCAGCGCCGGTTATGTTCAAATCTCCGACCGGCCGCATTTCCTGGCCTATGCGGCGCGCGCGATGCGCTCCATCGTGGTCGACTTCGTCCGGAAGCGGGGCGCCGCTCGAAGGGATGGCGTCGACGCGAACGCCCTGCCCGATCCGTCTACTCTTCCGGCGGGCGAGCGCGAGATCATCCGCGTCGATCAAGCCCTCCAGGAACTGGCTGCCGTCAGCGAACGGCTGGTGAAGGTGGTGGAGATGCGGTACTTCGGCGGGATGAAGGAGACGGAAATCGCGGAAGTGCTCTCGCTCACGGAACGGACCGTACGAAGGGACTGGGAGAAGGCGCGGATGTTGCTCGCCCAAGCGCTAAAATGAGTTGACGCGCGGGCGGAGCGAGCGCGGACCTCATCATGCACGTCGATCCCGAAGCCTGGCCGGTGCTCTCTGCACTCATGGACGAGTGGCTCGACCTTCCGGAAGATCGGCGAGCCGCCTGGCTGGCGAGTCTGGAGCCCAAACACGCGGACCTGATGCCGACCCTCCGGGAACTCCTGTCCCAACAACCCAAGCCCGCCTTTCTGGAGGCCCTGCCTGCGATTGGCGACGATCCGGCAGATTCGCCCGCCGCACCGGGATCGTTCGCCCCGGGCATGCTGGCCGGGCCGTATCGTCTGGAGCGCGAGTTGGGCCGGGGCGGCATGGGAGTGGTCTGGCTCGCCACACGCGCGGACGGTTCCTTGAAGCGCGATGTGGCTCTCAAGTTTCCCCTCTTCTCCTTTCATGACCCGGCGTTGACCAACCGGTTCGCCCGGGAACGCGACATTCTGGAGAGGCTTGAGGATGCCCGCATCGCTCGCCTTTACGATGCCGGTGTGACCGCCCAAGGGCAGCCGTACCTCGCACTGGAGTATGTCGAGGGCGAGGCGATTACGGAGTATTGCGACCGCCTGCGGTTCGACATTCGCGCGCGTCTGAAGTTGTTTCTGGAAGTGCTGCAGGCCGTTCAATACGCCCATGCGAATCTGGTGGTGCACCGCGATCTGAAGCCGTCGAACATTCTGGTGACGAACGCGGGCCAGGTGCGCCTGCTCGATTTCGGCATCGCCAGACTGTTGGAAGAGGGTCAGGCGGCCGAGACGGACATTACGCGGTCGGGCGGCCGTGCGCTGACGCCGGATTACGCCAGCCCGGAACAGATCTCTGGACACGCGATCACCACGGCGACGGACGTCTATTCGTTGGGCATTCTGCTCTACGAACTGCTCACAGGGAACCGTCCCTACCGGCTCCCCCGCGGCGCATCCGGCGGCGATCTGGCGGCCAGCCTTCTGGGCATCAGCCCGGAGCGGCCCAGCCAGGCAGCGACCGACGAATTGCAGGCGGGTGCGCGCGCCGGCTTGAACCCGAAGGGACTGGCGGCAGTTCTGCGCGGAGACCTGGACACGATCGTCCTGAAGGCCATCCAGAAAGAGCCGCAGGCCAGATACTCCACCGCCGACGCTTTCGCCCAAGACATCGAGAGGTACCTGACCGGGCAGCCGGTGTTGGCGCGTCCCGAGAGCCGCTGGTACCGGACGCGAAAATTCGTCTTGCGGAACAGGTTCGCGGTCTCGGCGGCGTTGACGGCCGCGCTGGCGTTGGCCGCCGGTGCGGGAATCGCCTTGTGGCAGGCGCATCGCGCCGTTGGCGAGAAGCGGCGGGCCGACACGGAGGCTGCCACCGCCGGAGCGATCAGCGATTTCCTGCAAAAAGATCTGCTCTCCCAGGCCGGTTCCGCGACGCAAGCCGGTCCGGGGAGGCCTCCCGATCCCGATATTAAGGTGCGCACGGCATTGGACCGTGCGGCGGCGCGTCTTACTGGTAAGTTCGACTCCCAACCCGCGGTGGAAGCTGCCATCCGGCAGACCATCGGCGACACGTACCTGGAACTGGGGCTCTACGCGGACTCGGAAAAGCAGATGGAGCGCGCGCTCGAACTGCGGCGGCGTGTGCTGGGAGAGGAACACCGAGACACCTTGAAAAGCGCACTGGAACTTTCGGAGGTGTACCGGCGCGAGGGCAAGTACGAGAAATCCGAGGTGTTGCTCAATCGTCTTCTCGAAGTAGACCGGCACCAGGGTCGCGGAAATGCCCAGGAAGCCATCGCGGCCTTACACACCCTGGCTAGCCTCGCGGGTGAAGGCCGCGGAGACTGGGGACGCGCCGAGGTGCTTTACCGGCAGGTCCTGGAGATCGAACGGCACGTCTTGGGCGAGGCGGACTCCGTCACGCTGGCGACGATGAACAATCTCGCCGCGGTTCTCGCGCGCGAGAACAAATACCCGGAGGCCGAGGAACTTTACGGGAAACTTCTGGAGATCAAGCGGCGGGTCTTGGGCGCGGAGCACCCCAGCACCTTGACCAGCCTGAACGGCCTGGGAGTGTTGTACCGGAATGAAGGGAAGTATGCGGAAGCCGAGCCGGCGCTGCGCTCGGTGTTGGAAGCGCGCCGGCGCGCCATGGGGGAACAGCACCGCGATACGTTGGCCAGTATGAACGGCCTGGGGCTCTTGTACCTGACGGAAGGTAAATATACCGACGCCGAGCCGCTACTGACTCACGCGGTGGAGACGGCCACCCGTGTCCTCGGCGAAGATAATCCCGACACGCAGAGCTGCCTGAACAATCTGGCCGAGCTTTACCGCAGGGAAGGCAAACTGACCCAGTCCGAGGCTGCCTTGGAACGGCTGCTGAAAGAACGGCAGCGGACCTACGGCCCGGACAATCCTTTCACTGCTAATACCTTGGGTGCCCTGGGCGAGGTCAAGCTCGGACGAAAAGCTTTTGCCGAAGCGAGTGGGCTACTCCGTGGCGCAGTGGAGTACTATCGGAAGCATAACGTCGACACCTGGAGACGCTCCTATACCGAGTGCATGCTGGGAGCGAGCCTGACCGGCCTTGGCAGGAATGCGGAGGGGGAAACGTTGCTGGCTTCCGCGAGCGCGAAGCTGCTGCAGCGGAAGGATTCGATTCCGCCGGACTATCGCCCGATTCTGGACCAGGTTCGGCATTGGACCGAACGAGCGGCGGGGCCGCGGCGATAAGGACATGCCGCCGGGCCATCGGCTCTACTGTTGGGGCCAGTGCAATACCATACCAAAGAATCTTTCGTATGGATGTCCGGTTTTGTCCGTGGACTTCGTTAAGGAAGCGTAGTCGGTTTGCGCGTGGACGTCGCGCCTCGTTCACAAGCGGCAACGGCACTCCGGCTGCATCGAGGGGAACCATGTCCTGCAATCGTCGTGTTTCTAACGCCTGGTGGGTACTGTTTCTATTAGGCGCAAGTCTCGTTTGGGGGGCTAGCCCGGCAACTATACGCAAGCCGTTGGGCGTCTACGCCAAGGTCGATATCCAGGACGCGATCAGCGCCTATCCGGGCACGGCTTCGCCGACGACGGCGCAATTGCACTCCTACCTTCAGAGTCTCTATGCGAGTCTGTTAGCAGATCCGGCGATCTCCGGACTGGCGTTGGGGGCGCACTGGGACCAGATTGAGCTCTCCGGCGCCGGAGGTTCCAATAGTTACGATTGGAGTTACCTGGACGACGCCTTCGGAGCGGCAACTTCGGCTCACAAGTCGGTTCAGCTCATCATTACGCCGGGCTTCGATGCGCCGCAATGGCTGCTGGCCGAAATCCCCTCCTGTGACCCGCTTTTCACCAAAGGGACTGCTTCAGCCGACTGCGGCAAGGTGACCTTCGATGGATTCCCGGAACAGCAACGCGCGGATGGAAAGGTGCTTCCGTTGCCCTGGAATAGCGTCTATCAGGCCGCGTGGAACGACTTCCTCACCCAGCTCAACACCCGGTACAATTCGAATTCCGCATTCGTCGCAATCGCCATCGCGGGAGCGGTTGGCGCGTCAGATGAAATCGTTCTCCCTGCCAACAACAATGACAGCGCAACCCAGCCATCGGGCCTGACTGCAGACGCCACCTGGGCCGCTCTGATTGCCCACTCCTTTCCATCCAACACGGCGTATCAGAACACGGACCAGGTGTTCATCGACCAGTGGAAGCAGGCAATCGACGCCTACGAAAAGATCTTCAGCGGAGTTACCCTGTTCATCGGGGCGGATGCTGGTAACGACCTGCCCGACTTCAGCCAGAACGTGACGCCGCATCCTGACAACACTCTGTTCGCTCAAGACTGCTCGAACAGTATTCACGGCCCCCTAAAGGATCAGATGTCTTGCGAAGCGAAGACGGAGATCCTCTCGTACTTCGTGTCGGCAGCGGGTTCCAATGGAAAGGCTACGCAACTCGGCGGAATGACCGCCTCCAGCTCGGTGACGACTGGCGATATCGGCATCCCGGGCGTGAAGTTGCTCACAGCGCTATCGCCGCCGCCCTCGGCTCCGTTTTTCGGCGGGGCCGAATTCGATCATCCAGTCTCGGGAGGGAACCTGCAGTCTGTAGGATGTCCAGATCCCAGCGGCAACTGCCCGGACCTCACCATTGAGGAGGGCGCCTACAACGTGCTGACCGTCTTTTTCAGCGGTACCCCCGCCGCCGCATTCTATGGTGGAACCGTGGGGACAGCGCCCATGCAGTACCTGGAAGTTCCCTACCAGGATCTCCAATATGCGCTCACGAATCCGTGCCCAGCCACGCCCAGTTCGACCATCGGCCACACGTCGCTGCAGGATCTGTACAACCGGGCCAGCCACGACCTCTTCGCGATGGCGAACCAGGCAGCGTCCCTGCCGCCGCCAACCTGCGCAGTCACTACACCTGCGCCAACCATCAGTCTGGTTGCCAACGCGGAAGGCGAAAGCCCCACCATCGCGCCCAATACCTGGGTGGAAATCAAGGGGCTCAACCTCGCGCCCGCGGGAGATTCCCGTATCTGGCAAGGTCCGGATTTCGTGGGCAACCAACTGCCGAAGCAACTGGATCAGGTGAGCGCAACGGTGAACGGCAAGAATGCGTATGTGTATTACATCAGCCCGGCGCAGATTGATATCCTCACGCCGCCCGACGCGATGAGTGGTCCGGTGCAGGTGGTGGTCAC
>PMTT01000421.1:865-5215 GCA_003167275.1 Bryobacterales bacterium | reverse complement strand
ACGCCGGAACAGCGCTTTTTCCTGGGGTTCGCCCAAATCTGGTGCGAGAACAGCACGCCCCAGTCGGAGCGCCAGCAGGCCTTGACCAATCCGCATTCTCCCGGCCGCTACCGCGTGGATGGCACGCTGCAGAACATGCCGGAATTCCAGAAGGCGTTTTCCTGCAAGGCCAGCCAACCGATGGTGAGCTCCAACGCCTGCCGGGTCTGGTAGGGCGGACCGTACGGTATGCTTTAGCTTGCCGAGCCCTTGATTGATGGGTGGGCAAGCTAAAGCATACCCTACGCTGCACTTACTGATGCATCAACAGGTCGACGTCGCCCGAGCAGGTGATGTCCACCTCATCGGTCTTCCCTTTGGCCCGCGCCTCAGGCACGTGGTAGATCCACACTTTTCCGGTGTCCGACTTCATCAGGAGGTTACTCCGGCCGGTAATCTCGACCTCCGCGCCATCGACGCGGAAGCGGAGCACGTTGTGATCGACCCAGCCTGACGGCTGGAAGGGGAAGCCGGCCGGAGGCTGGAGAGCCATGTAGTACTCGCCGCGTCCCGGCACGCGCATCATGATGGCCTCGCCGATCATCCAGTTGGCGCTCCTGTCGGCGACGATCTTGCCNNTCGGGGGTCACGCGGAGCACGTCCCATAGCTTCTCGCCCGTCTTGGGGTTGTACATGATATCGACATGCACTTCATCCCCCAGTCGCAGCGGCGGGAAGGCGCGGACCGCGGCGATGGTGGGAACGTCGCCGACGACTTTTCCCTTCAACCAGTCCAAGGCGCGCAGCCTTTCCTGATCGGCGGGCTTGATGGTCACCAGGATGCCGTTCTGGGTCCCCCCGCGGAGTTCCAACTCATACGCGAACAACGGCTTGTTGTCGCGGTCGAGAACGATCCGGTACGAGGTCGAATCGTTCCCTACTGCGACCGCACCCGAGGTAGAGAGCGGCGACTGTGACGCGCTCGATTCCGTGTGGATGGCCACTCCGGCGCCATTAAAGGAGAACTTTAACTCGTCGGGCGTTTTCGTCTGCGGCCAGGCCGCCCACGCCACCAGCGGCACGAACAGGAGTCTGCGAATCATGGCTTTTCTCCCGAGCGGATGATGCGAATTTCGCCATCCGGCAATGGCTGGAAACCGGCGGTTTCGAGCCGGGTCAGATATCCTCCGGCGGCGGGCGCCGAAGGGGTGGGATCCTGCGGCGGAAGCGACCGCCGTTCGAGCCAGAATCCCGCCGCGATCAGCAGCGCCGCCGCCAACAACACCGGCGCCGGGATGCTCACGCGAAACGACCATAGCCGCTCCCAAAACGTGGGCCGCCGCCAAGCGCGGTACGCCTCGCGGACCCGGGCGTGGAGCGCGGCTGAGGGCTCTGGAGCTTCCCACTCCCGGAGCAAAGAGCGTAACGGATCTTTTTCGTTCATGACCATCCCCTTTGGGCCGGGCGGGTTGCGATGAGCGGCGCTAAACGCCGCCGCAGGGTTTCCCGCGCGCGATGCAGACGAGCTTTGACTGCGCCGATATCGACTCCCGTCGCCTGCGCGATCTCTTCGAGCGACAGGTCCTGGTACTCGAACAGGAGCAGCGCCTCGCGTTGCAGCGGCGCGAGTGCCGCCACAGCGCGGGCCACGGCCTCCGACCGCTCCGCCGCGAGCACCTCCTCGAACGGGCCGCTATCGGTCTCGCCGTCGGCCGGTTCGTCCGATTCCCGATCGCTGAGGCGAAGCCGCGCGAACGCCAGGTTCCGCACGATCCCGAAAAGATAACCGCGCACCGAGCCGCGGTCCGCCTGGAAACCGTCGCGATCGAGGATCGTGACCCAGCATTCCTGCACCACGTCCTCGGCGGCGGCCGTCGAGCCGGTGAGCCGCCAGGCAAAGCGAAACAACGGTGTCCCATGGCGCCGATAGAAAGACTCAAACGATCTTTCGTCGCCGCGCCGGGCCTCCGTCAGAAGCCTCGAATCGTCCTCGGCCATCTCGTCCACATGATGTACTTGCGTGCGGGGCGCAAAAGGATACGGTGTTTCGCGCCTGAATATCTATTGTAAGCTGGGCAAGCTAAAGCATGCCCCACGAGTTCGACTAGAATGGTCGGAGACATATGAATCACGAGATGTTCGGCGAGTTCATGGGGACCCTGGTGTTGATCCTCCTGGGCAACGGAGTGGTGGCGGGGGTGCTGTTGCGCAAGTCCAAGGCGGAAGACGCCGGATGGGTGGCGATCACCGCTGGTTGGGCCCTGGCCGTGATGTGTGGCGTGTTTACTGCCATTGCATGCGGAGGTCCCGGCCACCTCAATCCGGCTGTTACCCTCGGCGTGGCGGTGACCTCCGGAGACTTCAGCAAACTGGTCCCCTATGCCGCGGCTCAGATCCTGGGCGCTATCGCCGGTGCAACCGTGGTATGGCTGCACTACCTTCCGCACTGGCGGGAGACGCCCGATGCGGATCGCCAACTCGCCTGCTTCGCAACCTCTCCGGCGATTCGAAACCCCGGCGCGAACCTGCTCAGCGAATTGATCGGCACCTTTATTCTCGTGCTGGTGGCCGGCGCCATTGGTTCTAAAGCGGTGGCTGCCAACGGGCCCGCTCCGGGATTGGCGCCCTACCTGGTAGGCAGTCTGATTTGGGGCATTGGTCTGAGCCTGGGGGGGACCACGGGCTATGCCATCAATCCCGCTCGGGATTTAGGGCCCCGGATTGCGCACGCCCTTCTGCCGATCGCCAAAAAGGGTGGATCGGATTGGCGCTATGCACCGGTTCCCATCATTGGGCCACTATTGGGCGGCGCGCTGGCCGGAGCTTTCATCCGGATCGTGCATTTCTAGCACCAAAGTGGGGCGGACGCCCTCNNCTGGTCCGGCTCTTCGGTTGTCCGAGCAGGCCGACCGGGGGGTCGGCTGCGGACCGGGGGGTCCGCCCCACAACATACACTAACAGGCGCGCCGGTTATCGGTCCGCTGATACCACGCCATCGCGGCACATACCTCGCCGACCCGGACCTCCAGTTGCGTCACCAGATCGGCCAGTTGCGATATCGGACGTTCCCTGCCGGCGGCTTCGATCTGCTCGCAAATCGATGCCACCCGGTCCGCTGCCATCTGTTTCGAACTGCCCTTGATGGCGTGAATCTGGTAGCGGAGCACCACGGTATTTGCGCTGTTCAGGGCGCTTCGTATCAGGTGCAACCGGTCTTCCACATCAGCCGTGAAGGATTGAATCAATTCTGCTACGAGATCGGTTTCTTCGGCGGCAAGTTCCTGAATCGTCTCTGGAGGCGACCAGAGGGTCGGACAGGCAGCAGGCTGTCCAGACTGATAGGGGTCGAATTGGGAGTCCGGGGTCATGGTGCGCTCATCCTTTCATAAGCCGTCAAGAAAACTGCGGCCGGCGCATTCGAGCCTGTCTCCCAGTTTCTCGGGGTGCGACCCCGCCCCACAAGATCCCTTTGGTAGGTTTCCTTTGGTTAGTTTTTCGTTTGCGGATCCCGGTGTCGGGTCCGTTCCGGACGTTCCGGACGTTCCTGTGTTGGTTTCCTTTGGAAAATCAACGACATGCGGCGGAGAATCGCATGCTTTCGATGTAGGCCGCAGTGACGCATGAAAGTAATTCCCCAGTTAGGTGCTCTTATGACGTTCAATTTAAAGCGGTTCGCCACAATCTTACCGCCTTCGCCGCCACGATCCATTACGAAGACTCTCGTTGACAGTGACGAATATCTTCGTCAATAATACCTGGATGGAATCCGTCCAATGACGGTGCGAAATGTGGTTCTCAAGGTCCACCTTTACCTGGGGCTGTTGGCGGCGATCTTCCTCGTGATCCTGGGGCTGACGGGGAGCATCATGGCGTTCGAGGGCGACATCGATCACTGGCTGCACCCGGGGCGCTGGTACGTCACGGCCGGCTCCAGTGCGCTCCCGGAGGGCGAGCTTATCGCCAGGGTCGAGCGGCAGGTTGCTCCGGCGCGGGTCGGCGTGGTCCAGTTCTCGACGCAGCGGAACCTGGCNNATCCACCAGATTCACCTGCGCCTGGCCACCGACGGCCGCTCCGCGATCGCCCCGGCGGGTAAGGTGATCGTCAGTTACGCAGGACTGATCCTCTGCCTTCTGGTGCCGACCGGGCTCGTCCTGTGGTGGCGAACCAAGCGTGCGTCCATCCAATGGAGCGGCTCCTGGCTCCGCCGCAGCTTCGACACGCATCGGGCAATTGGCATCTATGCGGGTCTGTTCCTGTGGATTGCCGCGCTCACCGGCATCCTGATCGGATTCGACTCCGGCGAGAAGGCCATCTACTCGCTCACCCACTCGGCCCGGCCGCAGTTTGCGCGCCCGCCCCAGGCGACGCCC
>PMTT01000421.1:0-739 GCA_003167275.1 Bryobacterales bacterium | reverse complement strand
TCGCTCTCGAGCCTGCTGTTGGTAGCGATGGTGGTGACCGGGTTGGTGATCTGGTGGAAGAAGCTAGCGCAGTAGGACAGGCCATCGTTTTTTGTGGCCTGTCGCGGGCCGGAGCCTGTCGCGAGCCGGAGCTAAGAAGATCAACACAGGCAGGAATGCCCGTGGTACGTTGAATCCATGTTGAGAACGTTCATCTTTGGCTTGTGGGTTTTAGGTACTGTCGCTCTGTTCGGGGCGTCGCGCAATCTCGAGATCTATTGGATTGACGCGGAGGGTGGTGCCGCCACCCTGATTGTCGCGCCGAGCGGCCAGTCCATGCTGGTGGACACGGCCAACCGGGCGCCCGACGATCGGGACGCAAAGAGGATCATGGCGGCCATTCAGCAAGCCGGTCTCAAGAAGATCGATATGCTGCTCACCACGCATTTCCACAGCGATCATATCGGAGCGATGCCGGCCCTCGCGAAGATGATTCCCATCGACCTGTACATGGACCACGGAGAATCGGTGGAGATGGCGCGGCCCGCGGTAGCCAAGGCCTACAAGGAGTACGAGGAACTGAGCGCCGGCAAGCGCAGGATTCTGAAGGCAGGCGACCGGATCCCACTGAAAGGCGTGGACATCGAGGTAATCATGTCGGCGGGGCAGGCGATCGCCAAAGCGCTCAAGGGGGGCGGCGCGAAGAACCCCGCCTGCGCGGACTTCAAGGAGCACGCCGCCGAGCCCGATCCGGACAACG
>PMTT01000132.1 GCA_003167275.1 Bryobacterales bacterium | reverse complement strand
TGTTGGGTGCGGCTGCGGCTTCTACGAACGTGGCGATGGGCAAATCGGCCACCCAAAGCAGTACACTTCCGGGAACGCCGAGCGCTGGGGCGGCCGTGGATGGCAATACGGACGGTGCGTTCGCCGACGGTTCAGTGACGGCGACCAACCTGGACACGAACGCCTGGTGGCAGGTGGACCTGGGCGCCTCGACGACCGTGAATTCGGTGGTCGTGTGGAACCGGACCGACTGTTGCGCGTCGCGGTTGAACGACTATTGGGTGTTTGTCTCTAACACGCCGTTCCTGGCAACCGACACGCCGGCCACCTTGCAGAACCGGGCCGGGACGTTCAGCAGTCATCAGACAACGGCGCCGAGTCCGTCCACCAGCATCGCTGTGAGTGCGCCGGGGCGCTACGTGCGTGTGCAACTCACGGGTGCGAACTATCTAAGTCTGGCGGAAGTCCAGGTGTTCGGGCCACCTCTGGCGGCCTCGGACGTGGCGGTGGGTCAGGCGGCGACGCAAAGCAGCACGCTTCCGGGGACTCCGCCCGCCGGTGTCGCCGTGGATGGCAATACGGATGGCGTATTCGGCCACGGTTCGGTGACGGCAACCAACCTGGATACGAATGCCTGGTGGCAGGTGGACCTGGGCGGGTCGTTCAACGTGAGTTCGGTTGTGGTGTGGAACCGGACGGACTGCTGCGCGGCGCGGCTCAACGACTATTGGGTGTTCGTCTCGAATACGCCGTTTCTGGCAACGGACACGCCGGCGACGTTGCAGAACCGGGCGGGGACGTTCGGCAGTCACCAGACTACGGCTCCGAATCCGTCGACCAACACTGCGGTCTCAGCGCAGGGACGCTACGTGCGCGTGCAACTCACGGGGGCGAACTACCTGAGCCTGGCGGAGGTCCAGGTGATCGGCCAGTAGGGCCTTGCAGAACATGCTGACAGGCTTCGCTGTTCCAAAGGCCCCGTCTTTGGGCCGCGAGGACCGCGTTGCCTGTCAGCATGTTTGCGCGTGAAACTGACCTGGTGGGGCGGACCCCCTGGTCCGCGCGGGTCCCCCCGGACCCGCTGTCGCCTGGAGTCAAAGTCCGGCGCGATGCGAACAGGCCGACTGGGGCGTAGGACCGCGCGATTCCGCATCTGGAACCCTACCTCGCCAGCGCCACCGCCAGCAGAATCGCCCTCTGCGTTCCCCGCCAGGAATCCTTAGGATCGAACGCCTCGTTCAGCGAGTGCGCCCCGGTCCCGTTGCCGCCGCCGCTGATCGTGATCGCCGGAATCCCCAAGTTCATTGGCACATTCGAATCCGTCGACCCCTCGCGCAGCACCTCTTCGATCTTCAGCGCGCGCGAGACTCCCAGCGCGGTCTGCACAATCGGGCTATCCTTGGCCGTCTGCCCCGCCGGCCGCACCCCGACCAACTCCGCGGCCACCGTCACCGGCCCGCGATTATTCCACCGCCGATTCTCCTCCTCCACCGCCTCCTTCACCGCGGCGTTGAACTTGGTGTCCACGGCCTTCAACGACGCCGGGTCCGAGGAGCGCATGTCCACCTCCATCCACGCCTCAAACGGGATGGCGTTGACCGACGTACCTCCGCCCACACGCCCCACATTGAAGGTGGTCTTCGGCTGCGTCGGGACTTCGAACGCATCGATCTTGGCGATCGCCCGGCCCATGGCCTGAATCGGGTTGGCCATGCCGAAAGCGCCGAAACTGTGGCCGCCCGGACCCTTGAACGTGACGCGGTAGCGGTTGCTCCCCACTCCGATATGCACGATCCCCAGCCCGGTCCCATCCACGGAAATGAACTTGTCGATCTGGCCCTTCAAGCTTTCATAGAACAGGCTCTTCATGCCGCGCAAATCGCCCAAGCCCTCTTCCCCTACGTCGGCGACGAAGGTGATCGTGCCAGGCGTTTCCACGTGCGCCTCGTTGAGCGCGCGGATCACCGAGAGCATCACCGTCAGCCCGCGGCAATCGTCGCCGATGCCCGGTCCCTTCAGGACGCCGCCTTCGCGCTTCACCTTCACATCCGTGCCCTCGGGAAAGACCGTATCCAGATGCGCGCTGAACACCAGGTTAGGATGCGCCGCGCGCCCGGGCCGCACGCCGATCACGTTGCCGGCCTTGTCGATGCGCACGTCCTTCAAACCCAGCCCCTCGAAGAGCCGCTTCAACTCCTGCCCGCGCACCTCTTCTTTGAACGGCGGAGCCGGAATCTCGCACATTCTCACCTGCTCTTCGAGGGCCGCTGGCTCGTTCCGTTGCGCGGCCTCCAAGGCAGCGCGAATGGGGGGACTCTGCAGCAATTCCGCGGGGGTTTGGGCGAAGATTATCCCCACAGAAGCAAGCCAAACCCCTGCAAATAGGGTGAAAAAAGCTTGTTTCACGTGAAACAACGGAAATTCTTGTTTCACGTGAAACAAGAGAGTTTTAGAGTTGAACATCATAATTCCTCAGTGCGTCAGCCGAAAAATGAGTAGCGCAGTCCTCTTCGCCTGGATCGGCTGCCGCGTCAGGTCGATAGTCTCGCCCACGATGTGAGCGTTGCGGCCCAGCGATCCGAGGCCGGAGATGCTGTCCAGGTACGGCGCGACAAACGACACATCGCCGGCCCCGCGGCGTGCCGGCGGCAGCGGTTCCATGGTTTCCAGGTTCAGATCGCGGTTCACCGTATTCAGCAGCGTCAGCAGGCGCTGGTTGCCCTCCGTCGCCTCCATCGCCGGGTAGCCCTCCTGAAACACGATCTCCGCGCTGGTGCCGGGCAGGTGCGCTTCCACGATCTTGCGCATCTTGTCGCGCACGCGCTCGAACTGCGCGGCGCTGATGGTCCGGATATCGCCCGACGCATAGGCCTTGTCGGGAATGATGTTGGTCTTCCCGGAGGCGCTGCCGGTGTTCTCCTTCGGGTCGTACGCCACTGTGGATCCGCCCACAATCACGCTGGCGTTGTAGGTGAGGTCGGGCTCCTTCAACTGGTCGTGAAAGGCCGAGAGAATGCGCGCCATCTCGTAAATCGCGCCGCTCCCCACGCCGGTATTGAAGACTCCGGCCGAGTGCCCGGTATTGCCCGTGGCATGCAAGTGCCAACTGGAGGCGCTGCGGCGGGCGATGGTGGCGAACTCGCGTCCGCCAGTCCGTGAGCCGCCTTCGAATTCCAGCGCGGCGTCGTTGCGTTTGCCGGCCTCCACCAGGTCGCGGCGCGCGATGCTCAGGGGCTCGCCGGGCTTTTCCTCGTCGCCGGTCAGGAAGACCGTGAGGGAACTGCCGTCCAGGGCGCCGGCGCTGTTCAGCGCCTTGAGCGCGGAGAGGATGATCATGAGCCCGCCCTTCATGTCGTTGGAGCCCGGGCCGGTGGCGGAATCGCCGTTGCGTTCGAACTTCTGGAACGGGCTGCCGGGTTCGAAGACCGTATCCATGTGGCCGATCAGCAGCACGCGCTTTCCCCGGTTGCCCTGGCGCTCCGCGACCAGGTGGCCGGCGCGATGGACTTCGTCCATGGAAATCCAGCGGACCCGGAACCCCAGTGCCTCGAACTCCGGCCGCAGGACATCGGCGACCTTGCGCACACCGGCCGGATTCAGGGTTCCGCTGTTGATGTTGACGAGCCGTTCCAAGAGGGCGTTCGTTTCGGGAATGTTGGCATCGACAGCCTGGGCGATCTTCTGCTCGGTTGGCGAAAGGTCGGCGGCCGTCAGTACCGCTGCGGCCGAGAGGCACAAGATCATCGATTGGAGACNNTGCATCAGTGGAACTATGAGAATTGGAGTCTTAGGTTCTGGAATTGTGGGGCAAGTGTTGGCGAGCGGGTTCTTGAAGCATGGCCACGCTGTGATGCTGGGCACGCGCGATCCGCAAAAACCCGAGGTGCAGAAGTGGCTCGGAGCGAACCCAGGCGGACAGGCAGGCACGTTCGCGGACGCTGCCCGGTTCGCCGATCTGGCTGTGCTGGCGACGCTGGGGCGCGTGGTGGAAAGCGTGCTGGAACTGGCTGGTCCGGAGAATCTGTTGGGCAAGACGGTGATCGATACCACCAATCCGATCGCGGAGACGCCGCCGGTCGATGGTGTGCTCGCGTACACCACGGGTCCGAACGAGTCGCTGGGCGAGCAGGTCCAGGCGAAAATCCCAGGCAGCCACGTAGTGAAGGCCTTCAACAGCGTCGGCAACGCCCTGATGATCAACCCGCACTTCGAGCAGGGGACGCCCACCATGTTCCTGTGCGGCAACGACGCCGGGGCGAAGGCCCAGGTCGCGGAGGTGATCCGGCAGTTCGGCTGGGAGCCCTACGATTGCGGCGGGATCATCGCCGCACGGGCACTGGAGCCCCTGTGCATGCTGTGGTGTCTCCCCGGCTTTCTGCGCGGCCAGTGGACTCATGCGTTCAAACTCCTGACACACTGATGTAACGGCTGCATTGTAAATGCATCTCCCGGCGTGAGATACTGCTAGCAGGGTTTCAGGTCCTGTGGTATTAAACAACGCCAACGCCGAGCGCACCGGCGAATTGACTGCCGTAGTCTTCAACATCATGCGCTTTGCCACGCATGATGGGCCGGGCATCCGGACTGCCGTCTTCTTCAAAGGATGTCCGCTTGCTTGCTGGTGGTGCCACAATCCCGAAAGCCAGAGCTTCCGGCCGGAAGTGCTGTACTTCGAGGAGCGCTGCCGGCATTGCGGCGACTGTGTGGCGGAATGTCCCGAGCATGCGCTTCGGCTGACTGTGGACGGCCAGGTTGAGAAGTCAGGAGGCGTTTGCCAGCGGTGCGGCCATTGCGCCGAGGTCTGCCAGGCGGAGGCACGGCAGTTGGCGGGCAAGCGTGTGGGACTCGATGAGGTGGTCGGCGAAATTGAGAAGGACCTGATCTTCTTCGAGGAATCGGGCGGCGGCGTGACGCTCTCCGGGGGTGAACCCTTGGCGCAGCCGGCCTTCGCCGCAGCACTCCTCCGCGCATGCCGCGATCGCGGTATCCATACCGTCCTCGAGACTTGCGGATACGCCAGGCCGGAAACGTTTCGCAGCGTGGCGCTTCTGGCCGACATGGTCCTGTTCGATGTCAAGCTCATCACCGCCGCCGCGCACCGGGAATACACCGGCCTGGCGAACACCGGGATCCTGCAGAATTTCGAGGATCTCTTCGCACGGGGACGGGCGGTCACCGTGCGAATCCCGCTGGTCCCAGGGATCAATGACGCGCCCGAGGAACTCGACCGGTTCGCCCGCTATCTGGGAAAGTTCCCCGGTTGCCGGGTCGAGTTACTGCCCTATCACCGGATCGGCGCCGCCAAGTACACCCGGCTCGCACGGACTTACAAGCTGAAAGATACGGTGGAGCCCAGCGCAGCCGAACTCGCCCGTGTGAGCGACCGGCTGACACGAGCGGGCCTGAACGTCACCGTAGGAGGATAGCCCATGACCGAACGAGTAGCGAGATTGCGCGAATGCAGTCTGAATACCAGAGCGAGCCTCTCGCTGGAACGCGCCGCGCTGATGACCGCATTCTATCGGGAGAGCGGTCCTCTGTCCGTCCCCATGCTGCGGGCCAAGGCGCTCGAGTATGTGATGGAACACCGCACCATCTACATTGGCTCGGAGGAGTTACTCGTCGGGGAGCGCGGGCCGCGCCCCAAGGCTACGCCGACTTACCCCGAACTCTGCTGCCACACCATGGACGACTTCCAGGTTCTGGATTCACGCGAGAAGATTTCGTACTCGGTCGACGATGAAGCCCGGCGGATCCAGCGCGAAGAGGTGATTCCGCACTGGCAGGGCCACAGCATGCGGGACCGCATCTTCGCGGAGATGGAACCGGCGTGGAAGGACGCCTACGAAGCGGGTATCTTCACCGAGTTCATGGAGCAGCGTGCGCCCGGACATACCGTGCTGGGGGATATCATTTACCGCAAGGGACTGCTCGATCTCAAGCGCGACGTGGCGGAGAGCCTCGCCAGTCTAGACTTCTTCGGCGATCCGCTCGCCTACGACAAGCAGCAGGAACTGAAAGCGATGGACGTGGCAGCGGATGCCGTGATCCGGTTCGCCGAGCGGCATGCCGAAGTCGCGGAGGGATTGGCGGCAGCGGAGCCGAACCCGCGGCGGAGGGCGGAACTGGAGCGGATCGCGGATGTCTGCCGGCACGTGCCGGCGCACGCTCCGCGGAATTTCCAGGAAGCGCTGCAGGCGTATTGGTTCGTCCACCTGAGCGTGGTGACGGAGCTCAATACCTGGGACTCGTTCTCTCCGGGTCACCTGGACCAGCACCTGTACCCGTTCTACCAGCGCGGCCTGGACGACGGCACCCTGACCCGCGAACAGGCGCGCGAGTTACTCGAATGCTTCTGGGTGAAGTTCAACAATCAGCCCGCTCCACCGAAAGTGGGAGTCACGGCGGCGGAGAGTGGAACTTACACCGACTTCTGCAATATCAACACCGGCGGGCTGAAGCCGGACGGATCGTCGGGCGTCAACGATCTGACTTACCTGATCCTCGACGTGATCGACGAGATGCGGCTGCTGCAGCCTTCGTCCAACCTGCAACTGAGCAAGAAAAGTCCCGACCGCTTCCTGAAGCGCGGGCTCGAGATTGTGCGGAAGGGTTGGGGCCAGCCCTCGATCTTCAATGCCGACATGGTAGTGGAGGAGTTGCTGCGGCAGGGGAAATCCATTGAGGATGCCCGCGCCGGAGGCACTTCGGGCTGCGTAGAGACGGGCGCCTTTGGCAAGGAGGCGTACATCCTGACGGGCTATTTCAACCTGCCTAAGGTGCTGGAGATCACACTGAACAACGGCCTGGATCCGCGGACGGGTAAGATCATCGGGATCGGCACGGGGGATCCACGCGGCTTCGAGAGCTTCGACCAGGTCTTCGCGGCATTCCGCAGTCAGTTGCATCACTTCATCGATATCAAGGTTCGCGGCAACAATGTCATCGAACGGCTGTACAGCCGTCACATGCCCGCGCCGTTCCTTTCGATGCTGGTGGACGGCTGTATTGCGAAGGGGCGCGATTACAACGATGGCGGCCCGAAGTACAACTCGACTTACATCATGGCGGTCGCGCCGGGAAGCTGCACGGACTCCCTGGCAGCCATCCGCCACCACGTCTTCGACCGGAAAACGCTGACGATGGCCAACCTTCTGGATGCGCTGGCCGCGAACTTCGATGGCTACGAAAAGACGCGACTCACACTGTGGAACAAGACTCCGAAATACGGCAATGACGACGACTATGCCGACGACATTCTGCGCCAGGTGTTCGACCTGTTCTTCGACGAGGTCAATGGCAGGCCCAATACCAAGGGCGGCGCTTACCGGGTGAACTACCTGTCCACGACCTGTCACGTATACTTCGGGTCGGTGACCGGGGCTACACCGGACGGACGCCGCGCCTGGGAGCCGCTATCGGATGGGATCTCGCCGGCACAGGGAGCCGACCGGAAGGGTCCGACGGCGGTGATCCAATCGGCCGCCAAGATGGATCATGCGCGGACGGGCGGCACGCTCCTGAATCAGAAG
>PMTT01000620.1 GCA_003167275.1 Bryobacterales bacterium | reverse complement strand
GTGCCCGGCACGACCACCTGGTGGCCCCATGTGGCAACAGCCTGCACATCGGGATTCACCGCAGGCTCCACGCGGTCGACGCCGGTCTTCTTCGGAACCGCGGCGGCGAGCGGGAAGACCGTGGGATCGCTGACGGTAATGCGGTGCTCGAAGCCGTGCTCACCGGCCCACTGCGTGATGCGGCTGACCAGGTCCACCGAACGGCCGCCGATCTTCCACGACTTGTACTCCAGTTCGCCGATGGATCTCACGGGCCCGGTGGTGACCACCCGCCACTTGCGCTCGCCGACATCCGCCACCGCCTGGCCTTTGCCATCGATCAGGGCCGCGATCGAGCCGACCCCCAGCGACGGGTCCACCTTGAAGATGTCGCGGCCCAGGGGGACTTCCAGGTGGTAAATGTACTCGGGAGCAGCGAACAGGTCGAGATACAGGCCGGGCCTGCGCTTGCCGTAGATGTCGATCGCGTTACGCTTGTCGAAATAGATGCGCCAGGCGATCTCCTCGGATTCCCACCCGAAGCCCTCATAGCGCGTCGCGAACTTGGCGTCGGTGCGTTTCGGGTAATGACCGCGAATGCGGAGAATGGTGGGCTGGTCGCCATAAGCCACGGTCACGATGCGGGTCTGTTTGGGCTGGAGGTCGATCTGGAAGACCAGCTCGTCGTACTTCCCATCGCCATCCAGGTCGTCCGCCTGGGAAGGCAACTCCACCGTTTGGAGCGTGCGGGCGTCCTGATCGAGCGTGGCGGCATCGCTGGTGGTGACGATGGCGTTGCCGGCGGCGAAGTCCGGGGCCAGGCGCTTGAGATCGCTCACGCGCACCACGATGTTCTCGGCCGGGCGTGTCTCGCTGGTGGGATTCGTGACGGCGAGTTTGATCACCTTGACGCGCGGAGCGGCGTGGAAGATGCAGGCGCCGGCGAGCAGGCAGAACGGGAGGGCGATCGCGATACGCATTTACTTAACTCGCGCGGACTCCAGGCCCGAGCCGGCCGCCGCGTATTCGGGCTGCACGTTGACCAGGCCAAACTCGCGGTCGGTCACCTCACGGTGTGCCGCCATCATCCACAGGAAGTTGATGGAGCCGCCGGGCGCGGCGACATTGGGATGGTAGCCTTCCGGCATCACGACACAGTCTCCTTCGCGAACCGCGACCACCAGCTCGGGCTCCCGCGGGTTGGTATACACCAGTTGCAGCCCCCAGGCGGGCGCGGGCATATCGATGTACAGATAGGCCTCTTCCAGGGTAGCGCCGTGTTCGTGGGGCGGCCAGGAGGTCCAGTTCCCGGGCTCGCTGAAGGTGACGCCGGCGAGGATCCGGCCGGCTTCGACGTTCTTGCCGATGAGGATGTTGAGATCGCGGCGGCAGGTGGGGCCGCCGGCCTGGAAATGCAGGCTGGGATTCGGGCGTACGCCGGAGAACGGGACGAACTGCACCGGGTAACTGCCGGAGACCGGGGCCGAGATCTCCGCGAAATCGCAACCTTCGTCGGAGGGCGTCACGCGGACCGTGGAATCGCGCGGAACGTACAGCGCGTCGTAGGGCGCGAGATCGAAGCGCTGCGGTGCGGTATCGCCCACTTCGACCCACGCCTGTCCGTGCAGGCAGATCAGACCGGTTTCATGCGTGGCGGTGGAGAATTCGAGCGGTGCGTCGCCGGAATCCAGGTTGATCCTGCCATAATGCAGGTAGCGCACCGATCCGGTGTCGGGATTCAGCCAAAGCGTTCGGCCTTTCGCGGTGTGCGTAGCGCGGATCAGGCAATCCTCTTGGTTCACAGTATGAAACATGATATTTCGTATTCCGCCATTAGGATAAGGCGAATATCGCTAACTGTCAACGAGAAACGGGCCTGAAATTCGGACCAGACTGTATTACAATGTGAAACGATGACCGATCAAGCAACCGAACCGGGCGGCGTACGGGTACTGCATAAGACGCTGGACATTCTGGAAACGATTAAGGCGACGGAGACGGGATTCCGGCTGGCGGACCTGGCGCGCAAAGTGGAATTGCCCAAGGCGACCGTGTACCGCATCCTGACCACGCTCGAAGGGCGGGGATACCTGGACCGCGCTCCCGATGGCAGTTACCGGATGGCCAAGAAACTCTTCGACCTGCAACGCGCGGCGCCCCTGGAGCAGGTGCTCACGCGGGTGTCGCAGCCGCTGATGGAACGGCTGGTGGGGTCGTGCAAGGAGACCGTCAACCTGGGCCTGCTGGATGCCGGCGAGGTGGTGGTGATCAACACGGTGGAGAGCCCGCAGGCGGTGCGGATGTCCTCGAAGATCGGCAACCGCCGCTTCCTGCACTCGACGGCCCTGGGCAAAGTGATGCTGGCGGGTCTGGTGGACAAAGAGGTGATGCGGCTGTTGAAGCTGAAGGGAACTCCCAAGCTGACCGACGAGACGTTGACGAATAAGGCGGCCGTGTTGGCGGAGATCCAGAAGGTGCGGCAGCAGGGATGGGCGCTGGACAACCAGGAGAATGAGCTGGAAGGACGTTGCATCGGCGCACCGATCGGGGGCCCGGATGGGCATGTCCTGGCCGCATTGAGCATCTCGGGCCCGGTTTTCCGGATGAGCATGGAGCGCGCGGCCGGGCTGGTGCCGGAACTGAAGGGGATTTGCGTAGAGATTTCGCGCGGGATAAGAGGGTAACACGGGCACTGCCCGATCCCGGTGGGGCGGACCCCCTGGTCCGCGGCCGACGCCCCCGGCGGCCTGTGGGCATCGCGCCGGATTTTGATTCGAGGGCGACAGCGGGTCCAGGGGGACCCGCGCGGACCAGGGGGTCCGCCCCACCATGCTGGGAAAAGCCCACACAGGCAAGAATGCCCGTGTTACAGGCGTCCCAGCCCGAAGATGAAGCTGCCGGTGGTGGAGAGCCACTGCTGAGTGGGGCGCCCCAGATCCCGCCAGGTGCGAACGGTGAAGGCGATTCGAAAGCGCCCTCTTCGGTCCAGTGCGACGGCCGCTTTGCCGGAGTACTGGAAGAGTGCGCCATTGGTGAACGGGTCGTACTTCGCAAACCAGACGTAGCCGCCACCCAACCCGACCGACAGATCCACGCGCCCGAGTCCGATGTGACCTCGCAGACCATAGTCCAGGAATCTGAGGGTCTCGCGCGGGTAGGTACACCCGAACCGGTTGCAGGATGCTCCTGGTAAGCCGGCTTCGGTAATGCCAACTTCCGCGCCAATGGGTTTGAGGAGGCGCAATTCGTAGCCCGCGCGCCCGGCAGGCCCAGGCGAGTAATTATCGGCGATGTATCCATTGAGGGGGAAGACTCCGCCGCCCCCTATTTCCAGGTTGTGGCGTGTCACGCCGTCCTGCGCCCACAAGGCGCATGGAAGTAAAGCCAGGGTTGCCAAATGCAAGGCAGAGGAATTCATTATGAGGTCCTATTGCTAAGACCGGCGGGCGGTGCAATCCACTACGGTGTAGGGTATGCCTTAGCCTGCCCGGTTCCCTTTGGGAATGGTGGGCAAGCTAAAGCATACCCTACGTTAGCGGGAGCGGGACTTGGCGGGCTTTTTCGCCGCGACCTTCGCGGCGACGGGGCGTGGGCGCGAGATCTCGATCGCCTGGCGATATTGCGTCCGCAGCGATTCGGCAACTGCCTTGGCGTCTTGGGCTTCCATCATCGTCTGCAGTTCGCTGGCTACCTCCAGGAACTTGCGGTAGCGCGGCTCCCAGATTTTCAGGAACGGCCGGGGGTCGAGGCGGCCTTCCACCGGACCGCGCTGGTAAAGGCGGTCTTCGAACTCCTGACTCACCAGGTTCTTCTCCAGGCGCTCGCGGCAGGCATCCTTCAGGATGCCGGCCAGCCACAGGATTTCCTGACGATCGAGCCTGGCGAGGGGGTTTTTCGCTTCGGGCATGGGGCTATAGAAATATAACAGGAGTGCGCCGGCTTTCGCACCCATTTTGCGGGCCGTGTCGCGGGCCCATTGCCAGACGGGGCGTGGAGCGCGATGTTATGATGGCGGAGTTCACATGGATAACGTCGGCCTACCCGAACTGGCGATCATATTTGCCTTTGCTGTCGGTGCCCTCGCCACGGCATTCTGGATCTGGATGCTGGTGGAGTGCGCCACCCGCGAACCCGACACGGGGAACGCCAAGGTGGTCTGGGTGATCATCATCGTTTTCATGAACATCATTGGCGCGGTCATCTACTACTTCGTAAGACGGCCTCAGCGGTGGAAGGAACTGGGAAGGTAGGGGACGCCCGCCGGACCGCTCTGCCGAAGTCGAGCCTTGATCCTTGAGGTACTCGACGGCCCGCGTGTGAGTCTGGCCTGCGGACGAGGGGCGCGCCGCACCGGGCGGAATTCGGCATCGTTCAACCCCTCGTTGCGGCTATCCAATTCCACGATCTCAGTCAGCAGCCCGTTGCCGTGGAGCATCCTCGTGCAACTCAAGGTTGCCAAGTTCGCTGAACTTCACCTCACGGCGCAAGGGCCACAACGGTGCCGAGCGAGATTACTTGTAATTGCTGTGAGGGGCTGGCGACGACGCTTGATACCTAAAAGCGGCAGTTCTGTCT
>PMTT01000062.1 GCA_003167275.1 Bryobacterales bacterium | reverse complement strand
GCGTATCCGGCGCAGCGCAAATTTGGATGGTATTTGATTCCGGCGGTCGCCGCGTACCTCTCCAAACCTCCGGCGCTGATCTATCCGTTCATCCTGCTGGCTTACGTGTATCTGTTTGAGAAGGACCGCCAGTGGCTCCCGGCGTTGCGCGCCACCCTCCCGGCGTGGGTGGTAACCGCGGCGGCGGCCGTACTTACGGTGGTGATGACCCCCGCCGATTACCATCCCGGCGCCGTCTCCGCTTACCTGTACCGCCTGACGCAGCCGTGGGTGGCCCTGCACTACTTCAAAAGCTTCTTCCTGCCCAACGACCTAAGCGCCGATTCCGACTGGGGCTACGTGTCGGGTCCGTTCAGCGGGGAGGCGCTGGCCGGCTACCTCTTTGTGGTGGGGCTGGTGGCGGTAGCCGTCTGGGCCTCTCGCCGGCTGGAAACCCGGCCGGTGGCCTTCGGGATTGCCTGGTTCTTCCTCGCCATGCTCCCCACTTCCCTGACCCCTTTGTCCGATGTGACCAATGACTATCGCATGTTCTTTCCGTTTGTGGGTTTGGCGCTGGCGGTTTTCTGGGCTCTGCGCCTGGCGCTGTTCCGCCGGACGGCGCGGCTCACGGAGCACCGCGCCTGGCTTCGCGGAGCTCTCGCCGCCGTGGCGGTTGTTCTGACGGCGGCCGCGGTGGGCACCTATGCGCGGAATGAAGTCTGGCGGAACGAGGAATCGTTGTGGCGCGATGTTACCATCAAGAGTCCGAATAATGGCCGCGGCCAGTTCAATTACGGTAATATGTTGTTGGTTCGCGGCGACTTTGCCGGCGGCCTCCCGCATCTGGAGCGCGCGCAGGCGCTCAATTTGGACGATGGGAAGATAGGCCGCGGCACAGAGCCCTCGGTGATTGAGATGCGGCTGGCAACCGCCTACGCCGGCGTGGGACGCGACGCCGAGGCAGGCCAGCACTACGAGAACGCCGTATCGTTGGCTCCGGACGCTTGGGAGCCGCATTTCTACTATGGACGCTGGCTTCACGATACGGGCCGGATGGCGGAAGCACAGGTGCAGCTCGCGGCAGCCTTGCGGGCCAACCCCCAGTCCTTCGCCTCGCGTTATCTCCTGATGCAGTTGGCTTGCGAACAGCGGAACTGGCCGGCGCTGGATGCCTTGATCGCCCAGACCCAGGAACTCGTCAAGGACGATGAAGTGGCGCGTGGCTACACCTTGAAATACGCGCGTCTGGAGCTTGGCCAGGCTCCCGCGCCGGAGAAACTGGTGGGCGCGGCCGCCGGCGCTTGCCAGACGCGAAGGTATGACGAGTGCCTGTCCAATGCCCGGCAGGCCTTGGCCATCCGGCCGAATTATGCCGAGGCCTATTATGTAGCTTCCGGCGCCCTGTTTGCGCGCGGGAGAAACGCCGACGCCATCCACGCTCTGCGCATGGCCATCCGCATCCAACCGGATTATACGGCGGCGAAGGATACTTTGACGGGAGTAGTGCAATAGAGTGTTGCGCATAAACGTAAATATAAGGACAGTTCTCCTCTGCCTGGGGTTGGTGCTGGTGGTCCTGGCGGCATACGCCAACCATTTTCAGAACGGTTTCCACTTTGACGATTCCCACACCATCCTGGAGAACCGGTTCATCCAGAATTTGCACAATGTGCCGGGCTTTTTCACCGATGCGGCCCGGTTCAACCCGGCAGGCCCAGCCTATCGTCCGCTCGTGGCGGTCTCGCTGGCCATCGATTTCCGGCTGGCGAAGGGGTATAAGCCGTTCTTCTTCCACCTCTCCACGTTCCTCTGGTTCGCCGTTCAACTGATCCTGATGTTCTTTCTGTTCCGCCGGATCATGGACCGTGCCGATCCGCATCCGTGGAATCTCTGGACGGCGCTCCTGGCCGCGGCCTGCTACGGCCTGCATCCGGCCAATGCCGAGACGGTGAATTACATCACCCAGCGATCGGAGCTATACAGTACCCTCGGGGTGGTGGCGAGCCTGCTGTGTTTCGCGGCTTATCCCGGGCAGCGCAAGCGAGGATGGTACCTGCTTCCGGCGCTCGCCGCATGCCTGTCCAGCGCTTCGGCTCTGATCTTCCCGCTCCTACTGCTGTCGTACTTGTTCCTGGTGGAGCAGGAAGGAACCCTCGGCGACTGGGCCGAAAACCGGCAGAAGTGGTCTGCGGCCCTCCGCGCCGCTGTTCCGGCGCTCGCGGTCACGGCCGTGGCTGCCCTGGTCATCTGGATCATGACCCCCGCCGCCATTCCCCGTGGCGCCGCAACCTCGCCCTGGTTGTATCGGGCGACGCAGCCCTGGGTGGCGCTGCACTATTTCAAAACCTTCTTTCTGCCCACCGGTTTAAGCGCGGACACCGATTGGAGGCCCGTTTCGGGACCTTTCAGTATGGCGGCCCTGGCCGGCTATCTGTTTGTGGCAGCCATGCTGGTGGCCGCGTTCCGGACCTCGCGGCGCCCCGAGACGCGGCCGGTGGCATTCGGCATTCTGTGGTTTTTCCTGGCTCTGCTGCCGGCGTCCCTGACACCGATGAGCGAGGTGACCAACGACCATCGCATGTTCTTCCCGTTCGTGGGACTCGCCCTGGCGGTCTTCTGGAGTTTGCGGCTGCTCCTGGGTAGCGCCGCCGGTCTTGCCGCCGGCGCCGTCGTCAACCCGGTCCGGTTGCGCGCCACCCTGGCCGCGGTGGTGGTGCTGCTGGGGCTGGCGGCGGTAGGCACCCACATCCGGAACACGGTCTGGCGAACCGAAGAGTCGCTGTGGCGGGACGTAACCGTCAAGAGTCCCAACAATGCCCGCGGGATGATGAATTACGCTATGACCTTCCTGAACCGCCACGACTACGGCACGGCGGTATCCTACCTGGAGCGTGCGGAGTTGTTGGACCCCTCCTATGGCCCGGTGGAATCGAATCTGGGGGTCGCGCTGGCGGGCCTAAACCAGAAGGCCGAGGCCGAGCGGCATTTCCGGCGCGCCCTGGAACTGGCTCCCAACCTGGCGGAACCGCGCGTCTTTTACGGAGGCTGGCTCTACGGACAGGGCCGCCTGGCGGAAAGCCAGGCGCAACTGGAAGCCGCCATGCGGGCGAACCCGCTTTCTTTCCCGGCCCGGGAAGCGCTGATGGCGGTCTATAACGACGAGGGGAACCTGCAGGCGGCCCACAGGCTTATGGAAGAGACCGTAAGGCTGGCCTGGGGCGCGGAAGCGGCGCGCCGCTTCATGACGGAGCTCATCGAACGCGAGCAGCATGCCCGGGACAGCCGCTTTCCGGACAGCATGAAG
>PMTT01000708.1 GCA_003167275.1 Bryobacterales bacterium | reverse complement strand
CGCTTCGCCTGGCGCTGTTGTGCGAATTCAGGATTCTTCGCCACTTTATACAGGATGACCGGGATATAGCTGGTGGTAATCGCAAAATAGGTGAGGATGACCGCGAGAATCTGCTGCGGGCGGCCGCCCGAGCCGCGCGAGCCATGGCGTATGGCCTTACCCACCATGACGCCCACCACGATCGCGATGAGGCCGATTTCGAGTCCAGTCAGAATGGAGACGGCCGCGTACAGAATGCATCCGCCGAGGGCCGCTCCTGCTCCATACAGAAAGGCACGCCCCAAAGACGGCGACGGCGCGGTCTGCTGGGAGGACTGAATCCGCCCCGCGCACGAGGGACAAACTACGTGGCCCCGTGCGTGAAAGTAGGTGTTGCCCGGCGGCTGCTTGCAGACGACGCAATTGGGGCCGGATTCAGCGCCCGAACCCGCCGCCGGAAGCGGTTCCGCGTGTTGAAACTGCAACGCCTCCGGAGGTGGGTTCGGACCGAACTCAGGCATGCAGAAGTATAGGCACCGGAGCTGAAAGCTGTCAATGCTTACAAGAGTTTATGTGGGGCCGTGTTACAGTCCCATGATGGAGTTCACCTGCAATCTCTGCGGCCAACCCAATCGAAGTGCGAACCGGGAACTCGACCGCGAAACGCCCAGTTGTTCTTCCTGCGGCTCGAACGTGCGGACCCGCGGGCTTCTCCAAGCCTTCTCCCGGGAACTGTTCGGCGCGAATCTTACCTTGCCCGATTTCCCGCGTGTCAAGAGCTTGCGAGGCATCGGCACCAGCGACAGCAGCCAGTATGCGGATCGACTGGCATCGAAACTCGACTACCGCAACACGTTCCACGACCGCGAGCCGCGCTTCGATATCGCGGATCCGGGAAACGATCATTCGGGCAAATACGACTTCCTGCTGTCGAGCGAGGTGTTCGAGCATGTCGTGCCGCCCGCCGCCGCCGCTTTCCAAAACGCATTCCAGGTGCTGAAGCCCACCGGTTTTCTGGTGTTCACCGTGCCGTATTCGCTGGAGCTCTCGATGGCCGAACATTTCCCCGATCTCCATGAGTTCGGGTTGGCGAGGCTGGGCGGCCGGGTACACTTGATCAATCGCACGCGGGAGGGCGCCGTCCAGGTATTCGACAATCTGGTATTTCACAAGGATGGGAGTGGGACCGCGCTCGAGATGCGGGAGTTCAGCGAGACCAGCCTGAAGCAACTGCTGACTGCCGCCGGGTTCGAGTCTGTCCGCATTTATAGCGACGACTATCCGCCCTTCGGCATCGTGCATTCCGAATCCTGCTCTCTGCCCATCGCGGCCCGCAGGGCTCCATTCGCGTGGGGCGTGGAGGCGGCCCGCGAAGTGGTGGAACAATACCGCGACATCAAGCGGAAACACGATGGGGAAATGCAGCGGCTGTGCGGCAAATTCTGGTTCCGGATGGGCCACCGGCTGGGATTACTGTGATGCCGGGACTAGGCGATAGACCTCGAAGGTGGGGTGGCCGAAGCTGTCGTCGATCACGGCGAGCCTGTCGGGGCGGTAGCCTGAGGCGGCGGCGAGGATGAGGAACCTCTGGTTGTCCGGAAAGATCTCGACCTCCTTAGCGTGGGCGACATACAGATTACCGAGGTTGGAAACGATCTTGGCAATGGCCTCGTGGTCCTCAGCCGTCAATTCCTGCTTTGTGAACCGAGCGTCTGAACCGACCAGGGGCAGCCTCCCCCAGGAGAGATAGCGCAGGCTGTCCAGGATACCCCAGTCCAGGCAATAGACGTTGGTCGCCGGGAGAGTCTGGACGTAGGTGTTCAGCGGGAAGATGGCCTCGCTCCAGGACAACGACGTGGGGCCGTTGCGGAACATCTTGTAATAGTATTCATTCGTCAAGAGGACGCCCGAGACCGCCAGTACGGCAACCACGGCACAAATCAGCGGCTTGCCGGCCCTGCCGAGCCGCTCGGACGCGGCGGCGAACGAAACCGCGACCACCAGTTGGGGGAGCGGCCACAGAAGAATGGTGTGGTGCACGGCGCCGCCGGCATTGGCGGTGATGGCCATCTGGACCCATGCCACACTCATGGCGATGAGGGCGAAAAGGAGGGCGCGGCGGCCGTCGCGGCCGGCGAAGGGGATCAGGAGAATCGCCGACCCGAGAGCATAAAGACCGAGATGATGCCGGGGCTCTCCGGACAGGGCCGCGATCCGCGCGGAGACGTTCTGCAGGGCGCCAGATGGCTGGTGGGGCGGGGCCGTTCCGGAGTCTTCGGCCGCCAGGTATCCTAAAAGCCCCTGCCCGTTCAACGTCACTCGAAGCACCTCTGTCTTGCCGGGAAACTCGCTGAAAGTCCGATGGAAATTCCCCCGGAAGGTGGCCCAGTCGTTGCGGACATTGTAGGTCCACAGGGGAAGAGACCCCAAGAGGAAAGCTGCCACGCAAATGGCCGCTCGCCGCCAGGTGATCAGGCCGCGGATCTGCCGCCAGAATAATAAGAGCGCGGCGATTCCCATGCCTGAGAGCATCCACGCCGCCAGCGCTTTGTCCCAGAGGGCCAGGCCTAGCAGGAACGCGCCGGCCGCCAGCGAGCCGGACGTTTGCTCCTGGTAGAAGCGCAGCAGCAGCCACAGACCTCCGATGATCAGCAGATGCTGCAGGGTCACGGGGCCCCAATCGAAGCAGGTGGTAAGGAGATAGACCGAGTCGGTGGCGAGCAGGATGGATCCGATGATCGCGGCGCGCTCTCCCGCCATTCGCTTCAGGAGGAGATAGAACAGCCAGATGCTCAGGGCGCCGGCTAGCAGCATGGGTTCGCGGAGGCTCCACGCTCCGGGATGGAACCATTTCAGAATGGGGCGATAGATCCAGGCCTTGAGGGTCCCCAGGTAGGTCATGATCATGAGCGGGAGAGTGGAATGGCCGATGCGGATAGTGGCCGAATAGCGAGGTTTGAGAAACGCCATGCCGAAGAGAGCCTCATCGTCCTCCACTCCGAGGAGGGGGATAAAGGCCTGTCCGGCAAGAACGAAGAAAAGACTGGCGGCTATCGCGAAGTAGCGGCTGCGCAATCGCATGGGAAACAGCAATACTACCATCGCGTCGTTGTAGCACGGGCATTCTTGCCTGTGTTGGGGTTGTGGGGCAGATTGTTAACCTGCCCCACTAAGAAAACCAACACAGGCATTCCACGTTAACGGGGGACGGACAAACTGCGTCTACACTGGGCGAATGGAGCCGGTTGCCGAGAAGGATGCCTGCGAACCACGGGACTTCGAGACCATCGTCCAGCTTTACCGGCCACGAATCTTTCGTTTTGCCGTGCCAGGGAAGCATTAACGTAGCGTAGGGTATGCTTTAGCTTGCCCAACACTTCTAAAAAACAGGTTGACAGGAAACGCCCTCCCAAGAGTGAAGCTTTGGGGACCCCGTTGCCTCTCACGCATCTTTTGTGTCAGTGTGGGCTGGGCAAGCTAAAGCATACCCTACGATTTACGATCCATCTACTACGCAGCGGAAGCCGAGGGTGCCGGCGCGGTCCTTACCCGGCGCCATCAGCAGCAGTTTGCCGTGCTCGGTCAAGCGGTACGCCTGCGGAAAGTACCACATGGAACCTTGCGGTTGATAGTAACTTCCGCCGCGCAGAATTGCCGCCCGTGTGTGCTCGTCCACATACTCATCCGTCCACTGCCAGACGTTGCCGGTCAGGTCCATCGCCCCGAACGGACTCACACCTTCCGGGTGGGCGTCCACATTGTCCGGCGCGCGCAACTCGTGGCCTCTGTCCGGAACCGGCGCCGCCTGAGGAAGGCGCTCGTTTCCCCATGGATAAGTGCGACCGTCGGTGCCCTGCGCGGCATATTGCCACTCCCATTCGTGCGGCAGGCGTTTGCCCGCCCAGGCCGCATAAGCCCGCGCGTCTTCGAGCGACACCCACGTCACAGGCTTGTTCTCCCAGCCTGACGGGTATGTGTCATTCTTCCAGTCCTTCAAGAAGTTGTGGTCATCCTTGGGCCGGTACTTCGCGGCGTCCATGAACTTCTTGAACTCCGCGTTGGTGACCGAATATCGGTCGATGTAGAAACTCTTCATATTGAGCGTGGTGCGATGGTTCCGCCGGGGCGAGTTCTCCCAGGGGTACTGGACGTCCACGCCAATCTCGTTCGAACCCTCGATTTCGATCCCCGCCACCTGGAATTCGAACTCCCCAGCCGGAATTCGCACCATCCCAGCGGGAGCGTTCGCCGCCGGCCGGGTAGGCGGAATCTCGACCACCTGCTGCGGCAGGAACCTTCTCTCGCGGGTGAAGCTGTCGAGCCGCGTCCGCCCCAGC
>PMTT01000262.1 GCA_003167275.1 Bryobacterales bacterium | reverse complement strand
GCGCATGCTGGGCTACGCGGCCATCGAAGTAGTGGACAAGATCACCCCCGCCGACATTTCCGATCCGCGAGAAGTGATCGCGCGCGCTAAAGCATTGAGCCTTCAGTTGGCAACCCCGATTACGCCAGGCTTCGAGGCGCTGGTCTTCAAAGCGTCGCGCGGCATCGAAGACATTTACGAGCTGACTTACATTCGTAAAGATGGCAGCCGCTTCCCGGCGGTCGTATCGGTTACGGCGTTGCGCGACGATCTGGGCGGAATCATCGGCTACCTGTTGATCGGCACCGACAATACCGCTCGCAAACAGGTGGAAGCCGAGCAGCAGCAGCTCGATCAGCGCCTGCGCGACCAGCAGTTCTACACGCGCTCTCTCATCGAATCCAACATCGACGCGCTGATGACCACCGATCCGCGCGGTATCATCACCGACGTCAACAAGCAGATGGAGGCGCTCACCGGTTGCACGCGCGATGAGCTGATCGGCGCGCCGTTCAAGAACTACTTCACCGATCGGGAATGGGCCGAGGCGGCCATCAAGCGGGTGTTGAGCGAAGGCAAGGTCACCGACTATGAGCTCACCGCGCGCGCCCGGGACGGCAAGGAGACGGTGGTCTCGTACAACGCGACCACCTTCCACGACCGCGACCGGAAGCTTCAGGGAGTATTCGCCGCGGCGCGCGACGTCACGGACCGTAAACGCTTTGAAAGCACCCTTCAGAAAAATAACGTCGAATTGGAGAGAGCCAGTGCCGCCGCGGAAAAGGCAAACCTCTCGAAATCGGATTTTCTATCCAGCATGAGCCATGAGCTTCGCTCGCCGCTCAATGCGATCCTGGGTTTCGCCCAGCTCATCAACTCCGATTCCCCACCCCCAACGGCCTCCCAGACGGCCAGCATCGACCAGATTCTCCAGGCGGGATGGTATCTGCTGGATCTGATCAACGAAATCCTGGACCTCGCGCAGATCGAGTCCGGCAAGCTGGCGCTATCGTTGGAACCGACGTCGTTGGCCGACGTCATGCTCGAATGCCAGGCGATGATCGAGCCGCAGGCGCAAAAACGCGGCATCCGAATGACCTTTCCCCAGTTCGACGTCTCTTACTTTGTGCATGCCGACCGGACCCGCCTGAAACAGGTTCTCATCAATCTGCTTTCCAACGCGATCAAGTACAACCAGGCCAATGGAACGGTGGTCGTGGACTGCTGCCTGAGCACCCCGGAACGCACTCGCGTTAGCGTTAGGGACACCGGTCCGGGTTTGCCTCCGGACAAGCTCCTTCAGCTATTTCAGCCGTTCAACCGTCTCGGACAAGACCGAAGCGTGGAAGAAGGTACAGGTATCGGCCTTGTGATGAGCAAGCGGCTGGTTGAACTGATGGGCGGTGAGATCGGCGCAGAAAGCACCGTCGGTTTCGGAAGCGTGTTCTGGTTCGAACTGAACTCCACTGCCGATCCACTGCTGGGAGTGGACACGGAGCAGCCCGTGGCGATTGCACAGGCGCAGGTTCGGCACGACGCACCGCTCAGCACCGTGCTCTATGTCGAGGACAACACGGCGAATCTGAAGCTGGTTGCGCAGTTGTTCGCGCGCCGTCCCGATTTCCGTCTGCTAACTGCCACAGACGGGAATCTGGGCATCCGGCTTGCGCGGGCCAACCAGCCGGACGTGATCCTCATGGACATCAATCTTCCCGGCATCGGTGGTATCGAAGCACTCAAAATCCTTCGCGAAGACGCGGCAACCGCGCACATACCAGTGGTTGCCCTCAGTGCAAATGCGATGCCCCGCGACATCGAGAAGGGCCTGCATGCCGGGTTCTTCCGGTATCTGACCAAACCAATCATACTCAATGAGCTCATGAACACGATCGAATCGGCACTGGAGTTCCACAGCGCTGGAATTCGCGGTACGGGAGACCCTTCACCGCAAGTAATTCCCGATGAAGGATCATGATCACCTCAGTCGACATTCTGAACGCCAAAATCCTGATCGTTGACGATAAGGAGGCCAATGTCAAGCTCATTGAGGGCGTGCTGCGCGTCGCCGGCTATACTTCCGTCCATTCCACTACCGATCCGAACGAGGTCTGCGTACTGCACCGCAAGAACCAGTACGACCTGATCCTGCTCGATCTCCAGATGCCAGCCATGGACGGATTTCAGGTGATGGAAGATCTGAAGGAAATCGAAGCGGGCGGCTACTTACCGGTCCTCGTCATCACGGCGCAGCCGAAACACAAACTGCGCGCGCTCGAAGCGGGAGCCAAGGATTTCGTCAGCAAACCGTTTGATTTTGCCGAACTCCGGGCGCGCGTCCACAACATTCTGGAAGTTCGCCTGTTGCACCGCGAAACGAAGAACTACAGCAAACTGCTGGAGGAGTGGGTGCGGGAACTCGAAGCAACCCGCGAGGTGGTTCGTCTCAAAACCCTGGAGGAGCGAAATCAGAGAGAGCGGGAATTAGCCTCGGCGCAGGAAACTCAGCGAAGCCTGCTCCCCCGTGTCCTGCCTCAGTTTGAGAATTTTCACATCCACGCTTTCAAGAATCCTACAAGTTACGTGGGAGGGAATTTCTACGATTTTCGGCAACTGAGTTCGCGGGACTGGATGGGAGTTCTGGCGGATTCCTCCGGCAAGGGGATGTCCGCGGCCTTGTTGAGTTCCATGGTATTGGGCGCTCTCAGCATGGAATTCCGATCGGGGACTGAACCGCGGGAAGCCTTGAGCCGCGTAAATCGGCTCGTTTACGAAAAATCTTTTCCTTCCCAGTTTGTCAGGCTCTTCCTCTTCCTGCTCAACCAGGATGGCGTAGGGCAGTTCATCAGCGCGGGACATACTCCCGTCTATCTCTTCAACTCCGCCACGGGGGGGATCGAAGAGTTGGTCTCAGATGCCGATATGCTGGGGATGTCCGATTTCGCCTCCTATCGATCCCGCAAACTCCATCTAAACAATGGAGATATTCTGGTCGTGCCGTCCGGTGGCCTTATAAAAGCCGAAAACTCGCGGGGAGAAATGTTCGGAGAGGAAAGCCTGCGGGAAATTATCAAGCAGGAGGCCCCCTCGGGAAGTGACATGATCGGGCGGCGTCTCTTGAAAGCGGTTGAAACTTTCACTCAGGGCATGCCGCAAACTGACGACATCACCTTCGTGGTCGTTGAAAAATACGACTCGTCCCGGGACTTTTGGGGGGCTCAGCGGGTGCGGACTATGTTCGCGGAGGTCTTGCCCCGCGTCTCTCCTTTTCCTGTCCCACGACTGCACTATCATTTTGATCGTCTCTCGCGCGCGCGAGATCTTCGCCTGTATACGCCGTGAGCCTGAAAAGTGCGGCATCTGCCGAAATGCCGCGAAAACCGAACTGCGCTGTCACAACGTTTGAAAAAACTACTGCCCAAAATGGGGTTCTAACTAAGCCCAAAATAACTGTACCCGGCAGACTTCCGGGGATGGATCTATCTGAAAGCCTGCGTTTGGGTATACGGCTTCGCCGGCAGCCCAACAAACATAACTATAGAGGGCCGTATCGGCGTGAACCTCAAATCGAAATCCTTTCCACGATGTTCCGTGTGATCTTCTTGTCGCGGCGGTCGTAGAGGAGGGTGGTGCGCGGGTCGGCGTGGCCGGCCAAGCGCTGAACGTCCTCCAGGGGGACGCTCTGCTCAAGCAAATCACACCCGGAAGTCGGCCCGTGCTCCCTCAGCGCTCTCGGGTTTTGACTTTGCTTTCCCCTCGGCGTCTCTGCGACTCGGCGTTAAAGCCCCTCCCCAACTGCACATCTCTGATTCTCTTCTCCGCGTTCTTCCTCCACGCCTCCGCGTCTCCGCGTCCTCCCGCCTGACTTTGATCGCCAACCCGGTCACACAACTTCCGCCAAATTTTCCTCAATCGTTTCAATCATTTCCGGATCTTAACCCCCGATTGCCTCATTCCCGCCTGCTATACCTCGAATCAGGAGTACTTATGCGGAAATCCTCATCCCTTGACGCCCTCATCTCCATCGCCCGCCGGGGCACACCCTTCACCGACCGCTTCGGACAGTCCTGCATCTACGTGCGCGCCTGG
>PMTT01000059.1 GCA_003167275.1 Bryobacterales bacterium | reverse complement strand
CTGAAGGATCGAAAGTTTGGTAACTCATTGCATTGAAGGGGATTAGGCAGGCCCTAAAAAAGAATTGGTCGAGAAGTGGCGTTGACGGCTGTTTTGTATCAGTGAGTTTGTGATAAGACTGATACATGCTTCATCCCGGCGACGATCTGCGGTCTCAGATCCGCGATTTGCAGGCGCAACGGCGCGCTTTGGAATCCAAGCTCATGCAGCCCCAGGCCATGCGGGCCGCTTCGCTGATTGAGCGTTTCCTGGGCGCCCGGGGCTCACCGCGTACCTCGCCGGCGTACTACCTGTCCCGCTCCCAGCAAGGTCGTTCGAAGCTGACGTATGTCAAAAAGGAAGAACTCGCGACGGTGCGCCAGCACTGCGCCCGCTACCGCACTTTCCAGGAGAACCTGAAGACTTGGCGACAACTCACCGCCGCCTTGGAGCAGCGCTGGAAACAGTTGCAGCAGGCCCAGTCCCTATAAACATTTTGGGGTTGAGATTCGATTTCGCTGGACTTTTGGCCGCCAGTGTGTCAGAAGTAAAAGGGATGTCAGGTCCTTTTCCCATTCAGGCGGCTCCGATCACTGCGGGCGATTGGCGGGTTTGGCAGGAGGATCGCCGGCGGGTCGAGCAGGAGATCGTGGAGGGCCGCCAATTCCAGGTGTGGGACACGGAGCGGGGACGCTACGACGGCATGCTGGACTTCATGCTGCGCCATGGGCTGTGGGCGGCGGCCACGGGGATGCGCCCGGCGCAATTGAAAAAGGATAATGGGGTCCCTTACCGGCTGCTGAACGGAGTGGAGTGTCTGCGGGAGATGGCAGGCATCGACACGCCGGCCAACTGCGGTCCGCTGCTGAAGGACGCCTACCTGATGGAGCGCATCGGCTTCACCGCGGAGAAGATCGCCCAGCGCCAGGCGCAGGACCGGGGAGTGATCGATACCGAAACGCTGCTGAACCACCTCGGCCGCTTCACGGAAGCGGATTTGGAAGGCGGCTTTCTCGAACACTTGAAGGTGATCCGCCACAAGCGCTGGTTGCGCGGCGGGGTATATGCCGTGGATGGACACGACATCCTGATTTCCCATGGGCAGGGTTACGAAGGGGCGCGACGCATCAGCGACGGCGCGTACGGCTACAAGCTATTAGTCTTGCTCAACATCCAGAACGATTGTGAGTTGATCGTGGGCTACATCTTGGGCGGGCTGCAGGAGAGTGAAATCACCATGCTGCGCCGACTGTTGGCGCGCTTGAACCACACGATGGGGCCGCTGCGGGAGTGGCTGAAGATTCTGCTGCTGGATCGCGGCTACTGGGGCACGGACCTGTTTTGCGAACTCAAACAGGACTACGGCATCGATTTCGTCAGCCGGGTGCGGGACGAGAAGATGGATCTCAACGGCCACATCCAACGGCAACTGGCGGAGCCGGACCGGAGTTGGACGGAATTCGAGGAAACTCGGCAGTTCTCCGGACGTCAGGAGACGGAAAAGGTGCGCGTCACGGCGCTGCGGCCCATCACTTTGATCAGCGACGAAACTTCGGCGCATCGTCAAATCGCGGTGAACATTGTGGTGGCATCGCAATCCCACCTGGATGGCTCCCCCGTCCTGGATAAGAACGGGAAGGACATCTCGCGGACCGATTACATCACCAGCCTTCAGCCCGGGAGGCACGGCGTGAAAGTGCGTGGCTTCTATCGGGGCCGATGGGGAATCGAGAATCAGGGGTTTCGCACCCTGTCACAGATTTGGGACATCGACCGTCCGGCAGGGCACAGCTATGGAGCGGTGCTGGCGCGGTTGGTGTTTGTGTTCCTGATCTACAACGCGCGCCATTTGTTCCAACGGGAAAGCCGGCATCGGCCCGACTACGCCGAGGAGTTGCGGCAGATGCGGGCGCACGGAGCGGGCATCAGTCTGGCGGGAGCCAGCGCCGTGGTGCTGACGGCCTCCGGTTTCTGCGCGGCCATTGCCACCAGGCAGTTGTTGAAGTTGCAGAAGCAACGCCTGCGGAAGGCACTGGAGCAGGGCTTGACGGATGGCCAGTCTCTAAAGGAGGTGATGCGGGAATTCGATAGCCGATAATCGTCGGTCTGTTGGGAATCGAACTTGTGGGTAGAGAAGGTGATGTGGAATCCGATTCGGAGCGCATGCGTGAATCTGGAAAAGGAGGTGATGGATAGCAGCTAAAAAGGGACCGGGCTGAGGCGAAGTACAGCTTTGGCGCCGTGGAACTTTCGATTTGTCCCATTTTCGAGCGTTGGTTGCAACCAGCGGCAGAATCCGGCCAGCCGCGAACAACCGCGATGGCAACGCCCTTCCGGTTGCCACGGTCCAACTCATGCCGCGAACACTCCAGAACCAGCGAAGCAGCGAGCTTTCGCCGGACTGAGGAGGGCCCTGTTCTCTGAAAACCGAATGGAAAAATACGCAAGCCCGGCTTGCGCTCTTTTTTCGACACGGCTACACGGGACCGGACATGGCTCCAGTTTACTTTCGATTCTTCAG
>PMTT01000123.1 GCA_003167275.1 Bryobacterales bacterium | reverse complement strand
GCAGCGCCCAGTTGTCCCCGGAGATCCGCAGCTTACTGTTCGCTACCTTTGACGCGCTGGAAGACATGGCGGGCGGAACGGCGGTCAAAGAGCAGGTGGAGAGGCTCTACGAGCGGTACTCACAAGCGCTGGGCGCGGTCCCGGCTGCCCGGTCCGCCCGTCCCCCGGCGCCCAAGACGCCGGACGGCGAATCCGACGCCGAGAATATTCCGGCCGATCTGCTCGACGCCTTCCGCCATGAGGCCGAGGACCACCTGCAGAATATCGGCGATGGACTACGGAACGTCGAGCGGAATCCGGAGAGGAAGGAATCGATTCAGGAGGTCCGGCGCACCGTACACACGCTGAAGGGAGCCGCGGGAATGGTCGGCCTGCGGCGCGCCAGCGGCCTCGCGCACCGGATGGAGGATCTGCTGGACTCTCTGTTCGGACAGGCGGTCGACTTGACGCCGGACGTCCAGTCCCTCCTGTACACCACCACCGACGTCTTGAGCGACCTGCTGTCTGGCGCCGAAGTCGAGGGACTGGAGGAGCGGCTTGGCCAGGTTTACGCCCGATACGCGGAGCTGATCGGCGAAGCGCCGGTCGAGAGCCCCGCTCCCTCGGCTCCCGCGATCAAGATCGAGCCGCTGGGACAGGAGAAGGTCATCGACCTCACGGAAGCGATGGCCAGAACGGCCCAGCAGGAAGAGCCGGCCGAGGAAGCCGGCGCCGCTAGCGCTTACAAAGGTGGGCAATTCGTACGCGTTCCCATCGAGCGTCTGGATGAGTTGGTCCGGCTCGTGAGCGAGCTTCTGGTCAACCGCTCGACCTTCGAGCAGCACTTATCCGCTTACGCCCAGGAAGTGGAAGAACTGGGCTTGAGTATCGGGAGATTGAAGCGGATCTCCTCGCGCCTCGACGCCGATTTCGAAGTGCGCGCCTTGAAGGGCGGCTTCGGACAACTGGCCGTTCGCGGGATCGTTGCGGGCAGCAAGGCTGCTCCTACGAATTCCGGCACGTCCTCGGGCTTCGATGCACTGGAGTTCGACCAGTACACCGATTTCCACTTGATTTCGCGCGCCCTGAACGAGACTACGAGCGACCTGAGCGCCGCGGCGGGGGAACTCGCCAACCGGATCGGCGATTTCGATGGTTACCTGAATCGCCTGGGTCGCCTTACCGGTGAAGCGCAGGACAAGCTCATGCGCGTGCGCATGGTGCCATTGCTGACGCTGGCGACGCGCCTGCACCGCACGGTGCGGGTGACCGCGGAGAGCCGGAACAAACGCGTCGATCTGGTGATTGAGGGCGAACAGGTCAACCTCGACAAGACCGTGCTCGAAGAGATGGCCGGTCCTTTGGAGCATTTGCTCCGGAACGCGGTAGACCACGGAATCGAGAGCGACTCCATGCGGAGCGTGATCGGCAAGAACGTGCGCGGCCAGATCAAGCTGCGCGCCTATCACGAGGGCACCCAGGTGGTGATCGAAGTCGCCGACGATGGCGGCGGGATGGAGCCGGACCTCATCCGGGCGGCGGCGGCGCGGATGGGCTTCTATTCGGAGGCGGAAGCCGAGCAGCTTTCCGGGCCGGAACTCTACGACTTGGTCTTCCAGCCTGGGTTCAGCACCGCCCGCGAAGTGAGCGAGGTCTCCGGCCGAGGGGTAGGCCTGGATATCGTGAAAGCCACGGTGAACAAGCTGAAAGGCACCATCCGGATTGAGACCGAGCCTGGGCGCGGCACCAAGTTCACGATCCGTCTGCCCATGACGCTGGCGATCATCCGCGTGCTGCTGGTGAAATCGAACGGCGAGACGTTCGCGATTCCATTAGGCACGGTAAACAAGATCCTCCGCATAGAGCCGAAGCAGATCGAGCGCATCGGCAAGCAGGCCGTCATTCGGGTGGATGGGGAGGCGGTGCCCGCGACGCAGCTTGGAGAGGCGCTGGGCCTCAAGAGTCTGCCCGATGCGAGCGTCGTTAAGCAGCCGGTGCTGGTGCTGCAGATCGGCGCCCAAAAGCTGGCCCTGATTGTAGACCACCTGATGGAAGCGCGCGAGGTAGTGGTCAAGACCATGGGCAATCTGCTGAGGCGGGTCAAAGGCATCACCGGTGCAACCCTGATGGGCGATGGATCGGTGGTCTTGATCGTCAATCCGGCCGAGATCGCGCAGAAGCAGTCGTCGGAGGCGCCGTCTAGTTCGGCGCCCAAGGTTGTTCGCGCCAACCCGAGCCGGGCGCTGGACGTCCTCATCGTGGACGACTCGATCAGCGTGCGCCGCGTCCTGACGAACCTGGTGGAAAGCTCGGGGTGGACCGCTACGTCCGCCAAGGACGGACTGGACGCGCTGGACGTCCTGCAGCGCGGCAAGCGGCCGGATGTGATCCTGCTCGATATCGAAATGCCGCGGATGGACGGTTACGAGTTGACCGCCGCGTTACGCGCCCAGGAGACGTACAAGACCCTTCCGATCGTCATGTTGACGTCGAGAGCCGGTGAGAAACACAGGCGCCGGGCTTTCGAACTCGGGGCGACTGACTATCTGGTGAAGCCGTATCAGGAAGACACTCTGTTGACGGTGATGAAGCGGGTGGTGCGAGAGGCCAAAGAGGCGACTGAGGTACCCGCGGGATGAAAAAACAGATTCGAGTGATGATTGCAGACGACTCGCCCTTTGTCTGCCGGTTGCTCTCCAATTACTTGAATTCGGCGGCGGATTTTGAAGTAGTCGGGACAGCATTCAATGGCCGCAGCGCGGTGGATCGGGTGCGGCGCCTGCGTCCGGACGCCGTTACCATGGATCTGGAAATGCCCGAAATGGACGGCCTGGAGGCGCTCCGCCAGATCATGCAGGAGTGCCCGACGCCAGTGGTGGTCATCAGTGGAGTCAGTGGGAAGGCTGCGACGCGTACGCTGCAGGCCCTCGATCTGGGGGCGGTGGATTTTGTCCTGAAATACGCTCCCGGTGCGACTCTCGATCCCATGGAGCTTCGGCACGAAATCATCGCCAAGGTGCGAGCGGCGTCGCGCATCCGGGTGATCCGGCTGCTCCAGGGGAGGCATCTACGGACGGCCGCGCCCGCGCCGCCGGTGCCTGCTGTACCCCGCGTCGAGGAGCAGGACCGAGAAGCGGGCCGGGCGGAAGTCCATGCGGCCCTCGCCGGCGGACTGATTGTGATCGGCGCTTCCACCGGCGGCCCGCTGGCCTTGCGCGAATTGCTCTCGGGAATTCCGGGCGACTACCCGGCTGCCATTGTGATCGTTCAGCACATGCCGGCCAGCTTCACGGGAGTGCTGGCTACCCAGTTGGGCCGGCATGTGGCGCTCGACGTGAGGGAGGCGGAGGATGGCGACCTGCTCCGCCCCGGTCTGGCTCTGGTGGCGCAGGGCGGGTTGCACCTGCTGCTGCGTCCGGGGCTTCGGGTGGCTTTGCGCCAGGGGCCGGCGGTGGGCGGACACTGCCCGTCGATCGACGTCACCATGGAATCGGCCGCGCAGATCTACGGATCGCGGGTGAAGGGAGTCGTGCTCACGGGAATGGGCGACGACGGCGCCATGGGACTGACTGCCATTCGCGCCAAAGGTGGGACCACTTTCGCGCAGGATGGCGAGAGTTGCATCGTCAACGGAATGCCGTTGCGGGCTATCGAGCGGGGAGTGGTGGATTTCATCGCGCCGCCCTGGCAGATTGCTCAAATGTTGATTCGCGACAGTGTGAGAGCAGAGAGGAACGCTTGTGTTGCACAGGTCTGAAACAACCGAACGATTGCGCCTGGTCTACTGCCGTACCGGCGACGAGAGTTACTGCCTGGACATGAGTCTGATTCAGAGCATCCAGAGGTATGAGCGCATGGAGCGCAATCCTGCGCCGGAGGGACCTTTGGGATGGCTCGACCGCCAGGGTTCCCGTTTGCCGGTTTTCAGCATGGCCGAACGGCTTGGGCGGCCTTCCCCGGCGGGCGCGACGTCCAAGGGGGCGATTCTGGTGCTTGCCGGGAAGCCCGACCCGTGGGGCCTCGCGGTGGACCGGGTGTCCCGGCCGTTCGATGTCACCCCGGACAAGGTCATGGCGGTCCCCGAGCCGGCGCAATCGGGCGCCTTTCAGAGCGTTGTGCTGACGCCGGAGGGGCTGGTGCTCCGGCTCTTACCGGATCAGCTTCATCTGGCCGCGCAAGCCCGCGAATCCGGGCCGGCGCCCGTCAGGAAGGCGCCAGTGTGGCCGGCAAATGCTACGGGAGTGGGGCGGATTCTGCTGTTCGGTGCGAGGGACATCGCTACTCAGGGAGTAGACGTGGTATTCGGTCTCAGCTTCAGCCAAGTGTTGGAAGTTTGCTCGGGCTTACCGCATGTTGCGGTTCCGGGCGCCCCGAAGCACGTTCTGGGGATGGTTCAATGGCGGGAGCGCCCGGTAGCCGTGATCGATATCGTGGGACTTGCCGGGCTCCCGTCCGTCTCGTACGAGAGCGGCGCTCGCATCTTGATTGTCCGGCCTGGCGAGGGCCCCCAGGTCATCGGCGTGCCGGTGAATTCCGGGATCCGTTGGCAGGCACTGCCGCTCCCTCATCAGCCGTGGAGACGCGAATTACCGCTGGATCTCCGGTATGTGCGCGGCATTTTCAAGATGGGCGCGGAGGTCCTCTTGATTCCGGATCTGACTGCCATCGTAGACACGTTCGGAACGCCCGCGGGCCGGGCGACGCGCGCCTGGGGGTAGATCGTGGCGCGGGCACTCGTGC
>PMTT01000403.1 GCA_003167275.1 Bryobacterales bacterium | reverse complement strand
GTGCAGATGCCGCCGAGCCGGTCTGCCGCGGAAGTTGCTTCACGAATTCCATCTCGGCCAGCCGGTGCAGGGTGCTCTCCACCGCCTCCAGGTCGTCGAAGGTGTAGAGGCGCTCGGTGCGCCCCCGCAACTCCCCCACGGTCTGGGGACCGCGCACCATCAACACGCACATCACCGCGGCCTCGCGCCGTCCCAGGTTGAACTTCTCGGTGAAGCTCTGCGCGTGCTTGGGTACCCGGCTGTCGCGGCCGGTGATGCGCTGCGCTAACCCCTTCTCTCGAAGGGTCAAGAGCGCGTCCTCGACCGTATCTTCGTCGTAGGAAACCACCGGCTCGCGGTTGGATTTCTGGTTGCATGCATTCACCAGGGCGTTCAGCGAGAGCGGGTAGTAATCCGGCGTGGCGACCTCCTTTTCCAGGAGCGAGCCGAGCACCCGCACTTCCACCGCGTCCAATTGCCAGTCCATCTTTCCAGTTTACGTTGTTACCATAGGGATTCGGCCCATGTCCTACGAACGGTTGGAATCTGCAACGTCCAAGTCGCGGCGCCAGTCCGCGCAGATCGCTACTTCCGCGCGAGAAGGAATCGCCTCGGCGCTGGAGCGATCGTCCCGTGCCCTGTTTGCCCAGCAGGCGGCCGACGGGTTCTGGTGCGGGGAACTGACCGCCGATACCACGCTCGAATCCGACTACATCCTGCTGCAACTCTGGCTGCACCAACCCGAAGGCGCTGTCTGGAGCCCGCCCACGCGCGGCCGCATCGATCGCGCCGCCTGCTCGATTCTGGAGCGGCAGTTGCCCGATGGCGGCTTCAACACGTTCAGCGGCGGGCCCGCGGATGTCAGCGCCACCGTGAAGGCCTATTGCGCCCTGAAGCTCGCCGGGGTGGACCCCGACGCCGAACCGCTCCGCCGTGCCTGCGAGCGCATTCGCGCGCTTGGGGGCCTGCAGGCCGCCAACAGCTACGTCAAGATCAACCTCAGCCTCTTTGGCCTCTACCCGCGCAAGCATGTGCCCTCGGTGCCTCCCGAGATCACCATGCTGCCCGGCAACGTGCTGTACGAAATGTCTTCGTGGACCCGGTCCATCCTGGTGCCGCTCTCGATTGTGCAGGCGCGTGGATCCAACCGCCGGGCGCCCGCCGGCTTCACGCTCGACGAGTTGCTGCTCCCCAACGTCAGCCTGGCGCTACCCAAGCGCAAAGGGCTTTCGATCCTCTTCCATCACCTGGACCGCGTCTTCAAGGTCTGGGAGAAGCGCGGCTCCGAGCGCATTCGCGGGTCGGCCATCCGCGAGGCCGAGCACTGGATCCTGGACCGCACCCGCCACACCGAAGGCCTGGGCGCCATCTACCCAGCCATGATGTACTTCATCATGGCGCTCGAGGCGCTAGGATATCCCGAGGACCATCCGGACCTGGTGGAAGCCATTCGCCATTTCGAATCGCTGCTCATCGAGACGCCCGAGCGATTCCTTTTCCAGCCGTGTGTCTCGCCCATCTGGGACACCGCCATCTGCGCCTTCGCGTTGGGCGAAGCGGGCTTCGCCGACGTCCCCGGCATGACACGCGCGGCCGACTGGCTGATCAGCAAAGAGGTCCGACGCAAGGGCGACTGGTCCATCAAGCGTCCTGATACCGAGCCCTCCGGCTGGGCCTTCGAATTCGCCAACGAGTTCTACCCCGATATCGACGACACCGCCATGGTGCTGCTGGCGCTACTGCACGCCCGGGGGTCGAACGCCCGCGCGCATGTGGCGGCCGAGAAACGCGCGGTGAACTGGCTGCTGGCCATGCAGTCGGAAGACGGCGGATGGGCGGCCTTCGATGTGGACAACAACTGGGCCGTCCTCAACAAGGTACCGTTTGCCGACCATAATGCGATGCTGGACCCGACCTGTCCGGACATCACCGGGCGCGTGTTGGAGTCGTTGTGCCGGCGCGGACTGGCAGGCCACGAGGCGGTGCGCCGCGGCGTGACCTATCTGCTGCAGGCACAGGAGAAGGACGGAAGCTGGTATGGCCGTTGGGGCGTGAATTACATTTACGGCTCGTTCCTGGCGATGCGCGGCCTGGCCGCCAGCGGGCTGCCCGATGCCAAGGACGCCATCGTCCGGGCTGCGGGCTGGCTGCGCTCGATCCAGAATTCGGATGGTGGATGGGGCGAATCCTGCGCCAGTTACGACCGCGACCGCTTCGTCCCCGCGGCGAGTTGCGTGTCGCAGACTTCGTGGGCGGTGTTGGGCCTGCTGGCGGCCGGCGACCGCGACTCCGCGTACCTGCGGCGTGGCATCGCCTTCCTCCTGGAGCGCCAGCGCCCGGATGGCACGTGGCCCGAGGAAGCTACCACGGGGACGGGATTTCCGAACGTCTTCTACCTGACTTACGGCATGTATCGCGACTACTTCCCGCTGATGGCCCTGGCGTGTCATGAGGCGATGAGGGCGGCGCGTGCGCCAAAGTCGGTTTTGGACGGGTGGAGCATGCTGTAGCTTGCCGAACCTTTCGGACAACTTGCACACGGTCGGCTGAAAGCGGTCTACTATTGGGAGGGAGCCATGAACACTGAACCCACAATCCTGGCATTGCCCTCCGACCTCTTGGCTGTAGTTGACAGGATAGTCCAGGAAGGCCTTGCCCGGAGCAGGGATGATCTGGTTGAAAGCGCACTTCGACGTCAATTGGCCGAGTTGCGGCGGTCCTCACTGGACGCAGAATTCCGGCAGATGGCGGACGATGTCGACTACCAAAGGGAAGCCCACCAGATTCTCGCGGAGTTTGCGCAGGCTGGTGCTTGCCGATGGCAAAAGGCTGGCCATGGAAGGCAAGCCACAAGCGCACCGTCGATCGCCGACCAAAGCAGACTTCCAGACTAATATCCGCGGTATTCTGAAGTGGTGGAGGCCGTAGCGAACGGCGCAATCGTCCCTGCTTATGCGCAGAAGAAGAACCTTCAATCCCAAGCGCCGCATGTGTGACGCAGTCGTGGCGCGGGCCCGGCAGGAAGCTCTCAACGACGTTCGCGCCGTGCCCAGCTATGGAGGTAATCCGGAACATAAGCGAAACCCGGGAGATTTCGGTCTGGACCCTCCAAGTTACCCGCGCTTAGGCAAAACTCTTTGCGACGCGATACACATCTCCACCCGCGCCGAAGCCATGGAGCTATTGTTAGAGGGACTTTCAAGGGGGCTATTCAGCGCCCAAGCCCGCGGGCTTTGGCCTCAGAACGTGTGGGCGGTCACGGACGATGGACAGCCCCTGGAAGCGCAGTTGGAAGGCGATGGCCGCTACCACGGCTATCCGATGCCCGAAAACGACCCGTTCCGTGAGGAAGTCCTGACTCGTTGGGAGCAGAAGTGACACGCGATTTTTCGATCGACGCTTCGTGGCTGCCACCTTCGGACGGTTCGAAAGAGTTTAGTCACACGGCGGCCTTGTTGCAAATAGCAATTGGAGATAAGATCGCGACGCGGGTCGATGACGATTGGTCCAAGACTGTGCAGCAAAGCGCAAGGCTTTCGGCATACCCCTTGGCGCTGTGGGTGGCGTCCTCGTGGTGGAGGTTGCGATGGGAATCGCGGCCTTACCGGAGCGCCCCAGACAACTCCTGGCGAATGTCACATGAGATGCCCGGCGCCGGCTACGGCTACCTGTGGCCGCTGGTGACATTTGAGAGCGATGGCATGGAGATCGATGTCACGTGTCGCCCGTCCAGCCCGTTGTCGGCTGAGCCTGTAAGGTACTTGGCAGATTTTCGGGAGACTATCCCAGCCTCGCCCTTCGAGCAGACCCTCGATGGGTTCGTGAATTTGGTCCTGGCGAGATTGGACGCATTGGGCATAGACAAAACGCACTTGCACGATTTGTGGGGTGAAGTCCGAGAGGAGCGCGCGGATCCAGTGTTAGCGCACAGCCGAAGCCTTGAGGCGCGCCTGGGATTTGACCCCGGAGAAGCCCCCGAAATCCTGATCGAGCGCCTGGACACACTCTGCCGAACCGCAGGCACAGAGGCCGTCGATGAGCTTGCCCCCGTTTGCGCCGGTCCCCGACATGCCGAAATACTCGATCAGATTGAACGGTTCTCGGCACTCCCCGGCGTGACCGCCGATATCTCGGTGCCAGAGTCACTGAGGGTGCAAGAGGTTGCGTCCCATACTCCCTGGGAAAAAGGCCAGAGTCTTGCCCGCATGG
>PMTT01000237.1 GCA_003167275.1 Bryobacterales bacterium | reverse complement strand
GATTCGTCCGGCGCTGGACAGGTAGCCGCTCAGAACCAGGACGGCACCGTGAACGGTCCACAAAATGGCGCGCCGGCCGGATCGATCGTAGCGCTCTACGCCACGGGTGAAGGCCAGACTAACCCAGGCGGCGTCGATGGCCGGATCGCCACTCAGGTGGCGCCCAGTCCTGTCGCGCCGGTGAGCGTCCAGATCGGCGGAGTGTCTGCGCAGGTTGTGTATGCCGGCGCCGCGCCCCAAGCCGTCGCCGGACTGCTGCAAGTGAACGTCCAGGTGCCGGCGTCGCTGAAGTCCGGGCCGAACGCGGTAGTGATCACCGTGGGCAGCGCGTCCAGCCGCCCCGATGCGACTCTCACAGTTCGTTGACTTGGAGCCACTCTTTCGTGGCGCAAACTCGTGCGTGGTATCTGCCCCCTCGGTTGCGCTACGCTGAAACGGACGGAGGGCAGTATGGCGACGATTACCGTACCGGAAGATGTGCTCGCCGGGTTGCAGGCCAGAGCCGAGGCCGAGGACAAGACCGTCGAGGAACTGGTCGAGGAATTACTAAGGGCAGGCGTTCAACGGCCATCCTGGGAAGAACTGCTGGCCCATGGCCAGCAGCGGGGCCGCGCCTCCGGTTACACCGAAGACCAGGTGCCGGACGTAGTGCATGAGTGGCGGCGCGCTCAGCAGCCGTGACCTCGATCACGGCGGACACCAATTTCTACATTTGTCTCGGCTTAAACGATGGCAAACAACTCGTCCACCGTGATTCTAAATCCTGGGATCAGCACCGTTGAAAGCTCGGCAGATCCGCGCAGAATGCGGTCGCCGCTATCGGCATAGATCGTGACTTCACGGCTCTCTGGTAAAACGATCCAGACCTCCGAAGTGCCGCAAGCCCGATACCGCTCCTTCTTCCGCCAAAGCCCGCTGACGGTGTCGTTGGCGGAAACAATCTCGATCGCAAGATCCGGCACGAATCTCTGCACGCGCTTATCGGGATCGGCTAAAGGCAGTTTCGCCGGTCCGAAGAAGCTGACATCCGGCGCATGCACATTGCCACCGAAATCATATTCCTGCTCTGCCACGAGCCTCCCAAGGCGTCCGTCGAAAACAATGGGGCCCACCCGCATGGTGAACCAATCACGGATCGAATTATGTTCAAAGGTTCCGCTGGACATAGGGACGAGTTCTCCGTCGACGAGTTCGCAGTTTTCCGCCTCTTCGGAAGGCAGCCGCTCGAAATCATCGATAGTCAAGCTGGTAATTGCGGCCATTGCATCTTCACCCTCACCTGATTATGCCTCACTGACAGCCTGTCGTGCGGATCCGACTCGCGGGACAAACTTGCAGCCAGCGGCGCTCTGTCGCCTCCCCCATTTAGAATAGTATTTACGTGAAGGTCATCTCCGAACTGATCGACTATTTCGTTCGTCGCCGCGCCCTATCCCCCCAGCAACTGGAACAACTCTCTCAGCTTGGCTTTCTCGATCGCCCCGACGCCCCGGAAGCGCCCCTGCCCAACCCATCGGAAGAGGCCGAACCCGAGGAGCATCCCGAGCCCCCGCCCGTCCGCGCCAAAAAGCGCTCCCGCCCTCCCCGTTCCGGCCTCACCGAGGACGCCCTGTCCGCCCGCCTCGCCGCCTCAAAAGCCGATTGGTCGGAGGAACTCGCCGGCCTCGTCTCCCTGGCGCAAAGTCTCTCGCCCGCCACACTCGAAACTGCCCCCCTAATCCTCCGCAACGCCGAGGACGACGATCTTGAGGCCGCCCTTCGCCGCGCCCTGGACACCCGCACGCCGCCCTTCAACCGTCTCTGGGACGCCATCAGCATGCGAGGCTACCACGACATCGTGGAACCAGGCACGGGTCAGGGGCCAGTTGCCAACTCGTGGCTCGCCATCCTGCGCTCCGATGCGCATGAGGAGCGCGGCAAGCACGCCTGGCTTCTCCGCATGCCGGAGATCCGCTGGGTCTACAACCTGATCCGCGCACAGCGCCGCGTGGTGGAGGTGTTGGGCAGCATCCGCGAGCAAGATCCCGAAATGATCCTGCGCGCCCTGGCCCGCGACTATTCTCCGCAAGCCCTGCTGACGCTGCTGATCCTCTACAATGCCGGGCGCCGCCGCCCGTCTCTTCGTGGCAAACTGACCGGCCACACCGGCGCCATCCGAGCCCTGGCCATCACCGCGGACGACAAGTTCGTGGTGAGCGGCGGCGCCGATGGGACCATGCGCATCTGGAGTCTCGACTCCCGCTCCGAGGTGAGCCAGGTGCAGACCGGCGCGCCCGTCAACTGCGTCGCCATCAGCCCCAATGGACGCCTTGCCGTCGCCGGGAATGATGCCGGAGTCATCACCGTGCGGAGCCTGTCGGGTCCATCCGACATCCCCGCATGGGCGACCGGCCCGGGCCCGATTCACGCGCTCGCCTTCAGCCCGGATGGGGAGATCCTCGCGAGCGCCGGGCGCAATGGCTTCATCCATCTGTGGGACCCGATTTTCCAGGATCTTCTAGCCGATCTCGGCGGACACGAAAAGCCGGTCGTGGCCACCGCCGTCGCGCCTGCCACCGATCTTCTGGCCACCAGCGATGGCAAGCGGATCCACCTGTGGGAGGGGCCCCTGCACCGCTGTCTGGCTGAGCTTCCGGCCGGCGCTCCCATCCACCGGTTGGCGTTCGATGCGGAAGGACGGCGCCTGGTGTGGTGCTCCCCCGGAATGCTGGTCGTGCTGAGCATCCCCAGCGGCGCGTCGCTGGCATTGCGCGAAGAGTCATACCTGGGAACTTGCGTGGCCTTCGCGCCCGATGGGCAAACCATCGCCGCGGGAGGCAATACCCGCGTACGGCTCCTCGACCACTCACTGGTACCGTCCGGCGCCGATCTCTCGTGCCCTTACCCGGTGGTCTCGGTGGACTTCACCCGTAACGGCGACGCCCTGGTGGGAGTCTGTGACAACGGCAAGGCGTTCCTGTGGAACCGGCCGGGTCCGGGCGTCGAGGCGACCTGGTTTCCAGCGGCGAATACCCGGCGCCTCACGGTCCGCTACAGCCAGCCGCACGACCTGCTGGCGGTGGCGGACTCCGTGATCTCGATTCGCGTTTGGAAAATCCTCGACGGCAGCCCGAACTTCCTTCGCCGGTTGTCGGGACATCGGCCGGGACCAGCGATCGCGCTGGCCATCCACCCGGGCGGGCGATTCCTATGCTCCGCGAACCGCGAAGGCGAGATTCTGGCGTGGGACCTGGAAACGGGGCAGCGGAGCCTTCTGTCGAAAGACACGAGCCTTCCGGTCAGTTCCCTCGAATTCCGCGACGACGACCATCTGATCGTGGGCGGCGAGGGGCCTGGCGGGACCGGCGTCCTCCGGATGCTGAAGTTTCCGGATGGACACGAAGTGCGGCGCCAGTCGGGTAATCCGGACTCCGTCCTGGCGCTGGCGTTTCATCCCCACGAGCCGACCTTGCTGAGTGGCGGTGACGGCAGTACCGTCTCCTTGTGGGACGTGAGCCGCCGGTCGCATGCCGGTTGGATTCCGATAACCTGGTCGCCGGTTCGCGGGCTGCTGGTGCTGCCCGCGGAGGGTCTCCTGGCCGTGGCCCACCATCAAAATGTTCGGACCTTTCACCTGGCAGATGGGAGCCTGGAGCAGTACTTCGGGTGGCACAATGACCCGGTGTCCGCGGTAGCATCGCTGCGGGAAGGCGTGCTCGCCTCGGGCGATGCGACTGGCGTGGTGCGGCTGTGGAACCCAGGCACCGCCGAGCGGCTGGGAAGCCTGGGCGGACACCGTGGCCCCGTGTTTGCGGTGGTAACCGCACACGATGGCCGAACCGTCATCACCTCGGGCGAGGACTCCCAAATCCGCATCCACGATGCCGACGCGGCGATCATGACCCCCGCGGAGTCCATCCCGGGGTATGAAGGGTTGCATCATATCGGCTGGAGGGAATGGCAGACAGCCTGGGAGCAGGCATTGATCCTGGATGCCGACCGGGTTCCTGCATACCTGGCGGTGCTGGCGGGGTGGCGGGACGCGCTGTTTGACAGCCAGAGGTTTAGGTCCCTGGGCCTGCATCTGGGAAGCATGCCATTCTTCCGTCCGGCAGAGTGGGGATTCCAAAAGCGATGGGAAACCAAGAACACGACCGATTGATCGAGACCGTCACGCTGAGCCAGGCGAAGGCCTTGCTGCACGCCCTGGCGCGGGAACAGAGCCTGCTGTTGCTCTCGCCGCCGGGTGCGGGCAAATCGGAATGCGTGGCCCAGGCGGCCGCCGAAGCGGGNNTTCTGCCTGTTCCTGGACGAGCTGCCGGCGTGTGCCCCGGACGTACAGAAAGCCTTCTACTCGCTGCTGCTGGAACGCCGGCTGGGCGAGCACGCCTTGCCCAAGGGGACGTGGGTGGTGGCCGCCGGCAACCGCGCCCAGGACCGCGCACTCGTACGGGCGCTGAGCACCGCGCTGATCAACCGCGTCACCATCCTGAATGTCCGCGTGGATGTCCGCGAATGGCTCACGTGGGCCGGCGCCCATAATATCCGCGCGGACATCCTGGCTTTCATCACGTTTCTGCCCGAAGCACTCATGCGCCCCGTTCCGGTGCAGCCGGTTCCCTTCTCCACGCCGCGCGCGTGGGCCTTGCTTTCGCGCGCTCTGGATCTGGTGGAGGAAGCCGGGCTGAAAGGGGCCGAGATCCGCCGCGCGCTGGCCTTCGGCCGCGTGACGCCGGAGGACGCGGCGATCTTCTGCGCCATGGCCGAGGAGGCCATCGAGCAGGTGCTGCCGGCGCGCGACTACATCGAAGCGCCGGAGCGTCTGCCGAAGGAAGATGCCGCTCTCTGGTTTGTGCTGCACCGCATCCGCGGATTGGTGGGGCGGCGGGAGTTGGGCGATTTTCCGCCCGACAAAATCAACCGCTTCCTGCTTGCCTTGCCGCCGGATCACCGCTTCGCGCTGCTGGTGAGTCTGGTGGAGGAGTGGGGCGCGCTGGGCGCGGACGAATCGATGTTCGATTCGCTGCGGGAAGCCACGGGGCTATCGTGAACCCCGCAGAGTGCCGGCAGGCCGCGCTCGCGGCGTTGAAGCTGGCGAGCCTCTCTCTGCCGCACCTTTCCGGCCTGGCCCGTCTGGTGGAAGTGTACGCCGATCAGCGCGTCGAGACAGCGGGCATCACCGCGTCCGGGCGTCTGTTGGTCTCGCCCGATTGGTTCGGGACGTTGTCCGTGCAGGACCGGACGTTCGTGGTTGCCCACGAACTGCTGCACCTCGCATTTCGGAGCCACGAACGCGGCGAAGGCAGCGGCGTGGCCCCGTTCAACGTAGCGCACGACTACATCATCAACGACATTCTGGTGGATGCGTTGGGCCACCGTGTGCCTGCGGGCGGACTGGAGTGGCCTGGGGCCAGGCACCTTTCGGCCGAGGCGATCGTGACGGAAATGCGCCGGCGGGGCCGGTCGGCGCGTCCCGGTTGGAGCGGTGTAAGCGCGTCGCCGTCGCCCATGGGAGCGGCCCTGGCGAAAGCCGGGCTCGTGGCGCCGGCCGGTGTCACGCACCAGGACGATCTGATCACGGAGAGCCTGGAACGAAGGCTTTTCCCGGGATTCGATCCGGGGCTGGCCCGTCAAAAGATCCGCGAGGCTTCCGCGCGGGCCGTGAGCCTGGAACGGCTGAAGGAAGGAATGGACCGGCTGGAGGCGATCGGCCAAGTTGGCGGCAGACCGGGGGACGACGCGATTGCCGTAGACGCCTTGCGGACCCTCTACCGGCCGCCGTGGGAACTGGCGCTGCAGACGTGGATGGAAGAGGTGGCCCCAGGGCCGCGCTCGTATGCCCGGCCGTCGCGGCGCACCGCGGAGCAGGCGGATGTGGTGCTGGCGGGACGCAAGCGCGAAGGCTGGACGCTGCACATCATCCTCGATACCAGCGGTTCGATGGCCAGCGAGTTCTCCCGTTTGCTCGGCATGATCGCCTCTTTTTGCGAGACCGTTCACGTGACGCGGATTCATCTGCTCCAGTGCGATTCGGAGGTCAGCGCCGACGAGTGGCTGGAGCCGGAGGAACTCGATCGCTATACCATCCTCGGCCTGGGTGGAAGCGATCTGTCGCCGGCGATCCAACGGTTGGCCGAGGATGTAGAAGTGGAATCGGCAATCGTGATCACCGACGGGGCGATCGAATATCCCGAGTCGCCGCCTCCCTATAACGTGCTATGGGTGTTGACGTGGAAGGACTCGGGATTCGAACCCCCCTACGGCCGGGTGATCGAAGTTGAACTAGTCCTATGACCGGCGCGCCGATCGTGGGGTTTGCTTTAGCTTGCCCAGTCTTCCAGGGCAAGCTAAAGCCGCGTTTTCCTCCGCGCCCCCGCGTCTCCGCGTCCAGTCCACCGTGCGGTTAGCTACTACTTTCCCGCCTTCCACATCGCGTCGCTCAGGCCCGGTTCCGCCATCACCTTCTCGATATCCGCAATCTCAATCGGAACGAACGCCGACAGATTCTCATACCCCGTTTCCGTGATCAGCAGCATATCTTCCAGCCGGATGCCGACGTGCTCGTCGGGAATCTGCATGGCCGGCTCGATGGTGAAAAGCTGTCCCGGCTCCAACGTTGCGGTCGGATTGCGTACGTCGTGCACCTCCATCCCCACGGTGTGGCCGAGGCTGTTCCCCCGNNCGCCTGGTAGAGCCGCAGGTAGATAGTGTAAAACTCGCGCTGCCTCGGCGTGAACTTGCCGTTGGCGGGAAAGACGCGCGTCACGTCCGACGCGTAGTTCTTGTAGTCGGGCGCATAGTCGAACTGCACCAGGTCGCCGTCTTCGAGCACCGCGGTGTCTTTGTGGTAGTGCGAATACCAGGTGTTCTTTCCCGTGGCAATCAGCGCGAAATAGGCGGCGCCATACGAGCCATACTTCTTGAACACAAACTCGGCATCGGCCTGCAGTTCGTATTCGTGCATGCCCGGCTTGGCGTCGCGCATCGCCTCGATGATCCCCAACCCCGCGATGCGCGTAGCTTCCCGGATCACCGCGATCTCGCGCGCGCTCTTGGTGCCCCGCATTTCGTCGAGCATCGGATCCAGGTCTCCGAACTCCGATTTCGGCGAAGCCACCTTCAGCTTCTCCCGGAACACCTCTTCGCGCGTTGGCCGGCCGTCCCACGGGTCGTTTTTGTCGGCTCTCGCCAGGGCCACCGGCCCCTCCGCCGACGCGCTGCTCAGCACCTCGGGGCGATAGGGCGTGTAGATGGCGCGTCCGTCCTTGGCAATCTCCGCCACCACCTTGGCGAACTCGTCGCGCGCCAGCACCGACTCGATGCCAGTCGCCCTGGCCGCGTCTTCCCCGGGATAGAGTCCGGGCCCAAACATGCCGTTCTCGCGCCGCTCGTTGCGCGGGTTGAGGAACAGGGTGGAGCGCTTGGTGCGGCCGTCAATGATGAGCAGCGCCCGCGGTTCCACCACCCCGGTCAAGTAGAAAAACTGATTCCCCTGGCGAAGCGGCTGTTCCCCTGGCCGTTCGGTGGTGCCCTCTAGAATGGCGACCCCTTCGCCGATCTTCGCCATCACCCGCGTGCGCCTCGTAGCGTACTCGGCAGGCGGAAAAACATCCGTAAACACGGGTTGGGCCGCCAAAGGCAGCACAAAGAACAGTAGAACCGCTCCTAAACCACGTGGCGCGGACACTCGTGT
>PMTT01000260.1 GCA_003167275.1 Bryobacterales bacterium | reverse complement strand
CACCGCAATCCCCAAATTCTGTCCCGCGGCGAGAGGCACAGACCATGGCTGCCTCAATTCGCCGGAGCGTAATACCCCGTCCGCCAAAAAGCCTTCAGCGGCGGAAGCCCATGCGGAGGCACCATTTTGACTTGCACCCGATGATACCGCCCGTCACGCTGCTTATCCGTCGGCGAGTATCCCAAAACGTAGCGATTCCGCAATTCGATCCCGATCTTCGCCGCGATGTCCGGGAGTTCGGCCGTGTCTGCCGGGAAACTGCGTCCGCCGGTCTGCTCCGCCAGGTCGTTTAACAGACCCGGCCCCGACGACTCCTCCGGCGTACGGCTTCGAGACCCGAAGGGCTCGTAGACCCCGATCGCATATATCAAGGTGTCGCTCTCGCGCACCATGTTCCGGACTTCGGTCTCGGTGTACCGGCTGCTGTTGTCGCCGCCATCCGAAATGATCAACAGAGCTTTGCGCTTCTTCTGCGAGTTCTTCATTTCGTGGAGCGACAGCATGATCGCATCCAGCAACGCTGTACGCCCTTTGGACTGAGCAAACGTGAGCTGATTCTGGATCTCCTCGGTCTGGCGCGTCAGCGGCACCACCATCTTGGGCTGGTCGTTGAACTCCACCAGGAAGAACTCATCGTCGGGATTAGCGGTCCGGAAGAACTCCGCCGCCGCCTGCCGGGAACGCCGCAATTTCGGACCCATACTGCCGCTGATGTCGAACACCAGACCCACCGCCACGGGTTCGTCATCCATGGCGAAGTGGGTGATGTTTTGCTCCACCTTGTCGTCGAAAACCTTGAAATGCTCCTTTTCAAGACCGGTGACGGGACGATTCATCGGGTCGCACACCGAGACCGGAACCAGCACCAGGTCGGTATCGATCCGGAGAGTGGCCGCCGGTTTCGTCGTCTCGACCGGAGGAGCGGGTTTCGGACGTGGCACGACGGCGACTTGTCCGCGAAGCACCAGGAGTGCCAGCAGACCAAGCCCCAATTGCCATCCGATTAACCGCCGCAAGTTCATACCCCGCCCTTGCACAGTATTGTACAGCGCTTACGCGTCCGCGGTACAAGCCCCATAAGGTTTACCAGTACCGTGACTCTTTATATGTTGGTTTGTATTTTACAAGGGGGTGCACCTGATTCGAAGGGGCGCACGTTATGTGGTAGCCGGCCATGCTTTGCCGTAACTATCCAGGCAATAGCCGCGCACTTGCTGCACACGGCCTCAGAGCCGAGCATGATCGGAGAAGTACTTCTTTGCAGTTTCCAGGCACCGCCAGGCGTGTTCCGCATAACCCAATTCTTTGACGCGTGCAAGATTGGGTATCTCCAGGGAATATGGCACTTCAGGCAACCGATTCACGATTGAGGCAATATCAATACCGCCCTCGCCTGGGTAGAGGCGTTCTTCACGCGCGGTATGGATCAGGCCTTCGTTCGTAGCGGGAATTTCTTTAGGCGCATCCGAGACATGTGCGAAGTGGTACCATCCGCGTGGCAATCCATCCAGTTCCTCCAGCTTAGTGCGCGAGCGGTTGAAGTGCAGTATGTCGATCAGCACACCGAGGTTCTCATGGTTGACGGCGCGACATACGGCAGTGGCGTCCTTGAGAGTCGTTACGTTGGACCAGGTGACGAATTCAAGGTTCATCGCCAAGCCGACCTTCTTGCCCAGATCGCAGAGCTCAGCCAGACTGTCAATCGCGTATGCCCGCTCAGGAGTCCAAATACTGGTAATAACCTGATGCGCGCCCAGCTCGGCTGCCGTTTCCAGTGCGGGAATATAGGATTTCGGACCCACCCCATCCTGAATGCGGGCCAACTCAATATCGTGGACCTTTAGGCCCGTCACAGCCAGCGCAGTCTTCGTTTGCCGCAGCATCTCCCTGTTGGCGGCCAAGTTATAATCTGGCTCATTGGGTAGGTGCATCGTTATAATGCGATAGCTGACGAAGTCGTAACCAGCGCGCGCGGCGATGTAAGTCATTTCCGGGGGAGCGCAGCCGAGGACCGTAAGGTGGGCCAGACTGAATCGCAACTGCGCGCGATTCCGCGAACCGTTGGGACGTCTTTCCTGTGGACTAAGCCCGAATGCCGACGTGCCCATCAGAGCTGAAGCCGTCTTCAGGAACGCGCGGCGGTCTAGATGTTGCTTCAGCGAACGCATTGAATCCGTACCTTCTGCTTCCGTCAAATCAGGAGCGACTTTAGCATCAACAGCAGACAGGAACAAGAATTGAACCGTAGCGATACGGTTAAATGGTCGGGCCGCGTTTTGGCTCCACGGCCAGCCCGGGAACTCCCGGAATGCTGAGCCCCGCCCTCGTCGGAATAAAGCAATCCGCTGACCGCCGATCGTTGACAGCTTATATACTGTCCGCATGCTCAAATCGAAGAGATTGTTTTGGATTGTGGCGGCCCTGGCAGCCGTTACTGGCGCTGCCGCGGCCCAGGAGAGCTTCGCGCTGCACGATGGCGACCGGGTCGTCTTCTTCGGCGACAGCATCACGGATCAGCGTCTCTACACCACCTTCGCCGAGACCTACGTGGTCACGCGCTTCCCCCATCTCAACATCAGCTTCATACATTCGGGGTGGGGCGGCGACCGGGTTACCGGCGGAGGCGGTGGTCCCATGGATGTCCGCATCTGGCGCGACGTTCTTCCCTACAATCCCACCGTCCTCACCATCATGTTGGGGATGAACGACGGGCGTTACCGTGCCTTCGATCAGCAGATCTTCGACGAATTCTCGACCGGCTACAAGCACATCGTCGAGACCGTGAAGCGCCAGGTCCCGGGCATCCGCATGACCCTGATTCAGCCGTCGCCCTATGACGATGTCACGCGCGCACCGCAGTTCGAGGGCGGCTACAACCAGGTGCTGGTGCGCTACGGCGATTTCCTCCAGCAACTGGCGGCCGACCAGAAACTCGGCTTGGCGGACCTCAACACCTCGGTGGTAGCGGCATTGGGTAAGGCCAATGCCACCGACGCGGCCGGTGCGGCGAAGTTGATCCCCGACCGCGTCCATCCGATTGCGGCCATCCACCTGCTCATGGCCGAGGCATTGCTCCGGGCCTGGCATGCGCCGTCCGTGGTCACCGAAGTGGAGATCGCCGCAGGGCGAGAGAATACGCCGTTTGGGTCGGCAATTTCGGCGCCCGTCCAGCGCAATACCCACGTCACTGACCTGCACAATGGCAAAGCTCTTTCCTGGGTGCAGACCGACGAAGCTCTTCCCATGCCCGTCGACATGCGAGACGCCAACGTGGCGCTGGCCATCCGCTCGTCCGATTTCGTGGAGGCGCTCAATCAGCAGCCGCTCAAAGTGCGCGGCCTCGCCGCCGGGCGATACACCCTGAAGATCGATGGCGAAGCGGCTGGCACGTTTACTGCCGAGCAACTGGCTTCGGGCATCAACCTCGCCACTCTCCCGACGCCCATGGCCCGGCAGGCGGCGGAGGTCCA
>PMTT01000299.1:7748-10375 GCA_003167275.1 Bryobacterales bacterium | reverse complement strand
ACACTTTTGGGACAGGAGCCCATCGTATGAGAACACGATAAGGGCACCCAGTTCACAGTTCTTAACCGTAAACGTCTCACCAACAGAAGCGTTCGGTTTACAACGGTCTTCGCTCCCGGTATCACTCGACTTAACCGACGCGACCTCGAACGAGATGGGCGCTGTCTTTTCAGTTTGCTGCGCGGCCATTGGGCCAGCGACAGCCGCCAGACCAGCCGCTATGAGCAGAAGCGTCCGCCGCTCCAGTTTGGTTAATTTGGGGAAGGCCATAGCATAAGGCTACTCCAGTTTTAATCTATTGCGGGCGTGGTCGAGTCACACCACCGGGTCGAGCTGGCGTGCTGTGGGAGGAATTATACTCGGAGCAGATGCTCTTTGCCGCCGTGGTGGACACCTCCCGCCGGGTCTCCGAAACTTCCCGCCGCCTGGAAAAGATCGACCTTCTCGCCACGTTGCTACGCCAACTCGATCCCGAGGAGGTCGAGATCGTGGTGGCGTTCCTCTCCGGCTACATCCGCCAGGGCCGGATCGGAATCGGCTACGCCACCCTACGCGCCGCCGCTGCCGAAGTGGCCGAGACCTCTACGTTCCAGGTTCACGACCTCGACTGCGCCCTCACCGATCTTGCCGCCGTCGGGGGCGCTGGGGCGGAAGGGCGCCGCTGCGACCTGCTCCACGCCCTGCTGGCCCGCGCCACCGCTCAGGAGCAGCAGTTTCTGGGCGCTCTCCTGCTCGGCGAGATTCGCCAGGGCGCCCTGGAGGGAATCATGGTGGAGGCGCTGGCCAAGGCGTTCGGCATCGCATCGGCCGAGGTCCGTCGCAGCGTCATGATGGCCGGCGACATCGCCCGCGTGGCCCGGACCGCACTGGAATCCGGCGCGGCAGGGCTGGCGCGTTACCAGATCCAGATCTTCCGCCCCGTGCAGCCGATGCTCGCACAGTCATCCGAGGACGTCGAAGAAGCACTCCACGAGCTCGGAGAGGCCGCGCTCGAATACAAGGTGGATGGCGCACGTGTGCAGGTGCACCGCTCGGGCGGCGAGGTGCAGGTCTTCTCGCGAGCGCTCAACAACGTGACCGCCGCGGTGCCGGAAATCGTGGAAGCGGTGCGCGCGCTTCCCGCGAGCGATCTGATCCTCGATGGGGAAGTGATCAGCCTCACCCCCGGGGGCCGGCCGCAGCCGTTTCAGGTGACGGCGCGGCGCTTCAACCGAAAGCTCGATCTCGACCGCATGCGTGCCGAGCTGCCACTGAGCCCGTTCTGGTTCGACCTGCTGTATCTCGACGGGCAATCGCTGCTCGACGAGGCTCAGGCGCAACGGTTTGAATCGCTAAAGGGGCTCTCACCGCCCAGCGCGCTCATCCCGCACATGCTCACGGCGGACGCGGAACGAGCCACCGAATTCGTCGACCAGGCGCTCGCCCAGGGGCATGAAGGGGTGATGGCGAAATCGGCCGCATCGCCGTACGCCGCCGGCGCTCGTGGCCAGAGTTGGCTCAAGATCAAGCGGCCGCACACGCTCGATCTGGTGATTCTCGCCGCGGAGTGGGGCAGCGGCCGGCGCAAGGGCTGGCTGAGCAATCTGCACCTGGGAGCCCGCGACATCGGGAAGGGCGGCTTCGCCATGCTCGGCAAGACCTTCAAAGGCCTCACCGACGAGATGCTGGCCTGGCAGACGGAACAGTTCCTGAAGGAGGAGATCGGGCGCGATTCGTACACGGTGTACGTTGCTCCCAAGTTCGTGGCGGAGATTGTGTTCAACGAGATCCAGATCAGTCCGCGATATGCCAGCGGCCTGGCGCTCCGCTTCGCGCGGGTGAAGCGGTACCGNNTTCTGCAATAGATCGCGCAGGGTCGCCTTGCTCAGAACCTGGTCTACAGCCACCTGTACGGCGCGCCACAACGACCGCACCGAGCAGTCCACCGAGCGCGTGCAGATGGCCGCCTGGCCCGAGTGGCTGTCGCAGAAATCGCTCTCGAACAACCGTCCGCCGAGCGAGTCCATGACGTCGCCGATGACGATCGATTCCGCGGGGCGCGCGAGCGTGTAGCCGCCTTCCTTGCCGCGGGCCGCTTTTACGAATCCGCCCTTCCGCAAGACGCGCAGAATCTTGGCGGCATAGGCCGGCGAAACGCCTTCGGCCTGGCTGATCTCCGGAATCGTGAGGCCCTGGCCTTCGAACGCATATGCCAGGCGGACCAGGCAGCGAATCCCGTATTCCTCATTCGCGCTCAGCTTCATCGTCGGATCCTCGCGATCGGTATGATGTCCTCGATCCCCAGCGCCAGTTTGGCGGCCTCGGACATCCGATCCTTCGTCCATGGTGGGTCGAAGGTCAATTCCAGCTTCACGCCGGAGACTCCCGGCACGGCGCGCACGGCGCGCTCCACATCGGCGGGGAGCGATCCCGCCACCGGACAGTTGGGCGCCGTCAATGTCATCCGGATGGCCACCTGCCCTTCATCACTTACGTCGACCCCGTAGATCAGGCCGAGCTCGTAGATGTTGACGGGCATCTCCGGATCGTAGACCTTCCGCATGGCGGCAACCACCTGGTCCTTGAGACTCATATCGTGCGTTCCGAAATCACTTGTGGGGCAGGTTGGCAACCTGCTCGCCGATTGG
>PMTT01000299.1:0-7740 GCA_003167275.1 Bryobacterales bacterium | reverse complement strand
GCGGTCTTTAGCGTGTGCCACGCCAGGGTGGCGCACTTCACGCGCGCCGGATAGTCGCGCACACCGCAAAAGACCACCAGCTTGCCCAGTTCCTTGGTCACCGGCGTGTCGGTGGTCAGAAGATCGTGGAAACGATCCAGCAGCTTGAGGGCCTGCTCGCGAGTCTTGCCCTTCAGGCTTTCGGTCATGAGAGACGCCGACGCGGTCGAGATGGCACATCCCGAGCCCACGAAACTCACATCCTTCACGATGTCGTTTTCCACTTTGAGGAACAGCTTCAGCTTGTCGCCGCAGAGAGGATTGTAGCCCTCGGCCTCGCGGTTCGCGTCGTTCATCGGATGACAGTTCCGCGGACGCTTGCTGTGGTCCAGAATCGTTTCCTGATACAGGTCGTCAACCATTAGGAGAAAATCTCCTTTACTTTTTTCAGACCAGCCACCAGCGCGTCGATCTCCGCTGCGGTGTTATAAAACGCCAGCGACGCACGCGTGGTGGCGGGCACGTGGAACCAATCCATCACCGGCTGCGCGCAATGATGGCCTGTGCGCACCGCAATGCCCTGGCGGTCCAGGACTGTGCCGATATCGTGCGGATGGATGCCTTCGATCACAAACGAGAGCACCGCCGCCTTTTCGCGCGCCGTACCGATCAGCCGCAAGCCGGGGATCTGAGTCAGCGCCTCGGTTCCGTAGACCAGCAGATCGTGCTCGTAGGCGGCAATCTTGTCGATGCCGATCGCCGTCATGTAGTCCAGCGACGCACCCAGGCCGATTCCGCCGGCGATGTTGGGCGTCCCCGCTTCGAACTTGTACGGGATGTCGTTGTAGGTGGTCTTCTCGAACGTGACCGTGCGGATCATGTCGCCGCCGCCCTGGTAGGGAGGCATGGCGTTCAGTAGCTTGGTCTTCCCGTAGAGGATGCCGATACCCGTCGGCCCGAAAACCTTGTGGCCGGAGAGAGTGTAGAAGTCCGCGTCCAACGCCTGCACGTCCACCTTCATGTGCGGCGCCGCCTGCGCCCCGTCGATCAGGGCCAGGGCGCCAGCCTTGTGCGCCATCTCGATCATCTGCCGCACCGGATTGATGGTGCCGAGCGCATTCGAAACATGCGCGACCGCCACCATGCGGGTGCGCGGGTTGAGCAGCTTTTCGTACTCTTCCAGGATGAGCTCGCCGCGGTCGTTCATGGGAATGACCCGCAGGATGGCTTCCTTCTCTTCGCACAGCATCTGCCAGGGGACGATGTTGGAGTGGTGCTCCATCGCCGAGATGATGATCTCGTCGCCCGCCTTGACGTTCTTCCGGCCCCAGGCGCTCGACACCAGGTTGATGCCTTCGGTGGTGCCACGAACGAAGATCAGTTCGTTCTTGGTGCGCGAGTTGAGGAACTTCTTGGCCTTGGACCGGGTCTCTTCGTAGGACGCCGTGGAGCGCTGGCTCAATTCATGCACGCCGCGATGAATGTTGGCGCAATCCACTTCGTGAAAATGGCGGATCGCGTCCACCACCACTGTCGGCTTCTGGGCGGTGGCCGCGCTATCCAGGTAGACCAGCGGCATCCCGTGGACCTTCTGCTTCAGAACCGGGAAATCCTCCCGGAGCTTTTCCACGTCGAAACCGGCCGAGATGACACTAGTGAGCGTGCTCATGAAATTTCTCGAATAGGATTCGTTCCAGCGAATCTCTCAGGGACTGAACCTTCACCCGATCTACGACATCCTGCGCGAACGCGTAGGTCAGAAGATTGCGCGCATCGCTCTTGCCGATGCCGCGCGATTGCATGTAGAACAGAGACTCCGCATCCAGTTGCCCGATGGTGGCGCCGTGCGTGCAGCGCACGTCGTCGGCCAGAATCTGGAGTTCCGGCTTGGTATCGATCACCGCTTCGTCGGACAGAACCAGGTTCTTGTTGGTCTGTTTCGAGTCGGTCTTTTGCGCGTCCTTGCGGACGATGATGCGGCCGTTGAAGACTGCGTGAGCCTGGTCGTCGAGGATGCCTTTGTACAACTCGTGGCTGGTGCCATGCGGCTTGGCGTGATCGATCACCGTGTGATTGTCGATGTGCTGCGTGCCGTTGGCGATGTAGAGCCCGTTAAGCGTGGCTTCGGTGCCTTCGGAGAGGACAGCGTTCACGTCGTTGCGGACCAGCGCGCCGCCCAGCGAAATGGAATGCGAAGAGAAGTTCGCACTGCGGCCGATCTGCACCTGCATGGTGGCGATGTGGTAGGCGCGGGAGTCTTCCTGTTGGATCTTGTAGTGATCGACGACAGCCCCATCGCCAACCACGATTTCGGTGACGGCGTTGGTGAAGTACGTTCCGGTGCCCTTATAAGTTTCGACGATGGTGCACTGCGCGTTGGCGCCGACCAGAATGAGCGTGCGAGGATGGACGGCCAGCATGGCGGATTCCTGCGGATCGCAGGCAACGTCTTCTGCCACTTCGTAGGTGATTTCGATGGGCTCTTCCAACACCATACCGCGCGGGATCCGAAGAACCGTTGCGGAGACCTGGTGGTTCAGGAAAGCCGTGTTGAGCGCTACAAAAGCGTTCCGGTCAAAAGCTGCATCGTGCCCCAGATGAGCTTCCGCATCGCTTGGATCCAGCTCTTCCACGCCGCCGGGCGTGCAAAGCAGTTTGTCCGGGGAACCTGCCCGGAACGTGGTGCGGGCGATCGCCGCCACGTTGGTGAAGCGCCACTCTTCATCGTGCGTCGTCGGGAAGCCGATTTCCGCAAACCGCTGAAAAGCCGATTCCCGCAACCGCTGGATCCACGGTCCGGCGGGTTCCTGCCGGCTGAACTCCGCGACCCACCGGCCGATCTGTTCCGTTACGGCAGTCATACTTTGCCGACCGCCTCCTCTTCGTCCTCAAACCCCGAGTAGCCGCTCTCTTCCAGTTCCAGCGCCAGTTCCTTGCCCCCGGACTTCACGATCCGCCCCTCGGACAGCACGTGCACGAAATCCGGCACGATGTAGTTCAAGAGCCGCTGGTAGTGGGTCACCACGATCATCGAACGCTCCGGATCCCGCAGCGCATTCACACCGCCGGCCACGGTGCGCAGCGCGTCGATATCCAGGCCGGAATCGGTCTCGTCCAGAATCGCGAGGCGCGGTTCCAGCACGGCCATCTGGAAAATCTCGTTGCGCTTCTTTTCGCCGCCGGAAAACCCGGTGTTGACGGGCCGATTCAGCAGCGTCTGGTCCATTTCCATCAGCTTCATCTTTTCTTTGACCAGGCTCAGAAAATCGAAGGCATCGAGCTCTTCGATGCCGCGGCTCTTGCGGACGGTGTTGAGCGCCGCCTTCAGGAAATACATGTTGCTGACGCCCGGGATCTCGACCGGGTATTGGAACGCCAGGAAGATTCCCGCGCGCGCCCGATCTTCGGGCGACATGGCAAGCAGGTCCTGCCCTTCGTAGATCACTTCACCGCTGGTGACCACGTACAGTTCGCGTCCGGCCAGTACTTGCGCCAGGGTGCTCTTGCCGGAGCCATTGGGCCCCATGATGGCGTGCACTTCACCCGGGTTGATGGTGAGGTCGATACCTCTGAGAATTTCACGTTCGCCAACTTTGGCGTGCAGATCTTTGATTTCGAGTAATGACATATCTAATAAATTCGCTCTTAACACCGGCGGCTTGGCCACCCAAACTGCGTCGAGATGAGTCTCGACGCGGCAAGCACGAGTGCTTGCGCCACGAGGGGGTCACCCCACACTGCCTTCGAGGCTTACGCCTAGTAACTTTTGCGCTTCTACCGCGAACTCCATGGGCAACTCTTTGAACACTTCCTTGCAGAAGCCGTGCACGATCATGGAGACGGCATCTTCGGTGGAGATCCCGCGCTGCCGGCAATAGAAAATCTGGTCTTCACCGATCTTCGAGGTGGAAGCCTCGTGCTCCACCTGCGAAGAGGTGTTCTTCACTTCCAGGTAGGGGAAGGTATGCGCGCCGCACTGGTCGCCCAGCAGCATGGAATCGCATTGCGAGTAGTTGCGCGCGCCCGTCGCCGACTTCAGAATCTTCACACCGCCACGGTAGGTGTTCTGCCCGTGCCCGGCCGAAATGCCCTTGGAGACGATCGTCGAGGTGGTGTTCTTCCCGATGTGGATCATCTTGGTGCCGGTGTCGGCCTGCTGGTAATTGTTGGTGAGCGCCACCGAATAGAACTCACCTACCGAGTTGTCGCCGATCAGCAGGCAGCTCGGATACTTCCAGGTGATGGCCGAGCCGGTCTCCACCTGGGTCCACGAAATCTTCGAATTGACTCCGCGGCAGGCGCCCCGCTTAGTGACGAAATTGTAAATGCCGCCCTTGCCTTCCTTGTCGCCGGGATACCAGTTCTGCACCGTGGAATACTTGATCTGGGCGTTATCCAGCGCCACCAGCTCCACCACGGCGGCGTGCAACTGATTGGTGTCGCGCATGGGGGCCGTGCACCCTTCCAGGTAGCTGACATAAGCGCCCTCGTCGGCGACGATCAGGGTCCGCTCGAACTGCCCGGTGTCCTTGGCGTTGATGCGGAAGTACGTCGACAACTCCATGGGGCAGCGGACGCCCTTCGGCACGTAGCAGAAGGAGCCGTCGCTGAAGACCGCCGAATTCAGCGCGGCGAAGAAGTTGTCGGAGGTGGGGACTACCGAGCCGAGGTACTTCCGTACCAGTTCGGGATGCTCCTGAACGGCTTCGGAGAAGGATCCGAAGATGATGCCCATGTCCTTCAGCTTGGCCTTGAAGGTGGTGGCCACGGAGACGCTGTCGAAAACCGCGTCAACCGCCACGCCAGCCAGGATCGCCCGTTCCTGCAGCGGGATACCCAGCTTCTCGTAGGTCTTCAGGAGTTCGGGATCCACGTCGTCGAGGCTCTTGGGGCCGTCCTTTTTGGCCTTCGGCGACGAATAATAGATGATGTCCTGGTAGTCGATCTTGGGATAGTGTACGTTTGCCCACGTCGGCTCGGTCATCGTCTGCCAGTGCCGAAAGGCCTTGAGGCGCCATTCGAGCAGCCATTCCGGCTCATTCTTCTTGGCAGAGATCAGCCGGACGACGTCTTCGCTCAGGCCACGGGGGATGGTATCGGCCGCGATATCCGTGACGAATCCCCACTTATATTCCTGATTCGCAAAAGTTTCAATAGTATTGCTGGAACTGCTCACTGGTGGCTCCTAAACTGTTGGGCTACAACCAAATTAGCTAATCTGCACTTTTTAGTCAAGATTACTCAGCTAATGGATGCGCGGGGAGGGCGAACGGGTGCAAAGGAAAGCTGAACGTACCAAAAGGGCAAACCGGTGCTGCCCTTAGAGAAACTGCTCGAAGGGGATGTTGATGCCGGGCAACAGGTCGCTGTGGACGGAGTGCTCCTCGTGCAGGGCGGCGGCCACTCCGGGCTTGTAGATGTAGGCGTCCCGCATCTCCGGATAGATCAGCCAGACCTCTTGAGCGCCGTAGCGGAGAAACAACTGCACCTTCTTGGCCAGTTTTCCCGCCCGATCCTCGGCGGAAACCACCTCGAAGACCATTAAGGGTGCGCCTTCGTAATACTTGCCCTTTGGCTGATTCAGATGGGTGATGCTAACGTCGGGGCGTAGCCAAGAACGCGGATCACTGGTCAGCAAGTACCCCATCTCCATGTGCACCTTGCCCAGTTTAGCGGCCACCTTTTCCGCCGGACTCCACTGTTCCAAAGCAGCATACAGTAGCCTGGACAGGCCCTCGGCGCCTTCCATGTGCGAGCACTCAGGCGGCGGCATCTCAATTAGCTCTCCTTCCAGAAGCTCTAGATCTTCCGGTCCGTCGGGCAGGCGCTCGAACTCCTCAAAAGTCATCGTTGTGGTGACAAGCGTACCATGGGACTTATCATACGCCCTTCACTTCCCAAGCGCCACGCGAAGAAATGCCGTGCATCTGGTACGATTCGGGGAGAGGACGCACCATGAGCGAAAACTCGCAGGCCGGCAAGGAGCGCAAGACCGCAATCGCTCCCATGCTCTCGGTTCGAAACGGCAAGAAGGCGATCGAGTTCTACAAGGCGGCGTTCGATGCCGGCGAGTTATTCCGCGTCGAGAACGATAGCGGGGAGGTGGTCGCTCAACTATCCGTGGGCGAGGCCGAATTCTGGCTCGCCGACGAGTCTCCGGAGCACTCCAACTTCAGTCCGGAGACCCTCGGCGGTGGTTCCGTGCGAATGATCCTGACCGTCGAGGACCCGGACGCGACCTTCGCACGGGCTGTCTCGGCAGGAGCCACGGTAGTCTGGCCCGTGGACAACCAATATGGCTGGCGCCTGGGACGAATCGTCGATCCGTTCGGACACCATTGGGAAATCGGGAAACCGCTGCCAAAAGTCCCGCCAATCGCCGGCTAATGTCGTGCCCCCACGATGATGCTTCGAGAAGAATCCAGATGCGCGGCACCGCCTGCNNGGACAGGCGGTTTCGCCTGTCTGTCGGCTGAAAGCCGGCTGGATACGTCGCGGTCCCTCACTCGTACCGCAGCGCCACCATCGGGTCGACGCGCGCGGCGCGGCGCGCGGGCACCCACGCCGCTGCCAGCGACACCGCCGCCATCACTGTCAGAGCCGCTGCCATGGTGACCGGGTCCGCCGGACGCAATCCGAACAACATCGACGCCACCAGCCGCGTGGCCGCCAGGGCCGCGGGAACACCCAGAGCAAATCCCAGCCCCAACAGCACGAGAGATTCGCGCAACACCATCCACTGCACACCGCCACGCGACGCTCCCAATGCCATCCGTACGCCGATTTCCCGCGTGCGGCGCGCCACCCCGTACGCCAGCACCCCGTACAAACCTACGCATGCCACCACCAACGCCAACACTCCAAAAGCGGCCGATACCTGCGCCACCAGCCGCTCGATCACCAGGGTCCGGTCCTCCATTTCAGTGAAGGGCACGACGTCCTTCAGGGTGAGGCGCGGGTCGATGTCGTGGACGATGCGTTCGAGGGCAGCGGCGACGGTGCTAAGGTCCGCGGTCGTGCGGACAGCCAGACATTCGCCCCAGATGCCGCTCTGCCGCGAGGGCCGGTAATACATCGCGGGCGGCTTCCGTCGAAGGTCAATCCACCGGGTGTCCTTGACCAGGCCCACAATCTCGATGGCGCCGGCGGAGGACGGCCCCTCGATCCCAAAATGGCGGCCCACCGGGTCTTGCCCGGGGAAAAACTGCCGGGCGAAAGACTCATTTACAATCGCGACCTTGCGCGTGCCCGCATGGTCGTGGTCGCTGAAGTCGCGGCCCTCCAGGAGCGGCGTGCCCATGGCGGCGAAGAATTCCGGCGAAATGCTCAGGTCGTATGTATCGGTTTCCTCTTGTGGCTTCGGAACGTGGCCTTCGGCTTCCACCTTACCACTGATGTTAAAGCCCGATAGAGGCCGGATGTGGCTCAATCCCGCGGCCCGCACACCCGGCAGAGCGGCAGCCTGTTCGCGCAATGTCTCCGCCCGCTGCCGCACTTGTGCCTGCGGATACTGCCTCGGCGCGCTCACATTCGCCACCAAAACGTGCTCTGCAACGAAACCCGAATCCAGGTCCCTCAGGTGTCGCAGACTCCTCACGAACAGACCGGCGCCGATCAGGAGGATGGTACACAGGGCGACCTCGCAAACTACCAGGGCCCGGCCGCTCCACCGTCCTGCGGAACGTCCGCCACCCGAGGTCTCTTTTAACCCGGGCGTAAGCGAAGGGCGTGTGGCGCGAATCGCGGGCGCCAGTCCGAAAA
>PMTT01000356.1 GCA_003167275.1 Bryobacterales bacterium | reverse complement strand
TTATCTTCGCCGTCACGGCTGCACCGTGGTGGCGCGCAATTACCGTACGCGCTCCGGATCCGGGGAAATCGATATCGTGGCATGGCACGCCGGCGTGCCATGCCACGATATCGATTTCCCCGGATCCGGAGCGCGTACGGTAATTGCGCGCCACCACGGTGCAGCCGTGGCTGCGCAGGAAGCGATGCGCCAGATCTTCGCCGATGCGCCCGTGGTCGCCGCGCAGCGCGCGCCGCCTGAAGGCATCCGCCGCGCGATAGAGCAGCCCCATCATAAAGTACATATAGTGCGCAGACTGGCGGAAAATCGCCGAAAAATGTTCAGGCGCCCTTTACTTGAGCGCCTCGAACTCGAATTCCATGGCCTTTCCCCGCACCACGTAGCACAAGTAGTATTCCCAAAACCGGCGGTACCGTGGGAAGCGGTTGACCAGGAACTCGAAGCCGAGCCATCTCCAAAACGCCAACAGCTTGACGCGCACGGAAATTTCGCGAAACCGTGCTTTCGAGTAATAGCCGAACCCGCCGTGGTTTTCGCCGAAATAGCGGAAGCTGAAGCTGTTCAGGTGGCTCTTGTGGGTGGGGTCGCAGAACGAGCTGAAATCCGTGTAGTGCGGGGTCTCGATGCGCACGGTGCCGCCCGCGCGCACCAGCCGGTGGAACTCTTCCATGGTGCGGATCACGTCGTCGACGTGCTCGATGACGTGGATGGCCGTCAGCCGGTCGAAGGAACCGTCGGCGAAGGGGTAGGGAAAGCGATCCAGGTCCGCCAGAACGTCGGCGCGGCTGGCAGGATTCCGGTCGATTCCGATGGAACCGGGCTGTTTGTGAATCCCGCAGCCCACGTCGAGGATCCTCATCCGTTTGCGGTCGCCGTTTTCAAGCACTCTTCCAGCGTATCAAGTGCGAATTCGCACTGGTCAACCGTGACCACCAGGGGCGGGCACAGCCGGATGGTGTTATCGCCCGCGCCCAGCACCAGAAGCCCGCGCTCGAACGCCATTTGCACCACGCGGTCGCGAAGCTCGGGCGCCCGCTCCTTGGTCGCCTGATCGCGCACCAACTCGATGCCTATCATGAGGCCCAGCCCGCGCACATCTCCGACATTGGGGAATCGCGCCGGCCAATCGCGCATACGGGTCCGAAGGTAAGTGCCCATACGCTCGGCGTTGGCCATCAATCCTTCCTTCAGAAGCGCGATGGTGGCCAGGGCCGCCACACAGGCAACTGGGTTGCCTCCGAAGGTGGAGGCATGGGCGCCCGGCGGCCAGGTCATCAGGTCGTGGCGCGCCACCGTGGCCCCCAGCGGCATTCCGCTGGCGATCCCTTTGGCCACCGCGAAGATGTCGGGCACGGCATCGAAATGCTCCGCCGCCCACATCTTGCCGGTGCGCCCCATCCCGCACTGCACCTCGTCGAAAACCAGCAGAATGCCGTTCTGATTGGCAACGCGCGCCAGTTCGTCGAAGAACTTCCGAGGCGGAACCACATACCCGCCCTCGCCCTGGATCGGCTCTATGACGATGGCGGCAGTCTCCGCGGCCGGCGCGATGGTCTTCAGCAGGGTGTCCTCGATGTGCTTCACGCATTCCACCGCGCAGTGGTCCGGCGTCTGCCCGAACGGGCAACGGTAGCAGTTCGGATAGGGGGCATGCACCACTCCTGGAACCATCGGGCCGAAGCCGCTGCGCTGAACCGCCTTGCGGGCGGTCAGCGAAAGCGCTCCCATGGTGCGACCGTGGAAGCTGCCGAAGAAGGCGATAATCTTGTCGCGGCCGGTGGACCAGCGGGCCAACTTGATGGCGCCTTCCACGGCCTCGGCCCCGGAATTGCCGAAGGACACGCGGCGCTCCACGGCGCCGGGCGCGATCTCGGACAGCTTCTCCGCGAGGGCCACCATCTCTTCGTAATAGAAATCCGTCCCGGACATGTGGATCAGCCGGGCGGCCTGTTGCTGGATGGCCTTCACCACGCGGGGATGGCAGTGGCCGGTCGCCACCACGGCGATGCCAGCGTTGAAATCGAGAAAACGGTTGCCGTCTACATCCTGTATCATCGCGCCTTCGCCGCGATCGACCACCAGCGGATAGCAGCGGGTGTAGGACGGGGAGACGTGGCGTCGATCGCGTTCGATTACCGCACGCGCGCGGGGGCCAGGGACCGGGCCCTTCAAATTCGGAAGATCCATGCGGACCTGTTCCAGGGTCGTAGCCATGGGGAGACTCCTATTCAGTTGTTGAAGATGAGACCCTGCACGCCGCGATCCGGAAGGAACGGCGCGCGCCGCAGCGAGCGGCGGAGGGCTAGTCGGATGCGAACAGCCCGGGACGGGACGTAGATGGCGTATGCGCCATTTGACCTTATTGTAGCAGTGTGTGTGGAAGAAGGCGGCGAAATGTGGGGGATGGTGTGGTATTTTGCGACGGGTGTTTAGGTAGTAGACGGGCAATCGGTGGCTGGTGGAAGGAAGAGACACTACGGGTAGGAGATGAAGGTCGAAGTGGAGACGTTGCAGGCGGCCGGCCGTCGGGTGGAATCCTCCCAATCAGAAGGGTATCCGACCCCTAACCGACCGCCCAGATGTTTTGGGCCGTTACCGGCCCCCTGATGCGCCCGATGGCTTGCTACCGCCACAGGGCTCAATGGGTTCGAACCCAAGGTCTCCCGTGGGCCTCGATGGCTTACCGGGAGATCAGATCCACCTGAAAAGCAACGTTTCCTGGCCAGGAAAAAGCTTGTTGCGGCCGGCGTGGTGGGCGCCAGCCTCTACAAACACAGGATAGCAGGGGGTCTCCAAGAAACGAGGGTGGGCGAAATCGGGTGTGAGTCTGTTAGTTCTTTTTATACAAGTAGTTACAGACCTTAAAATATACTTTAAAAATCTGTGACCGTTATGGGGCCAAATTCCATTTCCGCGCGCTTTCAGGCGTAAGTTAGAGAGACTAAAACGGGATTGGTCGCATCAAGAGACACTTCCGCGGGTTCTCCATTGCTACTGTGGCTGCGGGAGGTTCGAAACTGCGGGTTGTGCTCAGGGGCCGCGCTAAGGGAAATCAGCCTGCCGACTCATACAACGGTCGCGTTCGGAAAGTATCTCAGGGGTTGATCAGCACTGTTGCCGGCGACGGCGCCGAGAGAATACCGAAACTGATTGAGGGGCTGAATCGGCACTTGAAAGGCTGGGGGAACTACTTCAAGTATGGATATCCGCGGGATGCGTTTCGAGAGATCAACTGGCATGTCGGCCAACGTCTGTTCAGACACTTGAATCGGCGTAGCCAGCGGGCCTTCCGCCTGCCGGAAAAGACTACGTATTATCAGCACTTCCGGCGACTTGGGCTCGAACCGTTGCAGATCTAATGCGTGAGCCTGTGACCGAGGTTTCCAGGAGAGCCGGATGCGGGAAACCCGCACGTCCGGTTCGACGAGGGGACGGTGGGTCGCGGATTTATTCCGTTGCCCTCCGTCCTACTCTACCGGCTAAATCATCTTTCCCTTTGGCTACGGGATCCCTTCCCTGCCTACGGCCATGTTTAACTGTGCGGCTGCGGTCAGATATGCCCCNNTAACCGTCCGGGCCGGCATACGGGCGTAACAGGTTCGCCGAACTCACGACCGTGTAATACGCCGAATCGACATCGCTGAAGACCTGCGCTTGTGCCGCGTCCTTCTGGCGCTCGGCATGCGCGATATCGATCTGGGTCCGCGCCTTCTCCCCCTGGTTCCGGTCGAAAATTCGGAGCGGGAAGCTGATGCCCACCCCCATGTAAGCCGGGCTCGGCGCAAGGTATCCGAAGTCCACGCTGAAAGTGGGATCGTTGGATCCATTGGCCACAGCCAGTCTGTGGTCCGTGCCGGCCTTCTGCACGGCCAGTAGGGCGGCTTGCAGGTCCGGCCGCGCGGCCAGCGCAATGTCATGGAATTCGTTCAGCGCCATAATCCGTTCCCGGAACTCGAAGGGGCCGGTGACATCGAACTGGTCTACGGGGGTCCGCTCGTTCAGCATCATCAGCAGCGTGATCTTCGCCGTCCGAACGGTCACCATCGCCGTCTGGAAATCCGACTCGTACTGTACCCGTTGCAGCGCGATTCGGTCCAGGTCCACGCGCGCGATATCGCCCGACCGGTAGCGGTCGCGGTTGATGGTCAGTTCCTTGTCGAAATAGTCCAGGTTCTCCTTGGCGTTCGACAACAGGGCCTTGGCCTGCAAAGCCTGCACAAAGGCGGAGCGCAGGCTGAATAGCAGGTTCCGCTCCAGGTCCTGCTGCTGCGATTCCGCAATCGCCGTGCCCTTTTGCGCGCTTTCCAGACGCAACTCCCGCTTGTGCTGCCGCTCGTGCAGATAGTCCAGTTCGACTACCGGCAGCGCGGCCGCAAACGGGCGGTAGGGATTACCGCTGAACGGCGCGAGCTGGTCGAGCGACAGGGAGAAGTTCGGATTCGGCCGCAGGTAGGCCGTAATCTCACCCGCTTTCGATTCCTGAATATTGAGCTGCCCGGCGCGCAGGTTGGGATTGGCCGCCCGAAACTTATCGACCACCTGCTGCCAGGTGAGCGCCGTCTGCGCCGCCGCGCCGCCTGCGATCAACAGAGTCACACACACATACCGGAGGATGCACCGCATATTTCTCGCCTGCCTCATTTAAACCTGCAACGTATCGCCGTCGCGCGCCACTAGCGCGTAGAGCACCGGCGATAAAAATATCGATAGCAACAACCGCGAGGCCAAGCCCGCGACGATCACGATGGCGAACGGCTTCTGCGAATCGCTGCCGACCCCCGTGGACATGGCCGCCGGCAGGAGCCCGAAACAGGCCACGAGGGCGGTCATCATGATGGGGCGCAGCCGGAGCATGGAAGCCTGCAGCGTCGCCGTGAGAATGTCCAGGCCTTCCAGCCGCAGCTTGTTGATGAAGGAATACAGAATCACGCTGGTCTGCACCGCCACCCCCATCAACGCCACGAACCCCAGCATCGAAGAGACGCTGAAATTGGTGTGGGTGAGGTAAAGCGCCAGCAGGCCGCCCACCGGTTCGGTCACCAGCACGCTGAAGAAAATAATGATCGGGAACTTCAGATTTCCGTACAGCGCGAAGAGAATCAGCAGAATCAGCAGCACCGTCATCGGCCCAATGATCTTCATCTGCTCCTGCGAGGCCAGGTAGTCCTTGTATTCGCCGCCCCAATCGAACTTGTAGCCAATGGGCAACGGCACCGCCTGATCCACCTTGCGCCGCGCTTCTCCAACCGCACTGGCCAGGTCGCGCCCCTCCACGCTGAATTGCACCCCGATGTAACGGGAGTTCGATTCGCGATAGATCAGGGAAGCGCCGTTCTCCACGTGAATGTC
>PMTT01000166.1 GCA_003167275.1 Bryobacterales bacterium | reverse complement strand
ACCGGTATCCCTACCGCGATCCCTGTGCTTGCTTGAGTTTTTATGGATGGGCAAGCTAAAGCATACCCTACCCGCCGGGCAAGAATGCCTGTGTTACGACGCCCCCAGCTTCAACAGCCGCTGAGCATTCTTCCAGTAGATCCGCTCGCGTTCCTCATCGCTAATCTCAAGCCGGTCGATCACGTCGATAGTCTCTCTGATATACATCCCGGGCTCGGGTTCAAACGGCGTATCCGAGGCAAACAGCACCTGGTCCACCCCGAAGAACGAGAGGCCGCAGCGCGTCGCCGCCGCAGCGCCAAAGACCGCCGTGTCCGCGTAGTATTTCTTGAAGTAGTCGAGCGGCCGCATCTTCATCGACGCCCGGAGCGACGTGTAGTCGACGTCGCTGGTGCGCGTTCCCATCTGATCCCATCCGTGGCCGATCCGGCCTTCGCAATAAGGCGCCATCGCTCCCAAATGGTGGGTGATGATCTTGATCGCGGGCCATTGGTCGAAGACGCCGGCAAACACCAGCCGGGCCATGGCGACGCTGGTCTCGTAGGGCCATCCGAGTGTCCACCAGATCTCATATAGCGATCGCTCCTCGCTGAGGTAGTCCGGAAAGTTCGCGCCGCGGGCCGGGTGCAGCCAGATGGGAAGATCGTACGCGCTCATCACCGAGAACAGGAAGCGGAACTCCTCGCGGTCGAGCGGCAGGCCATTCACATTGGAAAAGACCTGGACGCCCCGCGCGCCGAGGTCTCGCATCGCGCGATGCAGTTCGCTCTCGGCCTCGGCCGAGTGGTTCATCGGGAGGCAGCAAATGAAGCCCGCAAACCGGTCCGGATAGCGGTCCACCAGTTCCGCCATCGCGTCGTTGGCGATGCGCGCCAGGCCGGGCGTTACCTCCGGGCCGCCAAAGGCTTCGAGCGGCGGCGACGCCATCGAGATCACCTGTCGATACTCCCCGAACTGGTCCATCACGCGAAAGCGAAGGTCCAGGTCGAAGAGCATTCGGACATTCCGCACGCGCTTCCCCATGTCCTTGAGGTTCGGCGCCGCTTCAAACCAGCGTTGGAACGCGCACTCGGGGAAGATGTGGCAGAAAATATCGATTTTCATGAGAGTTGAATAGCAAGTATACATGGGACCGCGCCACGACCGGCCCTGCCGCCGCGCACGATCACGGGCGGCAAGACCGCCGACGTTACACCTAACTGTGACTGGGCAAGCTAAAGCATACCCTACAGGTGAATGATCCCTCTCTGGATCGCCGCCGTCGCGGCCTGCGTCCGGTCCTGTACGCCGAGCTTGCTCAGGATGCTTTTCACGTGATTCTTCACCGTATGCTCGGCAATGCTTAACGAATACGCGATCTGCTTGTTCGCCAATCCCTGAACGATCAGTTCCAACACCTGCACCTCCCGCGCGCTCAGGTCGGGCCTCGGGATCTGCGCGGCCAGAGCGGCCGCCACGGCCGCCGGGAGATAGGTCTGGCCCGCGTGCACCGCGCGGATGGCCTTCAGCAGCTCATCGTGCAGCACGTCTTTGGTGAGATACGCCTGAACCCCGGCCGCCAGCGCGCGGCGGATGTCCTCGTCGCCACCGTAGGTCGTCAGCGCGATCATGCGCGCGTTCGGATACTCACGGCGGATCGCCGTGGCGGCCTCCACGCCCGTCATCCCGGGCATGCGCAGGTCCAGCAAAGTCACATCAGGCAAATGCTTGCGGAACAGTTCCACGGCTTGCTGCCCATTGGAAGCTTCCGCCACCACCGTCATATCTGGCTGCATATTGACGATGGTGCTGACTCCTACCCGCGCCACCAGGTGATCTTCGGCGACCAGGATCCGTATCGACTCGCTCATGGCAGTGGTACCTTCACTTCCACCTCCGTCCCTTCTCCCCGATGGCTCTCCAGATGCAACTCGCCGCCCAGCCGTTCGGCTCTCTCGCGCATCCCGATCAGTCCGAAGTGGCCGCCGCGCGACGAAAACACACCGTCCTGCTCGAAGCCGTGCCCGTTGTCCTGAATCCGCAAATACAGCTTCCGCGCTTCCATATGAAGCTTGACCCAGATCTTACTCGCCCCCGCGTGCTTCAACACGTTGGCCACCGCCTCCTGCGCGATGCGCAACAGATGCTGCTCCATCTCCTGCGGAAGGGCGCCGGGTGTCCCTGTGATGTTCACGTCCACCTCCACGCCCGATCCCGCAGTCCACACCCGCGTCCCCGATTCCAACGCCGCCGCCAGATTCTGGCCTTCCAGCACCGAGGCCCGCAGATCCATCACCGAGCGCCGCGCCTCGGTCAGGCTGTGCCGCGCCATGCGCCGCGCCATGTCGAGAAACGTGCGCGCCGGAGTGCCCTCTTCCGGCATGCACATCGCCACCGCGTCGAGTTGGGAAGAGATCCCCACAAAACCTTGCGCCAGGGTATCGTGAATTTCGCGCGCCAGGCGCGCCCGCTCCTCCAGCACCAGGGCGAACCGGTAGCGGATTTGCCGCAGGCGCAATTGATAGCCCCCCCACGCACACGCCACCAGCATCATCGCGCCGAGCAGGCGGAACCAAGTCGTCTCATAGAACCGCGGCAGAACTTCGAACGCATACGATTGCTCGCTAGACGGCGCTCCCGGAACTTCGGCCTTCACCATAAACCGATAGTGAGCGTGCCGCAGCGTATTGTAGTCGATCACCCGCTGGTTGCCGGCCTGCCGCCATTCGGTGTCCAGCCCTTCCAGCTTGATGCTGTACCGCACCCGCTCCGGCGCGCTCAGATGGATGCCCGTATAGCGAATCTGAATTCGTTGGCTGGTGGGCCCCAGTTTCGTGAAATGCGCCAGATCCACGGGATTCCCGTCCACCGTGATTTCCACCACCTGCGCGGCCGGCGCCAGCACCGCCTGCTTTCGCGCGCCGGGATCGAACACCGCCAATCCGCGGCTGGTGGTAAACCAGATCCGCCCGTCCAATGTCCGGTGGCCTCCGCTGCCGACGGGGAAACTCGGCGAACACGACGCGCTCCGCAGTCCGTCCTCGACGCCGTAGTTCACCGGCTCCAGGCGGGCCCGCTGATGCCCGGCGAATTCCCGCAGTTGCCGCTTGGTAATCCGGCAGATCCCCCGCGTCGTGCTCAGCCACAGCGAGTCGCCATCGTCGGACACATCCGTCACGTTGTCGCTCAGCAGCCCGTCTTTCGCCGTGAACCGTTGGAACTTCCCGTCGCGGAGCGCGTTCAGCCCGCCGCCGAAGGTTCCGATCCACAGCGTGCCGTCCGGATCCAGATAGAGCGATCGGATTTCGTCGCTCGAAAGACCCTCCTCCGTCGTGAAGAGGTGCGTCTCGTTGCCCTGGATTCGCCACAGCCCTTTGCCGTAGGTGCCGGCCCACACCACCCCGTCGCGGCCTTGACACAGCGTAACCGCGGAGCTGACCAGCAGGGGCGCGCTGGGCAGCACCGTTCGAATCTGGTTGTCCCGCAGTTCGTCCAGGCCTCCCGGTGTCGCCACCCAGATCCGTCCCGTGGAGTCTTCCATGGCGTCAAACACATTGACTCGTCCCAGCGGATCCGGAGGGATGAATGTGGTGAACCGCTCGCCGTGCATGCGCACCAACCCTCCGCGGGCGCCGATCAGCAGGTCGCCGCCGCGGGTTTCCCGAATCGAGAAGACTTCGTTGTTGGGCAGCCCGTCACGAGTAGTGTAAACCCGGTAGCTCTTCGGGGAGAACAGCATCAGCCCGCTGTCGTGGAACCCTACCCAGATTTGGCCCTTGTGGTCCTGGAAGACCGCGTTCGGCTCGTCGCTGGGCAACCCTTCGCTCTTGCCGTAAACCGTCAGGATATCGTCCCGGTAGCGGGTCAGGCCATTGTTGGAGCCCACCCACAGGTTGCCTTCGCGGTCCTCGAATAGGCACCGCACAATGTTGCGGTTGTCGGCATCCTGCGGCGTGACGAAGCGGTCTCCGTCCAACCGCGCAAGGCCCAGGTTCGTGCCCGCCCAGATGTTGCCGTCGCGGTCTTCCCACAACGCGCGAACCAGCTTATCGGGCAATCCGTCGCGGACACCGTACCGGCGGATTTCGCCCGCCGGAGAACGCCGGATAATCCCCTCGCTGCCTGCAAGCCAAAAATCGCCGTCGTGGCCGGCCACCATGCTATTGACAATGTCGCTGTTCAAGTCCTTGGGGTCGATCACCGTTACGAACTGGCTGCCCGACATCTTCACCACGCGGCTGAATCCGGCCACCCACAGGTCGTGATTCCGGTCCTCGCGAATCTGCCGCACGGAAGTCACGGGAAGCTCCGCGTCCGGCGCGAAATTCGTAAACTTGCCGTCCTGGAAGCGGCTCAGATACACGCCCGCCACGATCCAAAGCGTGCCGCCGTGATCTTCGTAGAGCCCGCTGATGGCGTTGTCCGGCAGCCCCTGTTTGGTCGTATAGGTGCGAAACTTCTTGTCGCGATACTCCGCCAGCCCATTAGACGTCCCGATCCACAGCGCCCCGTCGCCCGCGGAGGCCAGTGCCGTAATCGAATTACCAGGGAGATCGCCGTTAGTCTTGTCGTAGACCACGAACTCGTAGCCGTCGAAGCGCGCCAGCCCTTCGTCGGTCCCCACCCAAAGGTACCCATCGGTAGTTTGCGCGATGGCCCGGATGGTGTCCTGCGGCAGCCCGTCCTGCTGGGTCCAGACCAGCCGGGAATATTGCGTGAGGCTCTTGCGGGGGTTCAGCGCGGCGGCGTTCCACGGAAACACAAAGAACAACACGGCCGCGATCCAAACGGTCCGGCAATGGCGCGCAATTCGAGTTTCCACTTCCCCCATCAGTATAATCCACGGCGTTGGCAGGGGAAGCGCAACGCGGTCAGGGAGCGGGCTCCAGCGGCTGTCCCCGAAGCGGGTTGCCAGAACCTTCGCGGGGCGCCGGCGAGTGTCCGGAAATGGGACTGGGTTCGTTTGGCATAACGGCGGTGCGTGTGGTTTGGAGGGCGGTGGACTGACAGGCGGGCAGGCCCGAGCACCGGGAGAGCGGGCCGCGAAACCGCGTTGCCGCGTTCCGGCTGCCCTACCAGGTTGAGTTGGTTTGGCGCCGCCGCAGGGTCGGCCGCGGGTGGCTGGCTGGAAGCGGGCTGATAGACTGGGAAAGACGCCACCATTTCCTCAATCAGGGCTTCTTCGACGCCA